>CAYUFW010000049.1:16530-34084 GCA_964443915.1 uncultured Pirellulaceae bacterium
ACCTTGCCTTTGGCTGGCGGCGTGGCCACGTTGAAGTAGGCCAGACAGCCGAACCACTTGTCGGGGTGCTCCTTCAGGACGCCTTCGATCACGCGATTGCACCAGTCGTAGTACAGGTCCGAATAATCGACCCAACCGAGATAGTTCTTCTCGCCGGAGATCCGGGCCAGGCAGTTGGCGCACCGGCAGAAGCTGCCGCTGTCGTTCATGCCCAGCGAGTAGGAAGTCTCCTGGGGATGGTCGCGAAACCGCTGCGAGATGTTGCGGACAGCCTCTTCGACGATCCCGGGCGCGGTGAAGCAGGGCTGCCAGCCGTTATCGTCGTCCTGGGTGGGCAGATACCGGGCTTGGTCCTTCAGCACCGGAAAGAACTCCGGGTGCGACTTCGTGTAGCGCGACGGCGGGAACAGGTGCAGCAAATTGTGGTGAAACGATACGCGGCCATGCATCCGGTTGAAGCGAGCCCAGCGCGACTGGGCATCGCCCCGCAGACCGCTCAGCAACCGAGAAAAGAAGACCGGCTGATCCTGGACCCGGCCTTCGGGCACGCTGATCGTCTTGCGGCTGGGAACGTCCGTCCCGTCGTCGCCCGGCAGCAGCCAGCGGACTCCGACGTGACGTTCCAGGAAGTCGTACACCCCGAACTCCGTGCCGTCGTCCGAAGGGCCGACGATGACGATGTCTTGACCCTTGGCCAAGATCACAAAACCGTCGGCATCCAAGTCCGCGGGCAGCACGTTCTGCGTGACGGGCAGCCGGCTGACTCCGATGTGGATTAACGCAGATGCCCGATCTTGAGGCAGGGCATCGTCGCGGGCGATCTGCAGCCGCGCTCCGGAAGCCTCCAGCACGTACTGGGCCAACGTGCCCGCGGCCGCTTGCACCTGCGCGGACGCCGCTTGGCCGATCACCACGGTCGCCGCAGGTTCTCCATCGCGCACGACGAGAACGTCGCCAGCGCAGATGCCCACACCCGACAGGGCGACGCACAAGGCCAGAGAAAATCGCCGAGGTTTCACGGGTAACCTCCTTTTTGTTACAGTACTCCCAGCACGGAAACGGGACCAACCGCTAATTGAAGCCGACGAACGTTGATGTGGGGAACTCGAACCACGGAACGGTCTCCCCGCACTTTCGGCACTCATTAACGTCGATCAGCCGGTCTCAAGCAAGTACGGCAACCATCCCGTCCGGACGCCGAACTTCGACCGCGTGGCGAAAAGACGGCGTGTTGCTTACGCAGAGGTTCGCCTTCCAACTGCGCAGGTGAGCGGACCAAAAGCCTTTCGGGGACCGAGCGGTACGAGCCATTGGGTTTCGCCTGCCCGTGCTCTGGAGGTTTGGCGTTGACGACCTTCTCGCCGCGTGGGCTGGGATGTGATAGGCTGTTGCCATGCCTGAACCACAAGGTACAGACCGTTCTGAAGACTCCGTCCGGCCGGGAAAGACTCGCACGTGGTGGCATCCGCTCTTGGCACGGCTCCTGGATTTCGAGTAAGGAGGAATGCCGATGAAGATGGCAGGCTTGGCGATGAGGATCGCTGTGGCGGGAATCGATTTGGAGCAGGCCCTCAACTACACGGACTCCGACGGGCTCGACCTCGCCTGTTCCACCGGTCCTTCACCTATCCTCGGGTGAGCGGGCCAAGGACAAGTCCTTCTGGGACGCCGGCCACGGCATCGCCCGCCGAACGCATCCGCTGGATTTGTCTGAGTGCGTGGGATACCATAACTGCTTCATCCACTGACGAGTCATCACCGGCAGCCGGCACGACACCTTCCACCTTGCCTGAGTGAAACACCTTCCACCCGCGCCAAGGAAACGATGCCATGAAGCACCGCATGCTCACGCTTACGATCCTGCTGCTTGCGTTGCCCCAAGCGATGAACGCTGCCGATTCGGCCCGGTCCGCGGGCAAGCCGAATATCGTCTTCATCCTCGCCGACGACCTCGGCTGGACGGACCTCGGCGTCCAGGGGTCGAAGTACTACGAAACGCCTAACATCGACCGGCTCGCGGCGCAGGGAATGCGGTTGACTTGTTACCACAACTGCCAGAACTGCACTCCGACGCGTGCGGCGCTGATGAGCGGCCAGTACGCCCCGCGGACGGGCGTCTACACGGTCGGCGGCATCGACCGCTTCGCGTGGCAGACCCGCCCCCTGCGGCCCGTGGACAACGTCCAGCATCTGCCGCTCGACAAGATCACCATTGCCCAGTCCCTCCAGGCGGCCGGTTACGCGACAGGCATGTTCGGCAAGTGGCACCTCGGCCAGCAGGGCGAATATCATCCCGGCCGGCGCGGCTTTGACGAAGCCATTGTCTCGATGGGCAAGCACTTTGATTTCGCCACCAGCCCTCCGACCGAATACCCGGCGGGCCAGTACCTGGCCGACTTCCTGACCGACAAGGCCGTGGATTTCATTCGCAGGCAGAAGGATCGCCCGTTCTTCCTTTACCTGCCGCATTTCGCCGTGCATTCGCCGTTGGACGCCAAGCCGGAACTGATCGATAAGTTCAAGCCCAAACTGTCCGTCGGTGGCCATCGCAACTCGACCTACGCCGCGATGATTGCCAGCCTGGACGAAAGCGTGGGCCGGGTGCTCGCGGCGCTGGATGAACTGAATCTAGCCGAGAACACGGTCGTGATCTTCTCCAGCGACAATGGCGGCGTCGGTGGCTACGCGCGCGAAGGCATCGCCAAGGATTCCAGCGACACGACGGACAACGCGCCCCTGCGCAGCGGCAAGGGCAGCCTGTACGAAGGCGGCACCCGCGATCCGTTCATCGTCCGCTGGCCCGGCGTGACCAAGCCCGGCTCGGCCTGCGACGTGCCCGCCATCCACGTGGACGTGTATCCGACCTTTCTCGATATCGCCGGCGCCAAGCCGCCCGCAAACTACGTGCTGGACGGCGAGAGTCTGGTGCCGCTGCTGCGCGACGCGGGCGCCGCGCTGCAGCGCGAGGCGATCTTCCAGCACTTCCCCGGCTATCTCGGCATGGGACAAGGCCAATGGCGCACGACGCCGGTCGGAGTGATCCACGCCGGGGATTGGAAACTGATGGAGTTCTTCGAAGACGGGCGGCTGGAACTGTACCACCTGCGTTTGGACCTCGGCGAAACGACAAACCTGGCCACGCAAATGCCGGACAAGGCCAAGGAACTTCACGCCAAACTCGTGGCTTGGCGTCAAGCCATCAAGGCCCCCATGCCAACGCCGAACCAAGGCGAACCGACGCCTGCCGCAAAGCCGAAGCTCGGACGGAAAGCGAAAGCCAAGGCCAATCGGCGGGAGTGATCGTCCCCCAGCGCTGGTTCCAGTTCGTGGCTTCCGCGGTTCCCGATGGCGATCAGTAGGCCGGAACAAGTCCGCGCAGTTCCGGCACTTCGAAGCACATCTGAATCGCTGCAATTCCTGCCGGAACTGCGCGGACTTGTTCCAGCCTACCTTCCGCCTTGTCCAAGAGCAGGGACGCTCTCAACCAGAAAACCATTCGGGCGGGCTCCCGAGCCGTCCGGGACCCCGACGCCTTCAACGGTCGATTTCGCCCATGACAAGGTCCAGCGAGCCGACCACAGCCGGAACGTCGGCGATCAAGCAGCCGCGGCACAGTTCCGCGGTGACCGACAGGTTGCAGAAACAACTGCTGCGAGCGCGCGCCCGCCAAGGGATGGCCGAGCCGTCGCTGACGAGATAAAAGCCCATCTGGCCCTTGGGACACTCAGTTTCCAAGTAGACCTCGCCGGGCGGCAGTTTCTGCGTTGCCTTGATGGGAATTCCCCAGTCGCCGGCGGCGGTACGGTAGAACTCGATGCCCTGGCGGACCAAGAACACCGATTGCACCACCTCCAACATGCGGACATAGAAGCGGTGCCAGGAGTCGCCCAGGACCGCTTCCTGGGGGACAGGCGGGTAGTCGTGGTCCTGCGGATAGTGACCGCCGGTTTGGGCGATGACCTCGAACTTGTAGCCATCGTACATCCGCGTGTAGAACGGTTCGCCGTCGCGGCGCAGGTCCCAGTCCACGCCGCTGCCACGCAACACGGGACCGGTGCAGCCGTAGCTGATCGCCATCTCCGCCGGCAGGACGCCGATGCCGGCCGTGCGTTTAATGAAAATCGCGTTGCTGGTGAGCAGCGTGTGGTACTCCTCGATCACCGGCTCCAACTGCTCCAGAAACGCCAGGCACGTGTCTGTCCAGCCACGTGGCAGATCGGCCGTCGCGCCGCCGGGGGTAATGTAGCTGTAAGTGAGCCGCGCGCCACAGGCTTCCTCGAACAGATCCAGGATCTTCTCCCGCTCGCGGAACGCGTACAGGAAGGGAGTGAACGAGCCCAGATCGAGTCCGTACGTGCCCATGGCCACCAAGTGGCTGGCGATGCGGTTCATCTCGGCGATGATCACGCGGAGATGGCGGGCCTTTTCCGGCACCTCGTGCTGCAGCAGTTTCTCGACGGTCAGCGACCAGCCGAGGTTCATGTTCATGCCGGCGAGGTAGTCCATGCGGTCGGTGTACGGAATCCATTGCCGGGGCGTCAGGTTCTCCCCGATTTTCTCCGCACAGCGGTGCAGGTAGCCGATGTGCGGTTCGACCTCCGAGACCACCTCGCCGTCGGTCCGCAGCACCAGACGCAGCACGCCGTGCGTGCTGGGATGCTGCGGTCCCATGTTGATCAGCATCTCGTCCGTGCGGACGTCAAACTCGATGGTCCTGGTCTCATCCAGCGCGGTGGTCATGGTGTGTCTCGTGTTCCTAGCGTCCCCGAATCCCGTGGTACTCTAACGGCATCTCGTAGTCTTTTCGCAGGGGGTGCCCGACCCAATCTTCCGGGCACAGGATGCGCCGCAGGTCCGGGTGTCCGTCAAACCAGACGCCGATCAGGTCGTAGACTTCGCGCTCGTGCCACAAGGCCGTCTTCCAGATGCTGCTGACGGACGGCACCTCGGGCAGCTGACCGGCCTTGCCGTCTTTCCAACGCGGCAGCTTGACCTTCAGGACCAGCCAATGCTTGCGAGCGAGGCTGGACAAGTGATACACGACTTCCAGGTGAGGCTGCCACGGCGATTTCGCTGCTTTCTTGGGATCGGTGTGGCAGAAGTCGACCCCGCTGATGCAGTTCAGCATGTTGAACTGCAGGCTCGGCTCGTCGCGGAGGAACTGGCAGACCGGGACGAGCACCTCCGGCGTCAATTCGATCCACGGGTCGATCGTCTCGACGTTGGCACCGAGTACGCCTGGGCCAAATCTGCTCTGCAGGTCGCTACCAAGTTGCGTTACGTTCATGATTCTCGCCTGACCACCGCGTCGGAGTTATTGGGGGCGATCCCGTCAAGCCGAATACACGGGCTCTTCAGTCAGATCTCTCGCGGCGGGTTCCGACCAAGCCAGACCCGCCCGTTCGCGGCTCACGGCGCGGACCCAGTCCAGATCGCCCCGCTTCCAGACGTAAGCGAACCCGACCATCAACACGGCGAAGAACAGCCCGATGTCGAGGATCGTGATCCAGGCCAGTTGACGAGATCTGGCTTTGACCACGGCGGCGGCCCGCCGGCTGGCGTCGTCGGTAAAGGCCAGTTGACCCGCCAAACTCGCCGGAACCTCTTTCGGCGCGATGGGATCGTCGACACCGAGTTCGCGGTACAGCAGTCGCGCGTCTTTGGTCAGCTCCAGAGAACGGGACTCGACCACTTGCACCCGCTTGTCGGCCAAGTGCATCGTCTTCCCAAAGACGGTCGCCCACGGAAAGAAGAAGGCGACCTCGACGTCGAAGATGATGAACAGCAGGGCGACCACGTAGAAACGCAAATCGAACTGAATGAACGATGAACCGATCGTCGGCTCGCCGCACTCGTAGACATCACGCTTTTCCTGGTGCGGACAGGACGGACGGAGGAAGCGGCCAAGCAGCAGGATGACAAACAGGAACAGGAGGCCGACGGCGACAAACAGCGCCAGGTACGCCACAATTCCAATGGAGGAGGCCATCGCAGGTGTCATGGTTTTCCCTCGATCTTCGACGTCCGCAGCTCAGGAATTCGGACCCCCGTGCACTGGTTCCACAACGACTTTGGATTGCGCCACCGCAGTGGGGTTCAAGGTCGTTCTGCCCCAGGCCACCTCCAGCGGCAAACGGGAGAAATCGACGATGCAGCCGTCGCGGCTGTAACAACTCAGGTCGTGCGTCGAGCCCATGAAAATACAGTCCACGGGACATGGCTCCACGCACAATGCACAGAACATGCACTTGGAGTAATCGATCGCAAATCCGGTGACTCGAAACCCCTTCCCGCCGGTGACTCGCTCCTTGCCGATGTAGATACAATCCACAGGGCAAGCCTTCGCACACTGGTCACACGCAATACAGGTGGTTAAATCGTACCTGTGGAACCCCCTATAACGAGCGGAAACAGAAACGGGCTTCTCAGGATACTGAAATTTCTCCGTAAAAGTCCCGCGGTCGCCGCGGTAGGTGATCAGCCAATAGCGGAGCGTGAGCAGCATGGCTTTTGCCACGGTCCAGACAGTCATCCCGACATTCCGCAGCCAGGCGAGCATGAAGCTGACCCTAAGTCATTACAGTGTTTGGATTTCAGTCGATCCAGTTTCGTGGAATTGGTAGCATTATAGAAAGTCGGGAGCGTTTCGCAACGGCGGCGGATGTCGGCAATTGCGAAAATCGGTGAACGTCGTTAATTCATGACGAACCACCAAGAAACTCCAAACGTACCAATCGTAGGCCGAGATCTGGAATTTAGTTGCGGAAAAGGATATCAGTTTGCCGAACTTCGCTTGACTGCCTATTTTGGTCGCGTAGAGTGGAAAGAACGTGCATGCCCAGATTGCTGGACGAATGCGGCGGAAGTCGTTGGGTGACCCGCGACACGTTTGCCTGAAAGGCCATACGAGCGAATAATGTCTTGGCGAATGAATCGTTGGGGGAACTGAGGAGCACGGCAAAGGAATGGCACCATGTTGGTCTTGTCGCGGAAGAAAAATGAGAGCATCGTCATCAACAACGACATCACCATTGTCGTCGTGGAGATCCGCGGTGACAAGGTGAGGCTGGGAGTTGAAGCCCCCAAGGAAGTCCCGGTGCATCGCCGCGAAGTGTACGAAGCGATCAAACGCAACGAGGCGGCTCAACAAGTCAAGACGGTGGCTGCGGAACCCAGCGAGACCGTTGCGGACGGTTAGCCGTGCCGTGTGCTCCTTCCCAGAAACGCTCGCTCCACTTCTGGATCAACTCACCCCTTTCTTCGCCGCGCACCGCCTCCAATGATCTGCCCTCGTGGGTCGTTTCTTGGCGGAATCTGGGCCAACCACTTGACGGTCACCGCTTCGGAACCTTTAATACCGTTTCGTTCCGGCCCGTTTACCAGACAGCCGGAGAGCATGAGGCCCCGTCGTCTAGTGGTCTAGGACACCGCCCTTTCACGGCGGCAACACGGGTTCGAGTCCCGTCGGGGTCATTCTTCTAAGGCGATCGGTCGTAGGACGTTGGGCCCACGTCCGTCAGGGGTGCGTCAGCGGTAGGCGTGGGCACGGTGAAGGGGCTTGACGCTCGGTATCCGTTTTCCGCGAATCTCGTCGCTCTTGCTTTGCTCGTCGGGCTGTTACAACGCATGTCAAATGCCTCTTACGACGCGCTATTGGTCGTCTCGTTCGGTGGCCCCGAATCCCGCGACGACGTAATTCCTTTCCTGGAAAACGTCTTGCGTGGCAAGCCGGTTCCGCGCGAGCGGATGCTGGAGGTGGCGGAGCACTATTACCATTTCGACGGTGTAAGCCCCATCAACTCGCAGTTGCGGGAGTTGATCGCCGCACTTGGCGACGAGTTGCAGCGGCGGGATATCCGCCTGCCGATTTACTGGGGAAATCGGAATTGGCGGCCCTTGCTGGTGGACGCCGTTCGTCAGATGGCGGCTGACGGCAGACGGCGGGCATTGGCCTACGTCACTTCGGCGTACAGTTCTTATTCCGGTTGCCGGCAGTACCTGGAGAACATGGAGGCCGCGCGTGCGGAGGTGGGGGCCGGGGCGCCGGAGATCGACAAGTTGCGAGTGTTCTATAACCATCCGGGCTTTGTCGAAGCGACGGCGGCGCGCGTCCGCGACGCGCTGGACCATTTTCCACCGGCGAGTCGCCGCGGGCTGCACGTCCTGTTCACGGCCCACAGCATTCCCCTGGCGATGGCGGCTCACTGTGATTACGCGCAACAACTGCGCGAGACGGCCGAACTCGTGGCCGGACACCTGCAGCTTTCGCGTTGGGACTTGGTGTATCAAAGCCGTAGCGGCCCGCCCAGCCAGCCTTGGCTGGAGCCCGACGTGTTGGCGGCGATTCGCGGGCTGGGCGGCCAATCAGGACTGACCGGCCTCGTTCTGGCTCCCATCGGCTTCCTGTCGGATCATCTCGAGGTGCTGTACGACCTGGATATCGAGGCCTCCGCTGTGTGTGCCGAGTTGGAGATCCCGGTGGTGAGGGCGGATACCGTAGGCACCCATGCCCGTTTTGTGCGGATGATCCGGGAACTGATTGAGGAACGTCTTGAACCGGCAGCAGTCAAACTGGCCATCGGCCGTTACGGGCCCAGCCACGACATCTGCCCCGCCGATTGTTGCCGCTATCCCCTGCGCCGGCCGCCGAACGGTTGAACTGCCTGCTTGCGAAGAACGGGGGGCTTCGAGAAGCCCGGCTTTTCTTGGAGAGCCGGGCTTCCGTTCAGATGATTGGCTTCTGGGCCGGCGGGCGTGCTCGAAAAAAACCCGCCCGGACCGTCACTTGGACGGATCGTCGTTTCCGGTGCTTGGTCTGGCTTGCCCTCTGGCGAACCGCCCCCTGCCGCACATAGAATATAGAACGAGTGCAATTTCGGACAACCAGGCCTGAATGCGCCCCCGACACCATCGGCAGCGGCTTGCGAGGACAGCATCTTGACGTTCACCACCGTGACCGAGGATCGAGCCGAAACAACCGCTGGGCACGTTGCCAGCCGGACGTTCCGACGCAAGGCGTCGCACTTGAAGCAGGTTCCGCAGGACCGGGGCGTCCGTGACCGGATTCGTTCGGCGTGCATCCAGCTGGCGGGGCGGCTGGACAAATCGCACCCGCTCTCCAAGGACGAAATGGAGACGCTCACGCGGAACACCTTGGGGCAATTAGGGCTGCCGGAAGGCTACGTCGGCTGGACGATGGTGGCTTTGGCTTCCGAATTCTGGCGCGAGCAGGTGGCGGCGGTGCCGCCGGCCAGACGCCTGCTTCTGCTGCCTCATTGCCTGCGGCCTGCGGACGGTTGCCCGGCGGAGTACAGCCAGTTCGGTTTGGATTGCGGACCCTGCGGCGCTTGCAGCATTGCCGATTTTCGGACTATGGCCGAACGTCTGGGATACCGCGTGATTGTAGCCGAGGGCTCGCCCGTGGTGATGCAGATCATTCTGGGCGGCTACGTGGACGCGATCCTGGGCGTGGCCTGCTTGAACGTCCTGGAGAAGGCGATTGACAAGATTTTGCTGGCGGGCATCCCCTGCATGGCGGTCCCGCTGCTGTCGAGCGACTGCCGGAACACATCCGTCGACATGGATTGGGTAAACGAGATGATTCGCGTGCGACGTCATCAGCCGGTGCGGCACACGGCGACTTATATCCACCTCCTGCGCGCCGCATCGCGCCTGTTTGAACCGGACGAATTAGACCGGCTGGCGGCGCGTCAACGGGGCGGACCGCGGCTGTCCGAAACCAATGGCAAAGGCCTGACCGGATTGGAGCCGATCGCGGCTACGGAGGCGATCGCCTACGACTTTCTGACGCGGGGCGGCAAGTATGCGCGTCCGTTCATCACGTTGGCGGTCTATGACGCCCTGACGGGCGGCCGAGCCACGTCGCCGGACGGCGCCAGGCACTCAGCCGGCTTGATCGACGCCGTGAAACGCACCGCGATGTCGATCGAAACGTTCCACAAGGCGTCGCTGATCCACGACGACATCGAGGACGACGACGGCTTCCGCTACGGACAGGAGACGTTGCACCGCAAGTACGGGATTCCCACCGCGTTGAACGTGGGCGACTACCTGATCGGCATGGGGTACCGATTGGTGAGCCGGGAGGCGAAGTGCCTGGGGCCCGACGTGGTGGCGGACATCCTGGATTGTCTGGCGAGCGCGCACACGAGGCTGACGGAAGGCCAGGGCGCGGAACTAGTCTGGCGAGACGCGCGCGACAAGCGGCTCCGGCCGCTGGAAGCCCTGACGATTTACGCCCTCAAGACGGCGCCGGCGTTCGAGGCGGCCCTGTATTGCGGCGCCCGCCTGGCAGGGCCCGTCGAGGGAGGCGGCGAAGTACTGCGGCAGTTCGCTCGGCACTTGGGCGTCGCTTTCCAGATTCTGAATGACCTGAACGACTGGCAGGGAGACTCACACAACAAACTGGCGGCAGGAAGCGACGTGTTGGAGGGCCGGCCGACGCTGCTGTGGGCGCTGGCGTTGGAGGGCCTGCCGAGCGCCGGACAGGAGGAATTGTTGGGACTCGTCAACGGCGAGCCCCGCTCGGCTGCCATGCGCGTGGAACGGGCACGCCAGCTGTACCAGCAGGCGGGAGTCTTCGAGAAGGCCCATGCGCTGGTCGACAAATACCAGGAGCGTGCGGCGGCGATTGCCGACGGCATGACTCCGGCGGGACTGCAGCGTTTGCTGCACTATCTGATTGAAACCGTGCTGGAGCGACCGGCGGAGCACGTCACCGCGCTCTCAGAACGGGCGGTCTGCATCGAGGCGACCGGGGGCGTTCCCGCACGGAAGTAAGACGGCAGCGGGCGGGGACGAACGGCGGGCGCCCCCGCCCGGTTGGCAAGGAACCGGGCGCGCGTGACGGTCTGCCCAACGGCGGCCCGAAACCTGCTTATTGGCGCACGCTGGCCTTCTCCGCCGTGGGCAGGTCCGCGGGGACCGGCTGGGTGACTCTACCGGTCGCGGCCCATTCGGCAGCGCGCTGGAACAGGGCGATGAACGCCACACTCTGGAGTTCTTTCGCGGTGTGGCCCGGCGCGACTTGGACCGTGCGGCCCTGGCCGTAGCCGACGGTGAACAGCACCGGTTCGTGCTCGTCCGATCCGCCGAGTTCCGCCGGCGCGAAGGCGGTCGCCAGGACCGTCAAGTTCTTTGCGGGTCCGCGCAGCCAGCCATACAGTTCATCATCCACGTGCATCATCTTCTCGGGCAGTCCCTTCGTGATCGGATGGTCCGGATTGCGGATCACGATCTGGAAAGGCTGCATGGGACCGTGGCTGCCGGCGCGGTCGGCGTATCCTGTGATGCGCTTCTTTCGAATATCCGTTTCCTTCGGTGCGGGCGCGTAGATGGGTGGTCCCTTGCCGTCCATTTCCTGGACGGCGCGCCCGTCGCGCCAGCGCACCAAAGGTCCGGCCTCCTTGGTTCGGCCGCCCCAGCCGCCCACGCCGATGATTTCGTTGTATTCTTTCCAGTCGGGAAACGCGGCGCAGGCAAAGTGAAAGACGACGAATCCGCCGCCGTTTTTCACATAATCGACGAACGCCTTCTGCGTGGCCGCCGGCCAAGCGTCGCCTTGGTAGTTGCCGACGACGACGTTGTACGCCGCAAAGTCGGGCTTGAACCCGCTCATGTCCTGCCCCTTGGGGGGCGAAGTCGCCACGTCCACGGCAAACAATTTCGTCTCCTCCAGCAACTTCTTCAGGACCGGCGTCGTGCTCTTCCAGTCGTGGCCGTTCTGGCCATCCACGATCAACGCCTTGTACGGCGGCGCCGCCAATGCGTACGCCGCCAACAGAACCCAAATGCCCAGTGCAGCCATCCCTTGTTTGCGCAACATTGCTAGTAACCTCCGGATCGGGAACACAACTTGGAAACAACTTGCCCCTCGGAATGCGACGGTCCGCAACCCACGGAATCGCATCCGGCGAAAACCAACTTCGCCAGGGCATCAGGATAGCAGCCCGCAAGGCGAGAAGAAACCGGTGATTCCGAGTTTGGGGAGCTTCTCGGAAGTCTTCCTCTTCTCGGCAGGCAGGCGGTCCGCCGTCACTTCCCCGGCGCAGGTTCTTCCTTCGTCGTTCCGGGAGCGACGGGGTTCCGAGCTTCGCAAATCGAAAGCCGGATCGCGTCCAGCAGGTCCGGCCATTTTGTCACCAACTCGGCGCCGCCGTCCAGAGCAGCACGAAGGCACGCCGTCGCCAGCGGTAGGTTTTGACGGTTCGTTTGAGCCAGCCCAGCCGCTTTTCGCGTTCTT
Organism: uncultured Pirellulaceae bacterium; assembly: GCA_964443915.1. Taxonomy (GTDB): domain Bacteria; phylum Planctomycetota; class Planctomycetia; order Pirellulales; family Pirellulaceae; genus Anammoximicrobium. The sequence continues at coordinate 28,793 of CAYUFW010000049.1, forward strand.
CTCCGGATGACTGGCAACCGTGGGCCGACAGTGTGCCCCAAGAACGGTTCCTGCCGCCTTTTCTGATGTCCGGAGGATGGGCGAGTCATCGCTTGGTTCGCGAGTCGCTAGCTCAGGTCCCATACCGCTCGTCATAGAAGGACTCGTCCCAGAGCGGTCCGCCGTGACCGCCCGCGGACCGATACCAATACCAGGCCCGAGTCCCAGGATGATATCGGTAGAAATTCTCGTAGTGGTCCGGCGTATAGAAGACCTCACCCGTCTCGGCGATGATCAGCCGCTCCGAGAAGGTCTCGCCGCCGCGGTTTCGCTGGATCACGCTGTTGACCGCATTGTTCTCCTGCTGGCTTAGTGCTTCCAGCAGCCGGCCGTTGCGACGGACCCAACGTGCATTGTACGGCAGACGTGTCTTCCAGCCGTACTCGTAATACGTGATGTTGGACAGAAACGTCGTTCGGTTACCCTTGTCCAGCGGCAATTCGGCGCCGCGATTCCGGTACTCGTCGTTGTAATTCTGGTGGTATGAGTTGGCGACGCCGGACGCGATTTCGCGCAGGCGATCACCGACGTCGCGGGCGACGAACCGCGTGTAGATGTAGCCGGCCCGTTGTTCCCCCGGCCTCCGCCACATGTCCCGCACGTACACGTCCCCCACGACGGTGTTCTTCACCTCGTGTGCCAGCACGCGGATCCCGCGTGCGATGGCCGTCACGCTGGGGCCGGGCAAGACGACGGGTGGTCTAACCACCTTTGTGAGCCGCTTGCGTGCCTGGACCAGCAGTTCCGGCGTGATTGCCCCGCCGCGCAGCTGTGGAGTCGGGCGCGGCGGGGGAAGACCGCTTGGATCCGGCGGGGCCGGGATGTTCCCCTGCTGGGTGTGCGAAGGCGGCGGCTTGGTCGTCGTGACTGGCGTGATGCGTGATGAATTGCACTCGACGCAGGTCGTCCTGACCTGGTTCCGGTTGTTCCGACGGTTGAAAATCGCGTTGCAGTCGTGACAGACCAGTTTTGGTTTTGGCACAGGCTACGTCCTCCTACGACGATGATGGGGTCAGAGCTTGAATGGTGAATAGCGCTAGTTCAGTTGCGACTCGAGTGCCTTCAGGACCTCCCGCAAAGACTCTCCGCTGCGCTCGATGCGTCGGACGGCGTGACTCACGTTGCTTGGTCCGCGGTATCGCAGCGCCCCGGCAACTTCGGTGGCGGCGTTGCCGAAGCGGGCTCGGGCCCGATAGGCTACGATGGCCCGAGCAGCGTCGTCGCTGCGCCGTCCTGGGGCCCAACTGCCGCCATCGCCGCCGAAGTGCGCCGACACCACCTCGACGATCCGATCCAGGGAAGGTCGCCCCCGCAACCGCTTGCGTTCGGGAAGCCGTTTGACTTTTAGAAAACAACCGTCCTCTTCGATCAAGTGCCCCTTGAACCGCCCCCGAAAAAGGTGGCCGGCCCTTCCATGACGCCGATTGAAGTAGCCGGTATAGCTGCCGTTCAGGAACTGCATTCCCGCCGAGAGACTGGCCTCTGGGGTCTCCACGAACAGATGCTCGTGATTGGTCATCAGCACGAAGGCGTGCAGCCGCCAGCCATAGGTCACGACGGTTCGCATGAGCCAGTCCAGCCGTTCTTCGCGGTCCGCCTCGTCCCGAACAATGTCCTGCCGTTCGTTGCCCCGCGACATCACGTGGTACAGGGCACCAGGGAATTCGATTCTTAATGGCCTTGCCATGCCGTCAAAATGGGCGAAAGTGAGACGATCACAACCCTTAATCACTATTCAAGCTCTGACCCCGACCCCGCTACATCACTTTGACACCACCGAACTTGCCGCCACTCGAGACATACTTGCTCACAGGGCGAAGCTGATGCTGGGAGATGGCTCCATAGGCCCCGTACATGGTGGTCTGCAGCCACTTTGCCCAGTTCAAGAACTGTCCCTTCCCCATCTTGTACTCACCGTAGTTTGGCTCCAGCACGTAGATATGTCCGCCGAATGTCGCTCCGCTCCGGTATACCCCGATGCTGTGCGCGCCGCCCGATGCAAAACGAAACGTGTAGACATAGCCCTTGCGATGCTCTTCTCTGGCGGCGGCAGCGAGAAGGGCAATGGTGTGGTATTCGACAATGCCGTCGATGGAGAGCTTGAGCAGATTGGCCACTCCATCATCAGCTCCTGCCTCTCCTTCACCCCATCGCGTGCTGAAGGCCTTGTAGAGCATCTTCACTTCGGCCGCGTAGCGAATCAACGCGTCCACCCGAGCCTGGCTTCCCGTGCTCTTGTCGTGGACGATTTCCGAGAGCCATTTCAAGGCAAACAGATGGCATGCTCCTCCTGCCGAGGACGGGTTCCTGCCCGCGTTCAGATACGTGGACTGATCGAACGGTGCCATGCGATACGTGGCTTCATTCATCACGATTCTCCTGGGTTTGGTGAAACTGACTGCTAGGAAGATGCCTTTCTGCCACAGGACCGACGCTAATCATGCAAACTGGGTGAGTCGAGGAGAGAGTGGGATCAGAGCTTGAATAGTCAAGGGTGCTAGTCGAGGTGCAACTCAAAGTGAGACGCTCACAATCGTTAGCCCCCAATTCAAGCTCTGACCCCTGTCCCCTCAAAGTCGACTCGTGTTTGGCAGTGCCATTCGGGTGAAAAAACGTTTCCCAGGACAACGAGTGACCGACGGACAACAGTTTTCAGGCAAACTCATACGCGAATTCTCCCTCGGCGACCTTGACGTGGACGCGTTCGATCGGCTTGCCTTCCATCATGCGGACGAGGAACTCGCGGCTGATGGCGGGCAGGACGGTGTTGGTCAGGATGGCGTCGATCATGCGGCCGCCGCTCTCCAGTTCGGTGCAGCGGCTGGCGATCAGCTTGATGACGTCGTCGTCGTACGTGAACGGCACCTTGTGGTTGGCCCGGATCCGCTTCTGGATGCGGCCCAACTGCAAGCGGGCGATGGCGCCGATCATTTCGTCGTTCAGCGGGTAATACGGAATCACGACCAGGCGGCCCAGCAACGCCGGCGGGAAGACCTTCAGCAGCGGCTCGCGCAGCGCCTTGGCGATGCCCTCGGCGTCGGGCATCAACTCCGGGTCCTTGCACAAGTTCATAATCATCTCCGTGCCGGCGTTGGTGGTCAGCAGGATCAGCGTGTTCTTGAAGTCGATGACGCGGCCCTCGCCGTCCTCCATCCAGCCCTTGTCGAAGACCTGGAAGAAGATCTCGTGGACGTCGGGGTGGGCCTTTTCGACTTCGTCCAGCAGCACCACGCTGTAGGGCCGCCGGCGCACGGCTTCGGTCAACACGCCGCCTTCGCCGTAGCCGACATAGCCCGGAGGCGAGCCCTTGAGCGTGCTGACGGTGTGCGCCTCCTGGTACTCGCTCATGTTGATCGTGATCACGTTCTGTTCGCCGCCGTACAACGTTTCGGCCAGGGCCAGCGCCGTTTCGGTCTTGCCGACGCCGGAGGTGCCGGCCAACATAAAGACGCCGATCGGCTTGTTGGGGTTGTCCAGCTTGGCCCGCGAGGTCTGGATGCGGCGGGCGATCATGTCCAGCGCGTGCCGCTGGCCAATGATCCGCTGTTCCAGGGCGTCGGCCAGGTGCAGCACGGCCTCGACTTCGTTCTTGACCATGCGGCCTACAGGGATGCCGGTCCAGTCTTCGACGACCGACGCCACGGCTTGCTCGTCCACGGTGGGCAGAATCAGAGGCCGTTCGCCCTGGAGCGTGTGGAGTTCCGCCTGGAGTGACTTCAATTTTTCCAACACCTGCGCGCGTTCGGCTTCGCTCAGTTGACCGTTGCCGCCCGTGCCTTGGGCCGTCTGGACGGGCGTCGTCGCGGCGGCTTGATCGGCGGCCTTCTCCAGCTGGCTGGCGGTGCCTTCGACCTTGCCGGTTTCGCCGCGAAGCTTGGCGCGCAGTTCGAGGATTTGGTCGACCAGGGCCTTTTCGGCGGTCCAGCGTTCTTCCAGGGGTTTCAAGCGGTCCTGTTCCGCGGCCAGCCGCTCCTGAGCCGAAGCTTCACGGGCCGCCGTATCCACGCCGACGGCCTTTTCGCGGCCGATGATCTCCAACTCCCGCTGGATGGCTTCGATCCGCTTGCGGCAGTCGTCCACTTCCGGCGGCACGGCGTGCTGGCTGATGGCCACGCGGGCCGCGGCGGTGTCCAGCAGGCTGACGGACTTGTCGGGCAACTGCCGGGCGGGGATGTAGCGGTGGGACAGCTTGACAGCCGCTTCGAGGGCTTCGTCCAAGATCTGCACGCGATGGTGTTTTTCCTGCACCGAGGCGATGCCGCGCATCATGAGGATCGCTTTCTCCTCGCTCGGTTCGTTGACCTGGACCACCTGGAAGCGCCGCGTCAGGGCGGGGTCTTTTTCGATGTGCTTCTTGTACTCGGCCCAGGTGGTGGCGGCAACGGTGCGGAGCGTGCCGCGGGCCAGGGCCGGTTTGAGCAGGTTAGCGGCGTCGCCCGTGCCGGCCGCGCCGCCGGCGCCGACCAGCGTATGGGCTTCGTCGATGAACATGATGATCGGTTTGGGCGACGTCTGGACTTCCTCGATGACCTGCTTCAGCCGGTTCTCGAATTCGCCCTTCATGCTGGCCCCGGCCTGCAAGAGGCCGACGTCCAGCGACCGGAGCGTGACGTCCTTCAACGGCGGCGGCACGTCGCCACTGGCGATTTTCATGGCGAACCCTTCGACCACGGCCGACTTGCCCACGCCGGCTTCACCGGTGAGGAGGGGATTGTTCTGGCGGCGGCGCATGAGGATGTCGATAATCTGGCGGATCTCCTCGTCGCGGCCGACGATCGGGTCCATCTTGCCGCTCCGCGCCTGCTCGGTCATGTCGACGGTAAACCGTTTGAGGGCCTCCTGTTTGCCCATCTGGGCCGGCGCCATGGCTCCGCTGGCTTCGCCCGGCACGGCCCCGCCGCCGACCTGGAAGCCGTCGCTGGCGCCGAGCGACGTTTCCGGCGAGTTGCCGACGATCTCGTCAAAGCGTTCGGTGAGCGTGTCGACCTTGACCTTTTCGAATTCCTTCGAGATGCCCAGCAGCGCGTGGCTGAGGCCCTTGGTCTTGAGGATGCCGACGACCAGATACCCGGTGCGGACTTGGGCTTCGCCGAACATCAGCGTGCCGTAGACCCAGCCGCGCTCGACCGCCTCCTCGATGTGCGCGGAGAGGTCGGAAATGGACGTGGAACCGCGGGGCAGCCGGTCCAGGGCCGCGGTCAGGTCGCGGACCAGGCGGGCCGGGTCGATGTTGAACTGCTTGATGATGCGGTG
>CAYUFW010000050.1:0-23680 GCA_964443915.1 uncultured Pirellulaceae bacterium
GCCGGGTTGGACCAGCACCGGCAGTTCGAGCGACGCGCCGCCCGCCGTGACGCGCACCAGATCGTCCTGGCGTACGCCCAGCCGTTCGGCCGCCTGCGGCGACAAGCACGCATAGTTGTCCCACACAGCCTTGGTCACCGGATCCGGCAGTTCCTGCAGCCACGGGTTCTGCGCCGCTCGGCCGTCCAACAGACCGACTTTGGGATACAGCACCAGCGACAGCGAATCGCCTGTGGCCGGGGCGGGGAGCTTGGCTAACTGGACCAGCTTGTCGTCGACCGGTTTCGGCTCGCCAGCCGCCGACGGCACCGCGACGGCTCCAACACGCAGCGATTCCTCCCAGAAGGTCACCGCGTCCAATTTCTGTTTTTTTTGCGGTCGCCGCGGGAAAACCTCTTTCTGCCAATGCTCGCGGACCGCGTTGTAAGCCGCCGTGGCCGGATCGAAATCGGCGGGAGTCATGGGTTGCGACCAGGCCAGCAGGCATTCCAGCAGCGAACGGCTCGAGCCCAGCTTCGGAATCGTCGGCTGGCACAAGCTCAACACGCCCGCAACCGGTTCCGCGTCGCCCCAACTCTCCAGCCAGTGGCTTTCCGGGCACACGCACTGGGCCGCCGCCGCCGTTTCGTCGGCGTGCGTGCCCAGCCGCACGACCAGCGGTGCTTTGCCGCCGCGGAGCCGTTCGGCCAACTTCTGCCCACCCGGCAGATCGTACACCGGATTGACGCCCGCGATGACCAGCACGCCGATCGTGCCTTTGTCCAGCTGGTCCACCACGCCGGCCAGCGCCGCATCGTCGCCGGACCGCTGCCGTGACTCGGGGGCGATTTCCAGCGTCTTGCCGTAGCCGTCCAGCACGTCGTTGATCCAGTTGCAGACGATCTGCGTCGGCACGTCTTGGCTGTCGCAGACCACCAGCGACTTGCCGCGGGCGTGCCACAAGCGTTCGGCCAGGGCCTTGAGCTTCGCGTCGTCCACCGGCGCCGCGGGCGGCGTGCCGTCGAGCTTGCGGCCGGCAAGAGCGGCCAACTCGGCCGCCAGCCGTCCGGCGATTGCCCCCAGCGCTTCGGGCGGCACGGCCCAGCGCTCGTCCGCGTTGCTGCCGGTCAGCGACATCCGCGATTCGATCTGGACGTGATAGGACATTTCCGGCGGGTTGCCCGTGCCGTGGCGTAAGCTTCCAGCTTGCGAACCTGCCGGGAGAGGCAAGCTGGAAGCTTGCCCCACTGCCGCTCGCGTCGGCACGCGCCGCGTGCGGTAGCCGGCGGTGTACTCGACGGGCGAAATCCACGTGCCCAGGAAATCCGCGCCCAGCGAGACGATCACGTCGGCCCGGTCGAACCGGTAGCGGGGAATCGTCCGCACGCCGTGCGTGAGTCTGTGGCCGTCGGCGATCGCCGAGGCGGACAGCGGATCGTACGTCACATGCCGAGCGCCCGGCACATCCGCCAGGAACTTGGCGATGGCCGCCCGCGTGGTCGGGCTGTGGATCGTGCCGGTCAGCAGCACCACCGACCGGTTGGCGTCCTGGGCCGCCGCCAGCCCCTTGCGCACGCGCTCGTCGATGCGCGCCCAATCGGCCGCGTGCCCGTCCAGCGTCGGCTCGCGCAAACGCTGGCTGTCGTACAGTCCCAGCACCTCGGCCTGACCGACCGCGCACAAACCGCCTTGCGACAAAGCGTGGTCCGGGTTGCCCTCCAGCTTGATCGGCCGCCCGTCGCGCGTCTTGACCAGCACCCCGCAGCCGGCCGGACAACCGCCGCAGGTCGAGGCGTAGTACCGGGCCAGCCCCGGCACCGAGCCTTCTTCGCCGGTGGGCGCCGACAACACCGTCCGCGTCGGCGCGCGGAAACACCCGCTCAGGGCCGACACAAACAGTGCGAACCCCGACGCTTCCAGAAACCGGCGACGGTCGAGCGACAGCAGACCGTCTCGGGGCGGATCCCAACCGGCCGCTCCCGACGGCGCCAGACGCTCGCGGGGCGCTGCGTCAGGATTCGGCCAACGATTTGACTTACGCGGTTCGGTCATCAAGGGCCTCGAAATTGTCAATGCTGGGTTGCGATCTGTCCGTTGTCCGGCCTGTGCTTCACTGCCTCACCTCGGCGAACGGTGGGCGTCAGTCCACCGGTGTGCACTTCGGCGAACGGCTGGCGTTAGCCTGCCGGTGTTCTTTCCGCTGCCGGATACCGGCGGGCTAACGCCCGCCGTTCGCCGGATCCCGCGGCGGTTCCGCCAGCGTGAGGACACTCGAAGTCTTCCAGTGATTTCACGCCTTCATCCCTCATCTCTCATCCTTCATCCTTCTAGAAATGGCACGTCGCGCAATCCGTCGACGCCTGCACGCGTTTGCCGTTCACGCCTTCTTCGTTGACCTTGCGGTGGCAGTTGACGCACCAGCCCATGCTCAGGGAACTGTGCTGCCGTACGCGGTCCATCGTTTCCACCGGTCCGTGGCATTCCTGGCAGGTGACGCCGGCCTGGACGTGGGCCCGGTGGTCGAAGTAGACGAAATCGGGCAGGTCGTGAACCCGCACCCACTCGATGGGCCGCGCCCGCTCCGGGGCGGGGGTCATCTGGTCATCCACGGCCAGCGCGTCGTACAGTTTCTTCAGTTCCACGGACACCGAGGGGTTGGGTTTGCGGTTCTCCTTCTGTGCCGTTTCGTCCTCTTTGCGCATCAGGGCCAGGCGGTTCGTCACGTGGCGATGGCAACCCAAACACGTCTCGGCGGCCGGGACGCCCGCGTTGCGGCTGACCTCCGCGCCGTGGTGGCAGTACAGGCACTGGATGCCCATCTCGCCAGCGTGCAAATGATGCGAAAAGGCGATCGGCTGGACCGGTTCGTAGCCCTGGTTGTTGCCCGGCAAGTGCCACGTGCCGGCCATGGCCGTGAGGATCAGCAGGCTGCCGCCGAGGCAGGCCAGCAGGAGCATGGTTATCGTCAAGCGACTCATCGTTCCCTCAGCAAATAATCTCCGCGCCGCGGCGCGCCTCGTACCACCAGTTCACCACCAGGCAATTCACGTCATCCGCCACAAACCCACATATCGCGTCCTCGGGCGCTGCGGCCTCCGCGGGGCGAAGTCGCTCGGCGGGTCGGGTATCAAGATCCACGGGTTGTGGTTCGTGATCCGCTTGCCCGTCGTGCCGGACCGACTCGCGTTCGACATCCCATCGTGTCTGAGTGCTCATTACCGCTGCGCCTCCTCGGCCGGCACCGGAACAGGGGCCGGAGCCGGAGCTGCGTGGCTTTCGGCCGCCGGCGACCCGCCGTGAACGAGTGCGCTGTGGGCCGGGTGAGCGGTTTCCATCTGCTGAATCAGGTGCGGGGCTTTCCGCTGCAACATGCGGCGGATCACCAGGTGCATCCACACAAGGCAGACGACGATCAGCACAAAGAAGAACATCCAGCAACTGGTCCACAGCCCGGTGGCTTTCAGCAGATAGCCAAAGATCACCGGGCAGACGAAACCGCCCAGGCCGCCCAACACGCCGACGATGCCGCCCACGACACCGACGTCGCAGGGGAAGTAGTCGGGGATGTGCTTGTACACGGCCGCCATGCCGGCGCCCATTACGGCCCCCAGCAACAGGCTCAAGATGGTGAAGATCCAGATGTTGGCCTGGAAGAAAATGTGCGTCATGCCGCGGGCAAGCAGCTGCCTCTTGGCCACCGCGTCGCCCGGCTTGACGACCGCTTCCTGCCAGGCCATCGAGCGCGGCCAGACCAGCAGGCCCGAATTGCGCTCCTCCGTCGTCACCAACTCGCCCGCTTTGTGGTGCAGCGGATAGGAGGTTACGCCGGCCTTCGGGGCCCGGACGACGATTTCCGTGTCCGTCACTTTCTCCACCGTCCCGGCAAAGCGGGCCGTGATGCCGCTGCCCGGAGCGTGGATGTCCATCTGCGGCACCGACAGCGCCAGGCAGCAGATCAGCGACAGGCCGAAGACCCAGTACATCACCGTCCGCGCGCCCCAGTCGTCCGACATCCAGCCGCCCAGCGCCCGAATGACGCCCGACGGCAGGCTGTTGCACGCCGCCAACGCGCCGGCCAGGGCCACGGTCGTCCCGTAGGCGTTGACGTAGTAAGGCACCAGCCACTGGGCCAGCCCCACGAAGCCGCCGAAGACGAAGAAGTAGTACAGCCCGAACCGCCACACGCGGACGTATTTCAGCGGCTCCAGCCGCTGGAGCATGGTCTTCGCGGCACTGCCGACCGGCACTCGGTTCGTGGTGGTCAAGGCGAACAGCACGCCCGTCGCCAGCAAGATGCCCGCATACAGTTTGGGCAGGTTCCGCCAGGCTTCCAGGTTCTCGCCGCCGTCGGTCAGCCAGCGCAGGATCCACGGCGCTCCGAAGCTGGTCAAAGCCGCTCCGGCGTTGCCGGCGCCGAAAATCCCCAGCGCCAGCCCCTGCCGCGCCTTGGGAAACCAGACCGACGTGTAGGCGATGCCGACGGCGAAACTGGTGCCGCACAGCCCGAACCCCAAGCCGGCGAAGAAGAACTCCCAGTAGCTGTTGCACCACGAGACGACGTGCATGGCCGCCGCCGAAATCACCAGCAGCACGCTGAACACCACGCGCCCGCCCCACTTGTCCGTCGCCAGACCCGCGGGCAGCCGGAAGATCGAACCGCTGAGCACCGGAATGCCGATCAGCCACCCCATCTCGGCCGGATCCCAGCGCTGCACGCCGTTGTCCACCAGGTAGGTGATCAACACGCCGTTGAGCATCCAGGCCATGAAGCAGACCGTGAATGCCAGCGTGTTCATGGCGAGGATCCACCAGCCTCGCCGCCGGTCTTCGAGCATCAGTTCGCCGTGCATGATCTTCCCTCGGCACGTTCGAGAAATAGCGGTGTTTTTTTGTGGCGTAAGCTTCCAGCTTGCGGTCGATCGTGGCATCGCAAGCTGGAAGCTTACGCCACCTACTTGTCAAACGGTGTCTACCTCCTCGTCTCCGCCGGGTTCTTGCCGTACCACCGCACCACCTGCGGCTTGCGCCACAGGTACGGATTGGGAATCACGAGGATGTGGACCAGCCGCGTGAACGGAAACAGCGTGATGATCACGAACGCGTTGACGATGTGCAGCTGCACCAGCCAAGGCATGGCCGAGACGTAGCTGGTGTCGGGCTGCAGCAGGAACAGCGACTGCAGATACGGCGCCGCCGCCGCGGCGTACCACGACGTGCCCCAGGGGTACAGCACGGCGACCGCGATCCCGGCGACGACCTGGATCAGCAGCAGCGCGTAAACCATCCAGTCGGCGGCGCTGGTCGTGACGCGCACTTTGTGGGCGTGCAACCGGCGGAACACCAGGCTTAGCAGTCCCACCAGCGTCAGCACGCCGAACGCCAGCGCGCTGACTTCCAGCACGTACAGCCGCAGCGGATGGCTGTTCCACAGCAGCACGGCCCGCGGGATCAGCAGCCCGACGAAGTGGCCGAACAGCAGGATGATGATGCCGTAATGAAACGGCACCAGGGCCCAGAAATGCTGCCGGTTCTCCAGGAACTGCGACGACAGACTGGAGTACGTAAAGGCCTTCGAACGGTACCGCTGGATCGTGACCAGCAGAAACGTGAACAGGGCCACGTAGGGCAGCACGGCAAACAGCAGCGTTCCCAGGTCTGGCACGAAGCCGTTCATGAAGGTTCTCCTGCAGAAGCGGATAGAAAGCGTTGTTTCAGGAACAGGCCGACGGCCAACAACACGTCGCCGTACGGGTTCTCCGCGCCGTCGAAGGCGATCAGCATCTTGTCCACGGCGGGGATGACACAGCAGGCGGCGAACGACTGGGCCTCGGCCGGAGCCATGCGGTCCAACAGCGACAGCACGTGTGTCAGGTGATCGGGCAACTCGGTGGACTCCTCGATTCCGTGCCGGCGCAGTTCGCCGCGCAGGCGGACCAACAGCGCCCCGCGATGGTACTCCTCGCCGAACAACTGCCAGCCGATCTCCAGCGAGCACACCGGGTTGATGTCGAACGTGCGGGTGTACAGTTCTTCGCGCTCTTCGGGCGCCAGCGGACGCACCGCGTCGCAGAACGCCGCCAGCGGAACACCCGCTTCCGGGGCGTGACGGCGGATCAGTGCCAGCGCTTCCTCTAGACGCTCCTCGAAACAATCGCCCGGATACGCCAGGGCGTAGGCCAACGCGCCGCCGACGGCGTGGGGACAAGCTTCCAGCTTGTCCGGCGAGCCGGAGGGGGCCGATCCGACGGATGGGACTGGCAAGCTGGATGCTTGCCGCCACGGTAAATGCGTCATGGTCATAGTCCTCGCTGCGGCGCCTCCAGGAACCCGAAGCCCGCCGCCTGGCGGCGTTCCATCGGGTCGGCCAGCATTTCCAATGCCTGTTCGCGGTGGGCGGCCGGGATCACGAAGCGGTCGTCGAACGTACACAGCGACGTCAGCTTGTAGATCGCCTCCGCCTCTTCCTCGCTGCACTCCGCCTCGTGCAGCATCCGCCGGGCGTCCTCCAGGCTCACGTCGCCCACGGTCAGCGCCCGGCGGTACCAGCGGACCGCCTTCTGCTTGCACAACGCGTACCGCAGCTTCGCTTCGCTGCCCACGCCGAACATGCGGGCCAGGAACTTCAGCGGCACGCGGGATTCGTCGATGTCGTGGAACAGGTTGTCGCTGTTGTGCTCCAGCACCTCGCCTTGACGGCTGGACATCACCGGCGACATGGGCGGCACGTAGAACAGCATGGGCAGCGTGCGGAACTCCAGGTGCGGCGGCAGGGCGATCTTCCAGACCTTGACGAACTGGTACACGGGCGACTTCTGGGCCGCTTCGATCGTGGATTCCGGCACCCCGTTTTGCCGGGCGGCGGCGATCACCTCCGGATCGTGCGGGTCCAGGATCAGCGACCGCTGGGCCTCGATCAGTCCATCGTCCGGCGTGCGGGCCACGGCTTCGATCCGCTCGGCGTCGTACAGCAGCACGCCCAGGTAACGGATGCGGCCGACGCAGCTGTGGAAGCAGGCTGGGGCCTGGCCCGTTTCCACGCGGGGAAAGCACAGGATGCACTTTTCCGACTTGCCGGTGGACCAGTTGTAAAACGTCTTCTTGTACGGGCAGGCCGCCACGCACGCCCGCCAGGCCCGGCAGCGCTTCTGGTCCAGCAGCACGATCCCGTCCTCGCCCCGCTTGTACAGCGCTCCCGAAGGGCAGGCCGCCACGCAGGCCGGATTCAGGCAGTGATTGCAGATCCGCGGAAAGTAGAAGAACACCAGCCGTTCGACCGCGAACAGCTGCGCCCGCTGTTCGGGCGTCAGAGCGTCCAGGTTCGGATCGTTGGCCGCGTAGACCGGCGAGCCGCCCAGGTCGTCGTCCCAGTTCGGACCGGCGTCGACCTCTATCGGTTCGCCGGTGATCTTGGAGATCGGCCGGGCAACCGGCTGGTCGGGTCCCTCCGGCGAATTGAACAGGTCGCCGTAGCTGTACGTCCACGGTTCATAGTAGTCGTCCAGGCTGGGCATGTGCGGATGGTGGAAGGTGTTGAAAATCACCTTGGCCTTGCTGGTCGATTTCAACTGCAGCTTGCCGTTCACCTCCCAACCGCCTTGGTACTTGTCCTGGTCCTCCCAGGCCGTCGGATAGCCCGTGCCGGGCTTGGTCTCGACGTTGTTCCACCACATGTACTCGGTGCCCCTGCGGTCCGTCCACACGTTCTTGCAGGCGATGCTGCAAGTGTGGCAGCCGATGCACTTGTCGAGATGAAAGACCATGGAGATCTGTGCGCGAACGTCCATCGAAAAGAGTCCTTGGTTCTTAAGTCCTGGTTGGACAGCGCACTTTGCGCCGCGATCTCAGCGAAAACGATGGTTGCTTCTGCTCTTACGGCAAGACGGAATCTCTGCCCCGAAGGGGCCGCAACACATCAGCCCAGGGCAAGGCAACGCGAGTCCTGCGAGCGTTGCCGCCGCCCTGGGTGAGGCGTCGAATCGACCCGTCAGCCCTGTAAGGGCGAGACAGTTGGTTGGAGTCTCTCATTTGTTTCGCCCTTACAGGGCTTCGTTGGCTGACGCCATCCCTCCCAGGGCGACGCTCCGCAGCTACCGCAGCTGCGCTCGGCCCTGGGCTGACATGTTGCGGCCCCTTCGGGCTACTAACTTCTCTTTCCTCACCACACCAACTCCGGCAGCTTGCGGACCAGGATGTGCGTGTCCCGGTTGCAGCCGATGGGGCCCCAGTAGTTGAAGTGAAACGTGAATTGTCCGTAGCCGCCCGCCATCAAGTTCGGCTTCAGCCGCGTGCGGGTCAGGCTGTTGTGCCCGCCGGCCCGGCGGAACTTGCGCAGCGGGCTCTTGGGCACCGAGTACGTCCGCTCCGGCGAGTGGTACTGGATGCAGATGCCGCGCGGAATCCGGGCGCTGACCGCGGCCCGCGTGACCACCACGCCGTTGTCGTTGTGGACCTCGACCCAATCGTTGTCGGTGATCCCGATCGCCTCCGCGTCGCGGTCGTTCATCCACAGCGGCTCGCAGCCCCGCGACAGGACGGTCATCCGTTCGTTGTCGCCGTACGTGCTGTGGATGTGCCACTTGCCGTGCGGCGTCAGGTAGTTCAGCATCAGCGTCGGCCCGACTTCCGTGCTGAACCGCAAGTCCGCATATTCCGTCGGCAGCGGCTTGGGCTTGTACGTCGGCAGATGTTCGCCGAACTGCAGGTACAGCGGATGGTCCAGGTAGAAGTGCTGCCGCCCCGTCAGCGTCCGCCAGGGCACGAGGCACTCGACGTTGTAAGTGAACGCCGAATAGGCCCGGCCGTCGGTGACCAGTCCCGACCACATCGGGCTGTTGATGAACCGCCGCGGCTGGGCCTGCAATTCCTTGTACGAGATCCGCGTGCCCCGATAGCGCTCGGACAGGTGCGCCAGCGGCAGGCCGACCTTCTTCTCCATGTTCTGGTACGAGCGGTGGGCCAACTCGCCGTTGGTCACCGTGGCGAACCGCAGGATCGTATCGCAGACCTGTTCGTCCTCGGCGATGGACAACAGCCGCTGGCCGTCGAGCGTCACCGTCGGCCGCTCGCGGATCGCCGCCGCGTACTCGTCGGCGATGGCGTAGCTGGTGCCGTGCGCGTTCAAGCCGTTGTCGCGGGCCAGCGGGCCGAAGGCCGTGTACTGGTTCCACAGGTTCCGGTAATCGCGGGTCACCACGCGGAGGTTGGGCATCGTCTCGCCGGGGATCGCCTCGATTTCGCCATTGATCCAGTCCCGCATCTGCGGCTGGGCGATCTCCGCCGCGCTGTCGTGGGCCAGCGGCGCGGCGACGATGTCGCGGACCGGTTCGGGGAAATGCCGCGCGGCCAGTTGCGAGAACCGCTTGGCGATCGCCTTGAAGATCTGCCAGTCGCTCTTCGATTCCCAGCACGGCGGCACGGCGGCCGACAGCGGGTGAATGAAGCTGTGCATGTCGGTCGAGTTGAGGTCCGCCTTTTCGTACCACGTGGCCGCCGGCAGCACGATGTCCGAATACAGGGCCGACGTGTCCATGCGGAAGTTCAGGTCCACGACCAGGTCCAGCTTGCCCAGCGGCGCTTTGTCGTGCCAGACCACGTCCTGGACCGCGTCACCGGCTAGGTCCTGGGCAATCGTGTTGGTGTGCGTGCCCAGGTAGTGCTTCAGAAAGTACTCGTGCCCCTTGGCGCTCGCCATCAGCGCGTTGCCGCGCCAGATGAACCAGACCCGCGGCCAGTTCTGCTCCGCGTCCGGGTCCTCGACCGAGAATTTCAGCTTGCGCGATTTCAGTTGTTCCTTCGGCTTCGCGCACCAGGTCCAGCGAGTTCTTCTGGAACTGCGGATAGAACGGCAGCCAGCCGTTGCGCACCGCGCGGATCTGGTGGTCGATCGTATGGCCCCCGACGACCGGCTTGCCGTCCGGCGTCTGCGGTACGGTGTGGTAATCGGTGAAGTCCTTTTCGTACCGCCACTGGTCCGTGTGGACGTAATGGAAACTGGGCGCGTTCTGCAGACGCGACGTGGGGAGCCAGTCGCGGCCCATGGCGATCGCCGACCAGGGCTCCTGCGGAGCCAGCTTTTCCTGGCCCACGTAGTGAGCCAAGCCGCCGCCGTTGACGCCCACGCAGCCGCAGAACATCAACGCGTGGATGCCGGCCCGGTACATCAGGTTGGCGTGGTACCAGTGGTTGATCCCGGCCCCGATGATGATCGTACACTTGCCGTTGGTCTTCTCGGCCGTCACGGCCCACTCGCGGGCAAAGCGGAGCAGCGTCTCGCGGCCCATGCCCGTGTACTTTTCCGACCAGGCCGGCGTGTAAGGCGCGTCGGCGTCGTTGTAGTCCGCCGGGTAGCCGTCGCCCAATCCGCGCGGCACGCCGTACTGGGCCATCAGCAGATCGTACACCGTGGCCACCGTGACGGTCCGGCCGTCGGCCGTCTGGATCCGCTTCACCGGCACGCCGCGCGTCAGCGTCCCGCCGTCGGCAAAGTTGTCCAGCGTCACCGGAACGACGTCATCGTGTCCGGACAGGAACGTCAGCACGGGATCGATCGGGCTGCCGTCCGCCCCGTCCTTCAATTCCAGGTTCCACTTGCCTTGCGTCTGGCCCCAGCGGAAGCCGGAACTGCCCATCGGCATCTTCGGCCCGCCGCTGGGTTCGTCCCACATCAAGAACTTCCACTCGCCGTTTTCTTCGGCCGCATACTTCGCCAGCCGGTTGGCCCGCAGCATTTGCCCCGGCCGATAGCCCACGTGGTCCGGTCTCTCCGAGACCGGCGCGTCCGGGCCAGACGCGTCCACGTGGTCGGGAACCAACTCGACCAGGTACGGGGCGTCGGTGAACTTCTTCGTGTAGTCGATAAAGTACGGGACCTGCCGGTCGTGGTGGAACTCCTTCAACAGCACGTGATTCACGGCCATCCACCAGGCCCCGTCCTGGCCCGCGTTGACCGCCACCCAGTCGTCCGCGTACTTGGCGACCTGGTTAAAGTCCGGCGCGAAGACCCACATCTTCGTGCCGTTGTGCCGGGCCTCGGTCGCGAAATGGCAGTCCGGCGTGCGGGTCATGTTCAGATTCGAACCCGTCACGGCCAGCAGCTTGGCGTTGTACCAATCGGCCGATTCCTGCACGTCGGTCTGCTCGCCCCAGGTCTCCGGCGATGCCGACGGCAGATCGCAGTACCAGTCGTAGAACGACAGGCCCACACCGCCCATCAACTGCAGCATCCGCGAGCCGCTGGCGTAGCTGATCATCGACATGGCCGGGATCGGCGAGAAGCCGATGATCCGGTCCGGCCCGTGGGCCTGGATCGTGTGGATCTGCGAGGCCGCGATCAGTTCCAGCACCGTGTCCCAGTCGGTGCGGCGGAACCCGCCCTTGCCGCGGGCCTGCTGCCAGCGCTGCCGCTTGGCCGGGTCGCCGACCAGCGACTTCCAGGCCGCCACCGGATCGTCGTGCTCGCCGCGGGCCTTCTTCCACAGGTCCAGCAGGGCCCCGCGGATGTACGGGTACTTCACGCGCAGCGGGCTGTACAAGTACCAGGAGTACGAAATCCCGCGCTGGCAGCCGCGCGGCTCGTAGGGCGGCAGCGACGGGTCCAGCGGCGGATAGTCCAGCCCCTGCATCTCCCACGTCACCAGGCCGTCTTTGACGTGGATCATCCACGTACAGCCGCCGGTGCAGTTCACGCCGTGCGTGCTGCGCACGACCTTGTCGTGCTGCCAACGGTTCCGGTAGAACTCCTCCCAGCCCCGCAAGCCGGGGGTCATTTCGTCTTTGATCCAGGCGATCGCATCACGTGCAGACATGCGGTCTCGCTTTCTTGTTCGTAGCTTCACTCGTAGCCGCGTTCGCCAGACTCCCAGGCGAATCACTCACCGCCTTCCCATTCGGCGTCACCTTGCGTGCCGACCAGACCAGCACCTGCCGGACGCTGCGGAAGCGGTTTCGCCAGATGGCATCCATCCCAACCAGTCCGCAGACCGCCACGATCACGCCCAGCAACAGGTAGGTCAGCGACCCGCTGGCGTCGCTCTCCCCGCCCGCTTGGGCGCTGTGCTCGAAAAACGCCACCAAGCCGTGGATTTCCTCTTTCGTCAGCGGGTGCTCCCGAAACACGGGAGCCATCGTCGCCGTGGCCGGGGCGGTCAGCCACGCGGTCAAGTTCTTCCGCGGCGCGTCGCCGCCCAGTCGCTGGTAGACGCGCGTCAAGTCCGGCCCCAGCCGTCCGCCGCCCAGCGGTCCCGTGCCGCGCACCGAATGGCAGCCGATACACCCGGCTCCGCCGTTGGCCAGCCGCGCCGTGCCCAGCACGTAGCGCCGGCCCCGCTCGATCTCTTGCGGCGTGTACGGCTCCGTCGAAACGACGATGCCCTTGAACTGCGACTCTTCCAACGCCGACTCGGCCTCGATCAACTGCAGCAACGCGTCCGCCCGGTCCCGAGTCATCCCGGGAATCGTCACCATCACCGCCCCGCGGGCTTCTTCTTTCAGCTTCAGCGCGTACGCGTCGCCGCTGTTCAACACGGCCGTCGGGTTCTGGATGAAGTTCATCAGCCAGTCCCGTTCCTTCCGCCTGGTAACGTCCTTCAGATCCGGCCCGGTCAGCCGCCCGCCGCCGATCGTGTGGCAACTGGCGCAGTTCTGCCGGAAGTACTGGGCCGTCTCCTGACCGCGCAGCGTTCCTGCCGCCAGCGTCAGGGCGAAGCCCGCCAGGAGCCGCCGAAGTCCCAGCGTCGGCTCAGTGTAATTCTTTGTGGATGAAGTAGTCATCTTGCGCGCCGCAGAGCTCGATCGACCGTTCACTGTGGGTTACGCCTCCTAGCGAGATAGGCTGTGGAGTCGAGGCCGAGAGGTCTTCTTTTTCAAGCCGATGTCCGCAATCGTCGTCGTGGTCATGTAGTCCAGATAGGCTTCGCAGACCACTTTCCAACTCGCGTGAGCCGAGCAGGCTTCTTGATCGTTGCAGGCGTGTTTCTCGCCCAGAAAGCAGCCGGGCCAGGCATTGATCCCGTCAAACAGCTCGGCGACCTCCATCAGCGATATTTCCTCCGGCCGCTTCAACAGCCGGTAACCCCCGCCCAGCCCACGGGTCGCATCGACAATGCCGGCATTGCGCAGCGTCAGCATAATCTTGGCCAGGAAATTCGCGGGAATGCCCGCCGCCTGCGACAAATCGCGGCCCAAAATAGACTCGCCCTCCGGCAGATGAGCCATGTGGGCCAAGGCGCGAACGGCATGTTGAGCGGTAGCTGACAGCATAACTATTGACCTCTTGATGAACAATATATCGCCCGCCGAGACGCCGTCAACAAGGGATCTCAGAAAATTTCGCCCCTATTCCCGCGTAGGACGGTTTGGCATGCCGTCCGGGCCGGACTGGCGTTGTGTTTTACAGGGACTTGAAAACTCATGCACCGGCACTTACCCGAAGGAACTGTTTCGCCAGATTCTGCCAGCGAGCACTTGACGCCTTCCGTCCGTTCTGCGAAAATCCGCGCTATTGATACGCAGTATCATTATGCGACTTCGAGGTCAAAGGCAGGTGCCGCAATGACTGGCCGGTGCACGGAATACGGACAGCGCTGTTGCGTTTGGCTCTTGCTGATCCTCCTGACCGTCCTGGCGGTCATGCGCGGAGGGCTACACGCCGTCCCGGGCATGGGGCACGCGGTCCGCGTCGGCAATCGCGCTATCTTGCTAGGCGTCTGCGCGCCGGTGCAGTCCCGAGAATCCGGATCGCCAGTCTGCAGCCTCGTTTTCCCCGAGGCCGACTTGGCGCGGATGTTGGATCCCGCTGCTTGTCCCCTTTGCCGTTTGCTGGGCATTCCGTTCCTGGCCGCCGTCAGCGATACGCCGGCACCGGCCGAGTTACAGGCCCGCCTGCTGGCCGCTGCGGCGGCAAGGACTGAATCCCCCACTCCGGATTTCTACCAGGCCCGGGGGCCGCCGGAGGCGTGACGTTCCTGCCGGCTGCGCCGCTGCGCGGCCTGAACGTCACCGCCGTTCTCCCGTCCCGTCCATCGCAGGCCGTTTGTTCCGCGCGCAGACCCGCGCTCGGGGCGAGCGGTCGAGGATGAGGCGGCGCCCCAGACAATCCCGCCCAAAAAAACGCACACCGTAAACTCAAAGGACCTGAAATCATGACGAAGTCCATTTCTCAACGCCTAAAACGTCGCGCTTTTACCCTCGTCGAATTGCTGGTGGTGATCGCCATTATCGGCGTGTTGGTGGCTCTACTGCTGCCCGCCATCCAAGCCGCTCGCGAAGCGGCGCGCCGGACCAGCTGCAAGAACAACCTCAAACAGCTCGGCCTGGCCCTGCACAATTATGCGAGCGAGATGCGGGTCTTTCCGCCGTCTTCGATCGTGTTCGGCGGATCGACCAGCCAGCCCTGGTCGGGCCAGTCGCTGCTGCTGCCCTACGTCGAAGGCGGCAGCGTGTACAGCCAAATCGACTTTTCCGTGGGTTATCACGACGCGGCCAACGTCGGCCTGCTGCCGCCGTACGGCGTCGCGGCGACCCGCGTCCCGGTGCTGCTGTGCCCCAGCGAACCGCAGGACCGGGCGCGGCCCGACTCGGCGGGAGTTCCCCAGCACTATCCGCTCAATTACGTGCTGAGCGTGGGGACGTACTTGATCTTCAATCCCGTGAATCGGGCGGACGGCGGGGCCGCGTTTGCGCCCAACGGCCAATTGACACCGGCGTCGTTTCTGGACGGGTTGAGCAACACCCTGGCCATGGCGGAAGTCAAGGCCTACAACCCGCGGTTCCACGACGCGGTCGGGATTCCCGCCACGCCGCCCGCCACGCCCCAACAGGTCTCGGGCGCCTAACGCTGGGCGTCCCCATAAGAGAACAGGCGCCCCTGCAGCATCTTGTCCGGCGAGAAGCCGATGCCCGGCACAATGTTGGCCGGATTGAAGGCCGACTGCTCGACCTCGGCATAGTAGTTCTCCGGGTTGCGGTTCAGTTCCAGAACGCCGACTTCGATCAAGGGATAGTCCTTGTGGAACCAGACCTTCGTCAAATCGAACGGGTTGTAGGGACAGGCGGCGGCGTCCTTTTCCGGCATCACCTGGATGCACATCGTCCAGCGGGGAAAGTCACGCCGCTCGATGCTCTCGTACAAGTCGCGCTGGTGGCTCTCCCGGTCCTTGCCGATCAGGGCCTCCGCCTCTTCGTCCGTCAGGTTGCGGATTCCCTGCTGCGACTTCAGGTGGAACTTGACCCAGCACCGCTCGTTTTGGGCGTTAATCAGGCTGAACGTGTGGCTGCCGAATCCGTGCATGTGGCGATAGGTGGCGGGAATCCCCCGGTCGCTCATGACGATCGTGACTTGGTGCAATGCCTCGGGCAGCGACGTCCAGAAGTCCCAATTGTTCCTGGCGCTGCGCAGATTGGTGCGCGGGTCGCGTTTGACCGCATGGTTCAGATCAGGGAACTTGAGCGGATCGCGGAGGAAGAAGACGGGCGTGTTGTTGCCCACCAGGTCCCAGTTTCCCTCCTCGGTGTAGAACTTGACGGCAAAGCCGCGGATGTCGCGTTCGGCGTCGGCTGCGCCGCGCTCGCCGGCCACGGTTGAAAAGCGGACGAACAGCTCCGTCTTCTTCCCCACCGCCGTGAAGATCTTCGCCTTGGTGTAGCGGGTGATGTCGTGGGTGACCGTGAACGTGCCGTAGGCCCCGGAGCCCTTGGCGTGCATGCGCCGCTCGGGGATGACCTCCCGGTCGAAGTGGGCCAACTTTTCCAGGAACCAGACGTCCTGCAGCAACATCGGGCCGCGCGGCCCGGCGGTCATCACATTCTGGTTGTCGGCGACGGGAGCGCCGGCAGTGGTGGTGAGTTTGGTCGAATCGCTCATGGCTTTCCTCCTGGGGTTGGGTGTTGCTTTCGGCGCTCTGGGCAGAGCCCGGTGAGTCGAGCCGAAGAGCCAGAAACGTCGAATCCACATGCTTTGCCCTTGGGCAAGGCGAGGCGGTCAAAGTCGCGAAGTCGGAGTTCTGCCAATCGATGATGGTGCGACATCGCGGGCAGACCCCGTCGCGGTGTCGATGCGTTTTGGCGCCGTACCGCGTCGCCGCTCCGGGGTGGTGAACTCGGCACAAGAATCGCACAGAGTAACTCTCCGCGCGGGCGGGCGAAACCCGTTGGAACGGCACGGCGTGAGCCAACACGCCGTCGCAACGTGCGTGCCGTGCTGAAAGGTCGCGCGGGCGCCGACTGCGGGCGCGCAAATCTTGCGCGGTCGCGAGTGCTCCTGCATCCGGATGACGCGTCTCGCGGAAGCTCCGAGGGAGGTGTGGTATGAAAGTCCAATCGAAGTTGGCAGATCGCTCGCGGCTGCCTGGTCCCCAGCCCACAACCGATTCGACGCAGACGCGATCGAGCCGTGAACCGATGGAAGCAAGCGATCTGCAGTTGGCCGCAGGCATCATGGTCTTGGTCGCTGTGGTGTTGTGCGGACTTTCGGTTCTTGGCGCCATGTGGCTGCAAATCGCCCGCTAGACGCCGTCGTCCTCGAACTCCCGGGAGGCGGTGGCCGGTACGCCCGGCGGAAAGACGGCGCATAACACGGGCAGGACGTAGAGGGTCAGCACGGTGGAACTGAACAAGCCCCAGACGATGACGGTGGCCAGCGGCCGCTGGACATCCGAGCCCAGTCCGATGGCCATCGAGGCGGGGAGCAGGCCGAAGATGGCCACGATGGCCGTGATCAGGATCGGCCGCAGCCGGCCCAACGCGCCCTGCACGATGGCTTCTCGCAGCTGCGCTCCCTGCTGGCGCAGCACGGTGATGCCCCGCACCATCAGCACGCCGTCCATGATCGCGATGCCGAACAGGGCCGAGAAGCCAACGCCGGTGGAGACGTTGATGTGCATGTCGCGGAAATCTAGGGCCAGGAGGCCACCGATACAGGCGAAGGGAATGCCCGCCAGCACCAGCAGCGCGGCCCGGAACGACTGAAACGTCACCCACAGCAGCAGGAAGATCAGCACCACTGTCGCTGGGACGAGCAGACGGAAGTGCTCTCGGGCGCGAGCCAAGTTCTCGAACATGCCGAGCCAAGCGACGCGATAGCCGGCCGGCATGGAGGGCTGGATTTCCGCCTCGAAGCGGCGTTGGGCTTCCGCCACAAAGCCTCCCTCGTCACGGCCGGCGATGTCGCAGCGGACGGTGAGCCGCCGCCGGCCGCTCTCGCGGGCAATCGTCGTCTGGCCGTCGGCGAGTTCGATCTTCGCGACCTGGGCCAGCGGCACCGGCAGGCCTTCCGCCGTGTGCACGGGAAGCCTCCCGATGGCCTGCGGCGACGCCACGGCGGCGCGGTCCAGTTTGGCCACAATGTCAAATTGCCGGTCGCCCTCGTACAGGGTCCCGACGGGACTTCCTCCCAGGGCCGTGTCGATCAGCGTCGTGACGTCTTCGATGCGGACGTTGTACCGCGCGCACAGCCGCCGGTCGGGCGTGATCTGCAGTTGGGCCTGAGGTCCCTCCTGTTCGATATTCACGTCCATCGCCCCGGGGACCCTCTTGAGCATGTCGATCGTCCGCCGGGCCAGATCCTGGAGCACCACCGATTCAGCGCCCGAGAGTTCCACCGCCAGGTTCGCGGACGTTCCGTTCGTGTCCTGCGTGACCATGTCGATCATCGGCTGGGTGAAGCTGAACCGTGTGGTAGGAAACTCCTCCCGCACCCGGGCGCCCAAGGCGGCCACCAACTGCTGTTTCGCCGAGAACTGCGTCCACAGCCGCTGGGGTCTCGGGTTGACCATCATCTCGATGCGGCTGGGCGGAAACGGCTCCGTCCAGGCTTCGGTCCGGCCGGTTTGCGCGGAGATGAACTGAACGTCGGGGAACTCCAGGACGATCTCGCGGATGCGTTTGCCAAAAGCGGCCGTCTGCTGGAGCGAAGTGCCTTCCGGGAAATTCGCCTTGATCCATATCGGTCCTTCGTCCAAGTAGGGTAGAAACTCGATGCCCAATTTGGGCACGACGCGCAGGGCAACGAAGGCCAGCACGCAGACCGTGGCAGCGACGACGAGCCACCGGCAGGCGATCAGGCCCCGCAGCGTGGCGGCATAGACTGGCCGGGCGAGGGCCAAGAGCGGATTCTCCCATTCGCGGTAGCCGCGGCGGAACATGATGGCCGCCAGCACCGGCACGGCAAACAAGGCGAACAACAGCGCCCCGCCCAGGGCATACACCATGGTCAGCGCCATGGGCCGGAACAGGAGCCCCTCGATACTGGTCAGCGACAACAACGGCAGATAGGCCGCGACCACCATCACCATGGAGAAGAACACCGGCCGTTCGACTTCCTGCGAGGCCGCCAGCACCACCTTCAGGACGTGGGGCCGCCGGCCGCCGAGCGCGGCGAGACGGGCGTCTGCCGAGCCCAGGCGGCGGGCGATGTTCTCCGCCATGATGACCGCGCCATCGACGATGATCCCAAAGTCGATGGCGCCGATGGACAGCAAGCCGATGGGGATGTCGGTCAGGTACATCAGGGCCAGGGCGAACAGCAGCGAGAAGGGGATGGTGGCGGCGACCAACGCCGCCATCGCGGGGCGACCGAGGAACAGCAACAGAACGAGCACGACCAAGGTGATGCCCAGGGACACGCTGTGCAACACGGTGTGCAGCGTGCTGTCGACCAGGAACTGGCGGTCGTAAAACGGCTCGATCCGCACGCCCGCCGGCAATTCCGATTCGTTCAACTCCCGCACCGCCTCTTTGACCCGGTCCAGCACGCGCGAGGGGTTCTCGCCGCGGCGCATCAGCACGATCCCTTCGATCGACTCGTCGCTGCGGTCCTTGCTGTAGATGCTGGAAGGCGTCATGGCGTCCACTCCCACCGTGGCGACGTCCTTGAGGTAGATCGGCGTGCCGTCGATGGACTTGACAAAGACGTTTTCCACCTGGCGGATGTTCTCCAGCGAACCGGCGCTGCGGATCACCAGCGACATGCTGCCGCGCGTGAGCATGCTGCCGCCGGCCGAAGCGTTGTTGGCCTGGAGGGCCTCGACCAGATCGTTCAGCGTCAGTCCGTAACGGTCCAACTGGGCCGGCTGAAAGGTGACCGCGTACTGCTTGGCCAGTCCGCCGAAGTTGGACACGTCCGCCACGCCCGGCACCCGCAGCAGCCGCGGGATGATGACCCATTCGTTGATCGTCCGCAGTTCCATGATGTCGCAGGTGCCGTCCGACACCAGCTCGTAGCGGTAGATCTCGCCGCACGAGGAAGTCAGCGGCCCCAACTCCGGGCTCACGCCCTCGGGCAGCTCCACTCCGGCCAGCTTCTCCTGCACGCGTTGCCGGGCCCAGTAGGTCTCCGTCCGCTCTTCGAAGCTCAGTTGCACGACCGAGAGGCCGAAGATCGTCTGGGAGCGGACGACCTGCACCTTGGGAACGTTGCGCATCGCGATCTCGATCGGGATCGTGACCTGCCGCTCCACTTCCTCCGGGGCCCGGCCGGGATAGACCGACACCACGGACACCACCTGACCCGAGATGTCCGGGTAGGCGTCGATCGGCAGTTGTTGGAAGGCGTACACGCCGAACGCCGAGACGGCCAGCACCAGGATGAGCACCAGCCAGCGATGCCGGATGGCCTGTTCGATCAACTGGGAGATCATGTCGGGCCTCCGGCCGGCGTGCCGCGCGCCTGGAGGGCCTGCACGATATAGGGCTTCAACAGGATCACACCCCGTCCCGCGACGCGGTCACCGGTTTGCAGGCCGCTCAGCACTTCGACCATCGCCTCGCGAAGCTCACCCACTTGCACTTCAATCACACGCCAGTCGCCCACGCCGGTGCCGACCAGCACGTAATCGGCCCGGCCCACGTGGACGACGCCCTCCGCGCTGATCATCAGCGCCTCGCGCGGATCGGTCCCCAAACCGATTTCCGCGAACATGCCCGGGCGCAGCAGGTCCTGGGGATCGGCGATCTCGAACAGGACGCGGAGCGAGCGGCGCTCCCTGGACAGCACCGGGGCGATCGCCCGGACTTTGCCGGAGAAGGACCGGTCCGGCAGCCCGAAGAAGCGGGCCTCGCAGCCATGCCCCAGCTTGACCCGCGACATGAGGCCCTCCGGCACGTCGGCGATGACGATATCCAGGTCCGCGATGCCTGCCAGCAGCAGGTCGGGTTCGAGTCCCGCTTGCTGCAGTTGCCTCGCCAGCGCGGCCTCCGTCCGCTCGGCCAGCCGGACCGCCGTCTCGGCTTCGTGGATCTCCTTCCGCCCTTGAATCTCGGCCTGGATCAACTCCGCCTGGGCCGCCGCCAAATCCATTTGGGTGTCCGTGCCCGCCTCGACCAGCTTTTTCATCCGGTCGACCAGCGCCCGCTGGGCGCTGGCACGCGTTTCGGCCAGTTCTTTCACCGCCGTCAGTTGCGTCTGGCCGTAGGCGATGTCCGCCTTCGCCTTCTGCCAGTCGGTGAACGCGGTCAGAAGTTCCGAGGAATTGAATTGCCAGTAGTCGCTTCCCTTTCCGTTGCCCGGCCGCAGGCTGGCGAGAATGGTGCCGGTGACCGTCAGCATCGGCGCCGTGATCGAAACCGGCTGCACGACGGCCCCTTCGAGCTTTTGGGCCAGCGGGCTGCCGGGCTTGACGTGGATGCGCTTCGGTCCGGCCAGCCGCACGGTTTCCTCGGCTGGGGAGCGGCGGCTGTCGAGCGGCGAGTCGGCCGACGTGTGGGGCGTCCACAGCAGGTAGCCGAGCACGCCGGCCGTCAGCAGCAGGCACGCGGCGAATTGGATCCACGTCCACAGGCGGGACCACACGGAGGCGACGCGAATGGGCGGAGTGGAGGAGTCATTGCGGGCGTTGTCAGGCGGGGTTGTCAGGGTGGCTGTCATGGCAGGAACTCTTTCCCAAGGGCCGCTCTGTATCGGTACAGGGACCGCCAGTATTCGGCGCGGGTGTTCACAAAAATCCGAAACGTCTCACGGTAATTGCGTTGCGCGTCCAGCGCGTCGATCAGCGGGCGTCCGCCCGCCGCATAGGCCTGGTTGATGCTGTCGCGAACCCGTGCGGCCAAGCGGAGGTCGTCCTGGGCGACGGAAGCGGCGTTCTCCTGCGCCGTGACCAGGGACTGGACGGCCTGCACGATTTCGGCCCGCAGTTCGACCAGACCGGCCTGCAACTCGAAGCCGCTTTGCGTCACGACCGAGGCCGCGCGGGAACGGTTGCCCTGGTTCCGGTTGAACAAGGGGACACTCACCGTCAGGCCGGTGCCCCACATCGTGGCATCCGAGGCGCCGATCGATTTCTGAAACTGGTGCCCCAGGCCAAAATCGGAAGCCACCTCCGGCAGCGCGTTGCGGCGTTCCACCTCCGCATCCGCCCGGGCCCTTGCTACCTTCCGCCGCAGGGCCAGGATGTCGGGACGATGGGCGGCGGCCGTCACGTAGGCTTCCTCCAGATCCGGCGGCTCGTCGGCCGGCGGGCCGTCGAGTTTGCCGGCGACCGCGAATTCAGGGTCAGCCGCTTCCGCACCCATCAGGGCCCGCAGCCTGGCCTTGGCGCTGATCAGCCCCAGGTCCGCATCCCGGCGGCCACGGCGGGCCGAGAGAAGATCCAGACGCAGGCGGTCCAATTCCACCTGCGGACGGCCGCCGTTGTCGACCGCCTTGCGCGTGACGGTTTCCACCTGCTGCAGGTTCTGCACGTCTTGAGCGGCGACGTCCACGAACGCCTGCGCCTCCAGCACGTCGTAGAAGGCCACGGCAGTCTCCGTGGCGCGTTGCCGCACGAGGTCGGCATACTCGGCCTCGGACACGGACACGCCGACGCAGGCACTGCACATCGCGGCCGCCCGCTTGCCAAACAAGAACCAATCGATCGGATAACTGAAGCCGACATCGAACTCGGAAGGGCCGGCGGGATCCTCCACGGTGAAACGCCGACTCAACGGCAGCAAGATCGCAGCCACGACCACTTCGGGATTGGGCTTCAGGGACGCGGTCCAGGCGTCGGCCTGTGCCTGGCTGATCGCTTCCAGCCCCGCGCGGATCTTCGGGTCGTTCATCAGACAGGCGCGGATCGCTTCGTCGAGCGTCAACCCTGGGGATGGTTGCGGCTCGGGCAACGGCACCGCTTCGGTACCTTCGTCGTCTTGATCCTCGATCATCGGCTCCACAGTTCTGTTGACGAGCGGGCTCGAAGCCCGGACTGCACGGGCCGCGAGGCTGAGCGAGGAATCAGAGCTTACCGGTCTGACGGCGGCATGCACGGCGGGTTCGTCGGCCGGCGCCTGCGCCGCGGCTCCGTCCGCCACAGAACCATCGAGTGCGAGGAAACCCAATGCCAAGACCGCATGCATCCATGCAATCGAGAACGCCCGCACGGACGCTCCGCGACTTCTGCGACCTCGGACGCACCTGATTTTCGTTGATTGCTGGAAGCGCATCAGAAACCCCGTTGTCCTCAGTACCATCGAACGCATAACCAATCCTTTGCAGATGCGCACGCTGCGTTACTCGGGTCCAATCCGTAGCCCGCTCACGCCGCCCACAGGTGCGGCCAGTTAGCAACGCCGAAAATCCGAAAGACACAACGGCCTTCAGTCCAAAGAAAAGAACGCCAACCGTCCCGCGCGCTGACCAGACGAACGGATCGCTAGCCGTGATTGCCTCGCTTCACGCCGCCAAGCGATCCGTATGCCTGCGAAAGAGACGGGCTTCAGGCAGCTTGAACCGGCGGCGGACCGCGTGCAAAGAACGGACGGGAGGGGCACGCAGCGCAGAAGACGCAAGGCCGCTCATCCGGCGTCCAGCAGCGATGTGCCTGCTTGACCCAAAGGACAACCTGCGGGACTGCGGCCGATGCGAGGCTGGTGGCCCAATTGCAGATTGGGCAGGTGCCAGGTTTGTGCTCCACCCCGGGCAAGACGACAGCGTCCAACGCCACGGCCGAGAGGCTGGCGACCATCAGGACTAGGGCGGCAATGCAATAGGCCCTGTGTGGATGCATCGTGATTCTCGCGGGGAGAACAAGTCGGGACACTGCGGCCTGACCTAACGCCCCAGCTACTCACGGGAAAGGCCATGCCGGCAAATCCTCTCCAACCCTTATAACACGCCTCTTGCACGCTTCCTAGCCCCGGCGCCAGATTTTGGCGTGTCCACGTCCGGCGTCGGGAATCTCGTTCCTTCCATTCTATCGGAAACATTGACTGCGCCAATTAAGCCGAAAATTCGCGATTTACCGGTTCCGCAAAGTGGCAGAATTGGGCTAGATGCGGCGTCGCTGTGAGAGGACGTTGCGCGTGCGCCCTCTGCTGTCTTCCCCTCTGGCCGAGTGCGCCAGCAAGGAACACACGGTCGTCCCTGTGTCGATCCGAGTCACCCTGGACGGCAAGGGCAACCATTGCGCAGAAGAACGAGGCACCGAGACTACCACCGCTGCGAGAACGTCAGGTGGAACAACTCGGAGTCCGCCGCCCGGTTCGGAGCGGCGGAGAGCATCTCATCGCCACACGGATGTCGATCCCAGGCCAAATCGTGTTTCGCGAATCCGGCGCATTTCCCGCAGGATTGGGAGAACTTCGCGCCGTGCAGGACTACGTGGTCCGCGGCGGACACGCCAGGCCGGTCAAGAAGCCACGGCCACGGCTCACTGCAGAGGCGAGAAGGGAATCAGGTATCCGCGAGCCTCGCCGCCGCCCAGGCGGCCGCCGGGCACCGGGTCCGGGTGATCGG
>CAYUFW010000050.1:23690-31863 GCA_964443915.1 uncultured Pirellulaceae bacterium
AATCAGGTATCCGCGAGCATCGCCGCCGCCCACCACCACGAACCTCTGGTCGGGCGCAAAGGCGACGGCGAACAGCGCGTCGGACGAAAGGCGTTCCTCCCGGACCAGTTCAAAGTCGGCCACGCGCCACACGCGCAGCCGGCGATCGTCGCCCACTGCGGCCAGCCACTGACCGTCCGGCGAATAGGCGACGGCGTACAGCGGATCCTTGCGGCCGGGCAGCGTGCGGGCCAAGCGGCCCTCGGCGACGTTCCAGATCCGGACGGTCGCATCCTGGCTGGCCGTCGCCAGCCAACGGCCGTCCGGCGAGAACGCGCAGCGAAAAACGTCGCTGGTGTGCCCCCTCAGGACACGGTCGGTTCCCGTCGCCACGTCCCACAACCGGACGGTCTTGTCCCGGCTGGCGGTGGCCAGCGTCTTGTCGTCCGGCGAAAAGGCGGCGCCGTACACGGGCAGCTTGTGGCCCGGCCAGTGAGCCGTGACTTCGAGCGTCTCGGCGTTCCACAGCCGGCAGGCCGTGTCGCCTCCGTCGCCGTTGCCGCCGGCCGAGGCGAGGCGTTTCCCGTCGCGCGACAGCGCCAAGGTGTAGACGGCATCGCCGTGCCGCCGGGCCTGCCGCAGCGTCTTGCCGCTGACGGGATCCCACTTCGCAATCAGCCCGTCCCCGGAACTCGTCCAGAGTTGGCTCCCGTCGGGACTGAACACCGCGCAGTAGACGGCTGCCTCATGTTCCAGGACCGTTCGCGCCGCCCCGCCCGCCACGTCCCACACGACCGCCGAATTGTCCCCCGAGGCACTGGCCAGGAAGCGGCCGTCGCGGGAGAAATCCCAGGAGTAGATGTTGTCGGCGTGCTCGACCAGGCTCCGCGGTGTGGCCGGAGCCGGCTTGGCCGCTGCTTCCGCCGGCACCGGGACGCCGGCAAGGGCAAGAAACAGCAGTCCGGACACGCAACACGGGGTCGAACGAGCGGGCAGTTTCATCATGTAGGGCACCGTCAAGGGGTCCGTGACGCGACAGGACGGATTCGCACATAGACTTGCGTGCCCGACGGCGGCGTCTTGCTCATGTCAAACCGGACCGAGGGCTTGGGATCGTAGATGGGGAAGCGGTTGTCCGCGATGATGCCGCCCGGACAGTCGCAGGGACAAGCGAGACAGCCCGTCCCGGCCTTGTGAATCGCGCCGCTACCGTGGAACACGAAGTGCGGCGTCCAAGGTTTCTCGATCTTCCGGCCGTCGGCCTCGACTTGCTCCGTTGCGAAGTGCTCGTACGCCGTCTCGATCCATCGGCCGTCCGCGGTTTGCCAGAATACGGACAAGACCACGGGGTCCCCGTCCAGGTAGTCGCCGGCCGTGGTTTCCGGTCGCAGGCCGCTGCGTTTGCGTCCCTCCTGAATGCTGTAGTGGACGCGCGGCTTGCAGCCGAGCTTGACGAGGGCCTCGTGTACCTCCTCCGTCTCGACGTCGACCAGAAAGACAAAGTAACCGGCCATCTTGGCATCGCCCCCGGCCGCCTTCGCGCACCCGGCGAACGCTTGCACCCGCTCGCCGTATTCATTGATGCACGGCTTGTCTTCGGGAAACTGGATCTTCGCGGACAGGATGACCTCGCCCCGCGCGTCGTCCCGGACCAAAGTACCGGGCACTGGCAACTGCTGCGCAGGCGGGGCAGATCCCGCCTCGGCTCCGCGCACCGAACCTCCGCCCACGATGTTTCCGAACAGGATCGCGATTGCGCAACCAGCGAACGCCAGAGAGTCCACGACACGATTCCACATGAAAGACACTCCTTCCACCGGACAGCACGTCGACCTTCGAAACCACGCCACAGTGTATTGGGCGCGATGCGGCAGGGCAAGTCCTTGACCGGGTCGGGCTTCGACACGCTGCGGGAAGTGTTGGACCGCGGTATACTCTTGCCGGGAATGTGAACCAAGGCGTACATTGGCTGTCTGAAACGTCATGGTCTTCTGCCGAGACGCGGCGTTGGGGGAAAATCCTGCAAGCGGTGGCCCGACCGGATGGGTGAATCTCATGCGATGCTTCCTCGCTCTTCCGCTTCTGTTCGCTTCCGTGGCTCATGCGGCCCAGAGGCCGAATATCGTCATGGTCTTCATCGACGACATGGGCTGGGGGGATTTTTCCTGCTTCGGGAACCGCGATGCGGAGACGCCGAACGTGGATCGGCTGGCGGCGGAGGGAGTACGGCTCTCGCAGTTCTACGTCAATGCGCCGATCTGCTCGCCGTCGCGGTGTGCGCTGACCACGGGGCAGTATCCGCAGCGTTGGCGGATCACCTCGTATCTCGCGCATCGCGCGGAGAACGAGCGGCGCGGCGTCGCCAATTGGCTCGATCCGCAAGCACCGACGCTGGCACGCATCCTGCACGACAGCGGCTACGTCACCGGGCACTTTGGCAAATGGCATCTGGGCGGCCAACGGGATGTCGATGACGCGCCGCCGATCAGCGTTTACGGTTTCGACGAAACGCTGACCAACTTTGAAGGCATGGGCGCAAAGCTTCTGCCCCTGACCCTCAAACCCGGCGACCAGCAGCCGGGCCGCATCTGGGCGGACGCCGAGATTCTCGGCGGGCCCGTGATCTGGACGCAGCGTTCGGAGATCACCGGCGGTTTCGTCGGCGCGGCGATGGCCTTCATCGATCGGGCCGCCAAGGCCGGCAAGCCGTTCTACGTGAACCTCTGGCCCGACGACGTACACGCCCCGTACTGGCCGCCGGTGGACAAGTGGGGCGACGGCAGCCGGCGGCGATTGTATCTCTCGGTGCTGGAAGAAATGGACCGGCAACTCGGGCGGCTTGTCGACCACATCCGCAACACACCCGCCTTGCGCGACAACACGCTGATCCTGGTCTGCTCGGACAACGGCCCGGACGCGGGCGCGGGCAGCGCCGGGCCGTTTCGCGGCACCAAGGCCACGCTGTACGAAGGCGGCACGCGCTCGCCGCTGGTCGTCTGGGGGCCGGGGCTGATCGCCCGTGACAAAGCGGGTACGCACAACGAGACATCGGTCTTCGCCGCCATCGACCTGGTGCCTTCGTTGCTGGCGATCGCCGGTGTGACCCCGCCGCCTGAAGTCACGCTCGACGGCGAGAATCTCGCGCCCGTGCTGCGCGGTGAAAGCACCGCGTCGCGCGCCGCGCCCTTGTTCTGGCGCCGTCCGCCCGACCGCAAGTTCGCCTACGGGGCCGGCCCGCTGCCGGACTTGTCCGTCCGCGAGGGCGACTGGAAACTGTTGTGCGAGTACGACGGCAGCCGACCGGAACTGTACAACCTCGCGGCGGATCCGGGCGAAACGAGCAACGTCGCCGCTCAGCATCCGGACGTGGTCCGGCGACTGGCCGAGGCTCTGTTGGCGTGGAACAAGACGATGCCCGCCGATCACGGTCCGGCCTTGGGGTCGGAATCGAAGCCGAAACCTGCAAGCAAGAAAAGGAACAGCCATGCCGCCAGCAAATCTTAGCCGCGTCCCGCTTCTGATCGGTTTCTGTCTCTTCGCAGTGTGTGCCGTCGGCGTTATTCCTGACGTTTCCGCCGCGGACCGACTGAACGTCGTCTTTATTCTTGCCGACGACCTGGGTTGGGGAGAACTCGGCTGCTACGGCCAGCAGAAGATCCCGACGCCGAACATCGACCGCTTGGCCGTCCAAGGGATGCGGTTTACGCAGCACTACAGCGGCGCGCCCGTGTGCGCTCCGTCACGCTGCGTGCTGATGACGGGCAAGCATTTGGGACATGCCGAAGTGCGTGGCAATCGGCAGGCCCGCTTGACTTTCCCGGAGTTCAGCGAGGGGCAGTATCCGCTGTCCGAACAAGCGGTGACGATCGCGCAATTGTTCCAACAGGCCGGCTACGCCACGGGCGCGATGGGCAAGTGGGGGCTTGGCCCGGTCGGCAGCACGGGCGATCCGAACCGCAAGGGCTTCGACCTGTTCTTCGGCTACAACTGTCAGGGCGTCGCGCACAGCTACTACCCGCCGCACCTGTGGCGGAACGCGGAAAAAATCATGATCAACACCCGGCCCATCCCCGGCCACGCGAAGCAGCCGGAAGGCGAAGTGAAGCTGGACGACTGGATCGGCGAGACGCACGCGCCGAAGCTGATGGTTGCGGAGGCGGAGAAGTTCATCGCCGCCCACGCGTCGCGTCCCTTTTTCCTCTACCTGCCGTTCACCGAGCCGCACGTCGCCATTCACCCGCCGCGCGAGTCGGTGGAGAAGTTTCCCGCCGAGTGGGACACGGAGGTGTATCGCGGCGGGAACGGCTACCTGCCGCATCCGCGGCCGCGCGCCGGTTACGCGGCGATGATCAACGACCTGGACGGCTATGTCGGCCGTGTGTTGGCGGCGCTCGACCGCGCAGGCCTGGCCGATCGCACGCTGGTTGTCTTCAGCAGCGACAACGGCACCACGCACGAGGGCCGTGCAGACCCGCGTTTCCACGTCGGCGGCGCGGACCCGAAGTTCTTCAACAGCACCGCCGGCCTGCGGGCCTACAAAGGCAGCGTGTACGAGGGAGGCATCCGCGTGCCGATGATCGCGCGGCTGCCCGGCCGCATCGCGGCCGGCGCGGTGAACGACACGCCCGGCTACTTCGCCGACTGGTTCCCGACGCTGTGCGACGCGGCCGGACTGGAAAAGCCCGGCGGCCTCGACGGCCAAAGCCTCTGGCCGGTGCTCACGGGCCAGTCCCAGACGCTCGCCTCGCGCCAGCCCATGATCTGGGTCTTCCCCGAATACGGCGGCCAGATTGCGGTGCGGATCGGCAACTTCAAACTCGTCCGGCAGGGCCTGAAAACGAAGAAGCCCGGCGCGTGGGAAGTGTACGACCTGGCGCAGGACCGCGGCGAAACGAACGACCTGGCCGCCACTCGCGCCGACCTGATCCAACAAGCCGAGGAACTCCTCCGCCGCGAAGTCAGCGAGAACCCCGTCTTCCCCGTGCCCATCCCCGGCGTGAACACGGCACGAAGATAACCCTCAGCAAACGTGGTGCGGACGGTCGTCTACCACGGACATGGTGACGCATCCGGCCTACCAACAGATCGTCGGGTTGACAGCGCTGCTCTGGTTCCACGGCCGTGACCGGGCGGCTGAAGAACCGATTAGCCGGCCTTCGCGACTTTGGACTCATCGACCGTCCGGCCTTTCGGTTCGTCGGCGAACTTGAATCGCCGAGCCTGCCTCAGTTCGTTTTCGACAGTACGGTAGTACTCGGCCACCTTCCTCAGGTCGTGATTGTTTTCTGCCGAGATCTGATGTCGAATTCGCCGAATCTGATCGATTTCGTAGTCACTCATCGGACGTCCCCTCCAGGCTGCCGAAGTTCAGCGGAGTGGCCAAGATCGGCGCTGCCAGGCCCAACTCAAAATTCACCATGCGGATGTGGTGGAACTTGCTCGCGTTGATCGGCAAGACGACGGCGTTAGCCAACAGAGCGATTCTGTCCTCTGTCCGTTCTCCGGTGCCTTTGCCCAATTCGTCGATAACCGCGGCACTTGTGGTGAGGTGGCAAGCATCGGCGTAGGCGGCCCACCACTGACGAGTCCAGTGCATGCGGGCGACCGATTCCGGATCAGTGCGCAGCGTGTAGTAAAAGCTGGGGATGGTTGTTTCCACGTACACCGTGTTATGTGTCGCGTCCATGGCCTCGTACTCGCGTTACCACAGGATCCCCTGGAACATGCCTCGGTACAAAGGCCGGGAGTTCGACGAGCGTAGCGACGCGCAGGACGGTCCGCCGCGCAAGGACTGCAAAACGGCGGCTACGACCAAAATCCAGATCATCATGTCAGCGACGACCTTCACGGCGGCGCCTCATCACCATCTGGTCCACATCGTCATCGGTCACGCCTGCCGCATCCAGTTCCCGGCCGGTTCGCACGATTCCGCCTTCCACAGTCGACGTTAAAGCCGGTCCAATCTGCTCCGCAGGCGCAAGAACTGATCTGGTTTGAGTTTCTCGGCAGCAGTAACGATCTCGCCGACAGTTCCCAACTGTGCATCTCTCCGATCAACAAGCTCCGTTTAGGTCCGCGTCTCTGATCGTATTGTAGCGTGCGTCCCAGCTGCTTGTCCAGCACGACGAGGAGCCGGTAGTGGGGTCTTTTGAGTGACAAGGTAGGTCATCCACTCGGACGGCGAACGCTGGTTTGGCACGCTACTTGATGGCAAACACGACAGTGACGATTGCGGCCACGATGGCGGCTGCGGCAGACAGAATAGCGGTCCACCAAAGCGTCTGGATTTCCCGTTTCGAGAACGTATCTGCGTCGCTCCTGGTTTCCTGATGTCGGGTTTCTTCCAGTGCCTGAATCTGCTTGGCGAACCGGGCGTTCTCTTCGGCTTGCTGCCGGGTCCATTCGTCATGCTGTTGCCTTAGCGTTAGGTGGTCGCCTTGCAGGCTGGCGATCAGCGACAGGGCCCTTGCGACGGCTTGCTGTGTTTCCAGGGCGAGTTGTTCGGCCAACATCATGTCGTGTTCCTTGGGCGAGTATCCAGGATGCCACTTCGTCCAGGGGCATCCGCTTCGTGGGGCTTGCAGCACTTCGAGAACTGCGTCAGGGCGGTGGCCGTTGCCACGCCTGCCGTCGGTAATACGTCGCGCCACCGCATTGGTTTCTGCCGGCAAGTCAACAGCGAGATTGTGGCAGTGCGGCGCGCCGTCGTATTTACCAGGGTCACACTGGCCGCTGTCCCGATAGTGCTCGCCAGCCTCGTCTAGCGGGCCGCTGCCGGGCCGCTTCAACCCCATGAACCCGCAGGTCGCGCAGCACCGCAACTGTTCTGCCTCCATCGTGCCGTCTCCACAAAAGGATAGCCGAACCCGACCTGAATTTTCCAGAGCTTACCGCGCTGAAAAACGCGAAAACAGCAGGCGGGCGTGGCTTTTTGGTGACGCGGTAGGGCACGGGACGGCTTCAGCGGCGTTTGTTCTGGAGCAGTTTGGCACGAAAATTTCTGGACTGGGTTTGCGGACCAGTAAGGCGATCTGGTATAGGGCAGGTTTACTGGGCGGGGGAACCAATGCAAACTCAGCAAGTCACCGATAGCAAATCAGCGGACCTCGATCGCGTCGTCTGGGTAGACGCGGCCATGCGGCACGCGGCCGAGATTTTGGACCGTGCCGATGGCCAATGTCCGGAAGGGTTCGAGGTTTCCAAAATCGCGTTACACATCGACCGCAGTCTATGCGGTACTATGGAGCTTTGGGGCTGCTCCCAGGCGTCCGTAGAGCTGTCGCGTCAAGCCCGCGAGCTTTGAGCATCGCATCGGCGATTACATAGGCCAGCTTGGCTTGCTCAAGGCACGAATGGTCGATGCCCTGTTCAGCAGGCAGGCGGTGCGATGCCTTGAGCGTGTTTGCTGCTTCTGTGGCGTGTTTGACGAATGCCGACGAGGCAACAACCATGCCAGCAAACCAATCGCGTAGCGTCATGTCGTTAGGTGCAATCATGGCGACTCCTTAAAGATGGCGGCTCAGATCGTTGGCGGTTTTGGTTAGTCACTCGCCTTCCAGTTTGTCGCAACGCCTAGCCGCCTGCAACAGGGCATCCCTGGCCCACCGGGAGACATTCCCGCCAGCCTCCTTCTCGACCAAGGCCCGCTCTTCTTTCGTCAGTCGGATGACCAGCACGGATGACTTCCGGACCTTGGCTGGCAGTTCCGGCCTGCCACGCCCCCGCTTCGCTTTTCGCTTTGCCATGATGGATTGCCTCCCCGGCGCTTGTTCGCCCACAGCGCCGCTTCCTTTTGATGTGATACGGAAATTCGGCAAGATTCCACGCGCCCCAGCGAATAAATGTATGACGGGTTTTCGCGGTGGCAAGTGGGGGTCTGGCGATGGCGAACGTCATGTCACACGAGAAGCGGAAGTTGATTTTGCGGCTGCTGTGCGAAGGCAACAGCCTGCGGGGCACCGGCCGGGTGACGGGATCGGACAAGAAGGCGATTGGGCGGCTCATAATGCAGTTCGGCCGGGCCTGTCAGAACTTTCTGGACGAGACGTTGCGCGGCCTGGACTGCCCGCATATCGAGGTCGATGAGATTTGGACGTTTTGCCGAAAGAAAGACGCGCGGCTGACCGTTGAGGAAAAGGCCCTGGAGGGGCGGATTGGGAGCATCTACCTCTGGACGGCCATCGACGCCGATTCC
>CAYUFW010000050.1:31873-33737 GCA_964443915.1 uncultured Pirellulaceae bacterium
GTCAGCTACGCGCTTGGCAAACGGTCGGCCGACATGGCCCGGCGGTTCATGGTGGACCTGTCGGAACGGCTCATCATTCCCCGGCCCCACGAGAGCGACCAGCACGGCTACGTGGCCATCACCCAGATCTCGACCGACGGATTCGCGGGCTATCCCGAGGCCGTGGACCTCGCCTTCGGCCCCTACGCGGACTACGGCCAGATCGTGAAGGACTACCGGAACGCCGATCAGCCAGGCCGCTACGCCCCGCCCGAGATGGTCGCAACTAAGCGCCGGGTCATCAAGGGCCAGTTCTCAGAGCGGGCGATTTGCACGAGCCACGTCGAACGCCACAACCTGACGATCAGGACCTTCATGAAGCGGTTCGCCCGGCTCTCGATTGCGTTCTCGAAGAAGTTCGAGTGCCTGGCGGCGGCCGTGGCGATCTTCGCCGCCTACTACAATTTCTGCTGGCGGACCCGCTACCCAGACGAGAGCGGACGAGCGGGCCGGCTCCGGCCGACCGCCGCCATGATGGCGGGCGTCACGGATCACCTGTGGTCGTTCGATGAGTTCTACAACACGGTCATCCAATTCGGGTGAGCGAGCCATCTCTCGACACCAGCCGCACGCATCCCTAGACTGTTGGTCATGTGTCACGCCCCAGGAGCAATTCCATGACCGGACAGACCGCGATTGAACCGACGATGACTGTGTTGGCGTTCATTGAGAAGTGGAAGGAGGCCGCAGTTTCGGAGCGCAGCGGAAGCCACGAACACTTCCTCGATCTTTGCCGAGTGCTTGGCCACAAGACCCCCGTCGATGCAGACAAGAAGGGCGAGTGGTTCACGTTTGAACGCGGCCTGGAAAAAATGGGCGGCAGTCACGGTTGGGCGGACGTCTGGAAGCGAGGCTTTTTCGCTTGGGAATACAAGGGTAACGCCAAGGACAATCACCGTCACGAGTCGCTTGACAAAGCCTATCATCAGCTCCAGCTGTATCGGGTTTCTTTGGGCAATCCACCGCTGCTGGTGGTCTGCGACATGGTTCGGTTTCTCGTCTACACAAATTTTACGAACACGCCGGAGAAGTGCTACGACTTCAATCTGGAAGGCTTGAAAGACGCGAAGAATTTCGATGTCTTGCGAAAGGTCTTCCACGACTTCGAGGCATTGCGTCCCGGCCAGACCCGCGAGAGCATCACCCAGCAGGCGGCCGAACACTTCGGGCAACTGGCCGACAAGCTGCGGCAGCGCGGCGTCCCGGCCGAGCGGGCGGCGCACGTTCTGATGAAGCTGATGTTCTGCATGTTCGCGGACGACATCGGCCTGTTGCCAAACAAGACCTTCACGGAACTGCTGGACCGCTGTAAGAGCGCCCCGACCAGGTTCGCGAGTCGCCTGGCGGAGTTGTTCGAGGCCATGCGGGCTGGCGGCGAATTCGGTTACGATGCCATCCAGCGATTCAACGGCGGCCTCTTCAACGACGCCGATGTGATTGACGACCTGCGCCCGGACGAAATCGCCATCTTGGCGCGGGTCAACGAATACGAATGGTCCGATGTTGAACCGTCGGTCTTCGGGACCTTGTTTGAACGCACCCTGGACCCTGCCAAGCGGGCGCAGATCGGGGCGCACTACACGAGCCGCGATGACATTCTGACGATCGTGGAACCCGTCGTGATGACGCCCCTGCGCCGCCGCTGGCAGGAAGTGCAAGCGGACTGCGAAAAGATGTGGAGCAAACTGAAGTCTGGGGGCGGCACAAAGGGCACGAAAACGACTCGCCGCAAACAGCTCGATCGCCAATTGCTGGACTTCATTGAAGAACTCTGCACTTTAGGCAATCAAATGGCGAGGGCAACCAGGGCCTCGAAGAGTGTCCG
>CAYUFW010000051.1:0-24363 GCA_964443915.1 uncultured Pirellulaceae bacterium
CCCGGCCGCGTCGCGAGATTGATCGAGTACCGGTCGAAGCATTCCCGGGGGTCGTCCAATTGCCGTTCGGGTTGAACGCCCAGCGATGGCGGGAACAGCATGACGCCTTTGTCGGTCTTGTCCCAACGCTTGAAGACCAGGAATTCATCGCGGCCGGCGATCATGCACATGTCCGCATTAGGCTGGTGCCAGATGTCACGCGGGACCGACACCTGCTCGCTCTTGCAGGAGGAACTCAGAACATAGTCGTCGACCCGGCCGGACTTCTTGTGCGTGATCACCGCGCGGGCGTCAAGGAGCATCCGCACGTTGTTCAGGGTCATCGGCAGCTTGCGCGAGACGGTCTTGGGGGGCTTCTTCAAGGTGTCCATGCGAAAGCGCACGCAGGACCGCTCGAAGTCGATGACACTCACTGCCGCAGTCCCAGCCGCAGCCGCGCGCTGGTCCGCTGGCTCCGCTCCTGCCGCCCGGCCTGCGGGACCGACTGCGGCCGAAAGGGTGTTCAGGGCGAGTCCGCCCAAAGAAGCACCGATCAACAAATCGCGTCGCGAGCAACGCGGGTCCGAACCTGGGCAAGTGACTTCAACTTTCATAGCGTTCTCCGGTCGCAAGGTCGCGTCAGAACAGGTCTGTTAGCACCGTTCGAGAAATGACTGTGCGATTCCAGCGGGGCGTAAGCTTCCAGCTTGCGGCAGATGGCTGGATCGCAAGCTGGAAGCTTACGCCACTTATTTCTCGAACGGTGCTTAGTCGGCAAGAACCATTGCCTTTCCCGCGAATGTAGGTAGCGGGCGGTCCAGTGTCAAGAAACGGAGCCGCTGCGATGTTCCCCGCCGCCCGAAGACGGATCGGGCGAACGAAGCCAGCAAGTACACCGCCGAGACGGGACGGCCTCGGAGAAAGCACCCTGACTTGGTAGTGAATAGAACGGTGTACAAGATGGACGCACGGCGTGCCTGATCTCATTGATTCACCAGTTCTCTCCCGCTAGACTCAGTCCCGTCGGATGAGCCGAATTTCCCACCCATTTCAAGTGCCGCGCAAGTTCTGTGCGGTGAGATTATGTCGGGCGTTGTCGGTCAACAGGCTGCTGACGGTCAGAGCGGTAAGCGATCGCAGGGCCGATCTCCGCCGGCCTCAGCTGCCGGCGAAACGCTTCCTTTGGCTGGCAGCAATCTGGGGATTTATCTGGCACTGCACACGGTTTTCGGCCGGAAACTGCTGCCCGCCCCGGCGGCGCTGGGGTCCAAAGACCCCACCTTCCTCGCCGTCCAGCGGGATCTCGAGAACCTGCTGAGTTATCCACCTGAGAAAATGGCCGCGGTCGGCGGCCTCGATCAACAGCGCAATCTGCAGGTGAGCCGATTGACCTGTGCTTTGGCGCTGCTGAGCTGCAAATCATCGCTGCCCAGCGAGATGCGGTACTGCGACCGGCTGATGCAGGCCCTGTTGTCCGCCCGCGGGCTGGCGGTGCGCACCCGGCCTGATGAAACCTTGGGGCTGGGCACGGCTTTTGAACCGGACTTTCTCAACCTGTACCGAGCGGCCAAGGTCAAGTTCACGGACAACAGTGTTTCCAGCTTCTTCCAGGCGTTGCTCGGCACTCGAGCGATTCCCGTGAGAACCGATCCCGAGCTGCTCCGCTTGATGACCATCGTCTGCGATTCGTACAGCGCCAAAGACGCCTCCCAGTTGTTGAACGGCCTGCTGCGGGCGCACGACAAGAACCCCGACGCGTTTGCCAGACTGGCCAATCAAGGCACCATCCAGACCATCATTCACAAGTTTCCAGAACACGAAATCGCCACGGTGATCAAGGTCACCGTCGTGTTTATCGTGCGGACCGCCTTGAAAGATCAGGCCGACCAGCTCCTGCAGGACATGGTGGAAAATCTCTCGCCCGACCAGCTGAAACGGGCGGCGATCCGGTTGGCGAACGTCCTGATGCGCGCGAGAGAGGTGCATCCGGAACTCATTTCCTCGCTGCTGCGAACGCTGAAGAGACCCGATGAGGCTCACGCTTTTCAGGAACTGCTGGGCGTGCTGAGCCAGCCGTCGGCCGTGCCGCAAGAGCCCATTTCCTATGACGCTCAAGGGGTCGCGGCTGCCCTGTATGACCGCGGTCTTGAGCCCGCAGTGCTGGCCCAGTTCGTGCAACGCTGCAGAAGGTTGGACCTGTCGGCCAAGATGTACGATCGGCTGATCCAGAAGATCGACGTCCTGCAACGCCTGCTTGAGAAGCAGGACGATCTGCCGGCTCAGTTGGGGATTCTACCCGCGGCCGGGCAGCCGCCAGCCGACTGGTTGCTGCCTCTGCTGCAGTTGGGATTGGTGACGTATCAAGGCGAGCAGCTTGATTACCTAGTCAAATCGGTCAACGTTCTGTCCAGCGACGACTTTCCAACGAAAGGTCTGGCCTTGATCGTGAGTCGCGCAAGCGAGGACCTCCCACGCAGTCTGGATCTGTTGGCGGCGCCGGAAAGCTCCCTGGAAGCCCAGACCTCCGGCG
Organism: uncultured Pirellulaceae bacterium; assembly: GCA_964443915.1. Lineage (GTDB taxonomy): Bacteria > Planctomycetota > Planctomycetia > Pirellulales > Pirellulaceae > Anammoximicrobium. The sequence goes on from CAYUFW010000051.1 coordinate 2,510, forward strand.
AACTGGGAACGGCACTGCTGACCTTGTGGATCAAGATCGAGTTTCTCGGCCAAGCTCAGGATGACAAGATGAGTGCTGCCGATCTGAGCCGAAAGCTGCGGCTGGCCAATGCGCGTGGTTGAGAGGCTTGCGCGGGCGGGAATGCCGCTTCTCCAAGAGGGTGGCAAAGGTCATGACGATCGGATCCGCCTTTTCCCGGTGCGATCCCAGTTCAACTCCGGTCCTTCGCCGGCTCGGCAGCGACCGTGAAGCGCCAGCGTTTCCCGGCCTGCGCTGGCTCGCAGGAGAGGGTTCCCTGGCTATCCGCGGACTGCTCCACAACGCTTGACGTGTCGCCCGGCAGGCCGATCGTTAGCGGCACGTTGGAGCGGAGCATCCACTGGTCGGACTCGGTTTGCCAGAGGGCGACGACGCCGGGGATTTCGACCGTGTCGCCTGCCTGGATGTCGAGCAGTTCGAAGCGGTCGCCTTCGCGAAGTCCGGGATTGGCATCCAGGGCCACCGACGAATCGAGGTTGACGTTCTTGATCCGTCCGAGTTGGCCGGTGCGGAGATTGCGAATCGCCTTGCCGTTGAAGTAGCCGCTCCGCACGCTTCGGCCCCAGGCTTTCTCGCGGTCCAAGGGGACGCCGTTGGCGACCACGCCCGCGTCGGAGACGGGCGAGACGGCCCGGCCTTGGCCCAGGACCAGCGACACGCCGCCCAGATCGAGCTGGCAGCCGGCGGCGACCGGCACCACGCCGTGAATCGGGTACGGTGCGTTGCGAGAGTAGCCGGACCGCGAGAAGTAGGCGAGGGTCGTTGGACCTGTGATCGCGCCAACCGGCACGGCTGTGTCGAGCGTCACAGTGCTCTTTTCGTAATCGACGGCCGTCACCTTGGCGCGGTAGCCAGCCTGGCCGGCGGTCACTCCCACATCGCCGAACTGCAGCCCGCGCGGGCTCGAAAGCAAGATTTCGACCGGCTTGCCCGATCGCGTCAGCACGGCCGCGAACTGACCGGCAAAGCGGATCGGGACGGCGCCATCCTGGAAGGCGATCTCATCCGGTTTGCCATCGGGGAAATCGAAAAAGTAGTCCTCGCGGCCGGTCGGCGACACGATCTTGGTCACCGCGTGCCGGTCGTCCGGGCCGCAGCCGCTCACCGTCAGGGCGGGCCCTTGCCCGACAAACGGCTCGATCACCGAGACGAAACGGCTCACCAGATCGTTCCCACGCCGCCGGATCAGGAGGTAATCCGACTCGGGCGCGTTGGCCAACCCCTTGGCTTTAGCCAGCAGATACTGGCTGTCCGCCGCGGGCAACGAGTGCAACGCGACGCCTTCGATCTGCTTTTCCGGGCGCATCTGGAGCCAATCCGGGGTTTCCAGAGTCAACGCCTGGAGGACGAACTCGTGCCCGCTGCTCTCCGCATCCTTGCCCGTACACTCGAACCGCAGCTCGTGCCGGCCGGCGGTCAGCTGGACTCGACCCAAGGCCGCCCACTCGCCGGTGTACGCCACGGGGCTGTACGTGTTGAAGGGCTCGCCGAGTGTCGGGCTGTCGAGCTTCAGGCCCACCGTTCCGCCCTGCGGCGACTTGGCGAAACGCGCCAGCACCACATACTCACCCGCCGTTTCCACCGACACCGGGACTGCCGCGAAGTCGCCGGGCCGGCCGGCTGACACGCGCAAGCCGCCATTGCCCAACGCTTGGACCGGACAATTCGACGCTGCCGGACCGCATTCCGCCGGGTAACTCACGCCGTGAGGAGAAGACGAGATGCGTTGGCCGATCTTCCAGACGAACTTGGGCGCGGCGCCCACGGCGAGGCCCTGCCGCACATGGAACAGGAATCCGTAGCCGTTTTCCGGCGGGGCCTTCCAGTAGAACGGCTGCTTCTGGCCGCGCAGCCAGCCGCTGGGCTGAATCAGCTTCCACCATTCGTACTGCGGCCCCGCCAGCGAGCCCGAGGTCTGGGGAGGCCCGAATGCGACGCCGTCGTTTTGCTCGAGACGGCCGAGGAAGTGCTGGCTCATGTCGTGCTGCTCGCCGCCTGCAACGTCAAACGTATCGAGCACGTAGGAGGCGTCGCGGCCTGTGTCGACCAGGGCGAGCAGCCGGCGATAGCGGCGCACGCCTTCGGCGCTGTAGGCCAGCGGCGCGTCGGCGGCCACCACGCGGACGCGCGGCGACTGGCAGTATTGCTCCAGGCTTCCACCGGAGCCGGCCGCATTGCGGAGCTGGTTCTTTTCGTTCACCACGACGACGTTGTGGGCCACGGTCGAGTGGGCCCAACCGCAGCGATGGTGCGCCCAGCCATAGCCCTGATCGTAGCTGATCTCCCGCCCGCAGGCATACAGGTTCACGTTCATCTCGTCGGCCGAGCCGTGATTGAGCGTCGCGCCGTACCGCAGCAAGGCACAACGCTGGCCGGAGCCGGCCGATCCCGATCGCAGGATGGCCACTCCTCGGCCGCCCGGCAGCAGCGTACACGCATCCGGCGTTGCGGCCGGGTTCTCATGAGGCGGCGCGGGCACGTCGTCGGCGTGGAACAGGAGCCAACGCCCCCTGAGCGATTTCGATCGCAGCGCGTCGACGTCGCCGTCGGCCAGTTGCCAGAGCTGCCGCTCCGCGGCCAAGCGTTGCGCAGGATCGGTGGTCCGTGCGGCGAGTACCTCCAGACGCTCGGCCACCCGCGACCGCAGGGCGGCGCGGTCATCGTCGCCGGCCACGGTCAGATCGGGGCCGGCGTCGCCCAGGGCGGGCTGATGCCCGGCACAGTCGATATCGCACTCCGCCCGCAGGTAGTTGGTCCGCAGCTTGGGCAGATCGTACAGATTGACGCCCTGGGGGTACTTGGGACTGCGGAAGTTGCGCAGCATCTCGGCGTGATGGCTGAACAGCTCGACGGCATGTTGGCTGTAAGAAAACGACGTCTCGTAGTACTGCCCGTCGCGGTCGATCGTGTTGTCGATAAAGTTGAAGATCGACAGGTCGCTCTGGAGCACAAAGTCGATGTACTGCGGAATTCCCAGCACGCGGCCGACCGCCAACGCGCCCTGGAGGTAGTCGCAGTTGCCGTTGTGCAGAGCGGGCGATTTCTGCTTGGTCACCTCGCCAAAGCAGTACTCGGCGCCGTTGCGGAGCAAGTTCTTTTCGTAATTGGTTCGTCGCGTCCCCGCGGCCGGATCGCAGGAAGGACGATCCCACTCGGGGCTGTCGTACGTCAGATCGTAGACGCTGGCGTAGTAGATCAGCGTGCGCGCGGTCTGATAGAAAGGCCGATTGAGTCGGCCGCCCACGCCCGGATACCACACCGGGCCTTTGTCGCAGCTGGGATAGATCGCAGCCAGCGCGTCGAGCAGGACGCTCAACACGCGGGCGTAGCGTTGGTCGCCCGTCAGCACGTAGGCGTCGGCCAAGTCCCGGACTCCGTCGGTGACGCGATCCACGGCGTACGAGTTGTACAGCCCGACGAAGTAGGTCACGTCACCGGTCTTCGGGTTCTTCCAGCCGCGGCCATCGTCGGGGTGCTGCGCATTGGGGTACGTCACGTTGCACTTGCGGCAGAGGACCACGTGTGGCTGCTTGAGTTCGGCGCTGCACGCCCCGCCGCATTCCGGACACGGTGCCTTGCTGTCGAACAGGGCCTCGCGTTTGGGGATCGCGGTTCGCAACTGCTCGTCCGACAGATCGAGCCAGCTGTCCGCCCCGGCCAGAATGCCCGCGAAGACCCGCCGGGCCCAGTCATGGTTGCCGATGTTCGCCGCCGCCCGCCACACGTCGTCGGGCCCGACGAACAGCGTGGGATGTCCGGAGGAGCCGGAAGAACCGAAAGAGACCGGCGACAGTCGGGCCAGCAACGCGGACTGGGCCGCTCGGTCGTCCAGGCCCGGCGGCTGCGTGCGCGTGCTGTCCGGCGGAAGCGGTTTGCTCTCAGCGATCGGCGGTTCTGTCGCCTTTCGCTCCGCGAAAGGGCGTTCGTTCGCGGAGCGAAAGACGACATTAGCGATCGGCGGTTTCGGCGGCGGATCGACGGACACGCCGGTGCGGGCCTGGGCCGTCTCACCCTCGTCCTCCAGGGTCAACTCGCTGAGTCCTACGTAGTGCGAAGTCTTGTACGTCGACTCGATGACGATCTTCACCGCGTGGGCTTTCCGGCGCGGAAACGACACGACTTGCTCTTGCCACTGGTCGGCCAGCACGCAGGAGAAGGTCGTGGCGTCGGAAAACGTCACCGCGATCCGCCGCCAGTTGTCGTAGATCGTCGTCGCCGCACTCTGGCGGATCCGCATCCGGCTGATCCACTCGGCGCCGGCCAGTTCGGCCCGCACCCAGACAGGCGGCCGGTTGGCGGCCGCCCAATGCGTTTCCGTCACACCGTCGTATGCCTTCTCGATCCCGTACTTGGGGCCGGCATCTGCCGAGGCCGATAGACGTTCCAGCGATGCCTCCTTCACTTCCACCCTAGCGAACGGGACCAGCGCGGCAACGACAAGCATGGCTGCGGACAGACGAGCAAGAGTCATTTGACACGTCCTTTCAGAAGCTACACGCCCTGCCGCCGGCGATCGACCACGAGCATCTCCAGCTTGCGGCGCAGCGGGCCCCGCACGCTTCTTGGGATTCGTCTCGTTAGTATACGATCTCCAGCTGCCTCCAGAACACGTCGGCCGTTTCCTGGCCCTCGCGGGTCTGGGCTTCGATCGTCAGCCAGCCGGTCGTGCCGGCCACGGGGCGAAGGTCGAGTTCCAATTGCTTCCAAGGCTGGGGATCGGTTTGCGCCGTGAATTCCCGGCGGACGACCGGCATGCCGTTCATGCGGACTTCCAGATTCCAGGGCTGGTTGGGGTCGTTGCCGACGCGGAGCCGCAGTCGGGGTGAGCTGCCGGCGGGAAGACTGGTGCGGCGGGTAAGCGTGGCGGGGGCCAGTCGCCGGGCGCGGATGCCCAACGATTCGGCTTCGCCCCAGCGGTTGACCTCGATCGGCTTGGGGCCGGCCAGTTCGGCCGAGAACCAGCGCCAGTCGCCCAGCAGCCGCACCGTTTCCTGCTGGAGCGGCAGCGGGATGTGCCGCGTCCACAGTTCGGACTCGACGAGGGCGGGGGACTTGTCCGCGGCGCCCTGCGGGACCAACTCGATCACGTCGCGCGTGGGGTCTTGATCGCCGCGGCCGAAGAAGGCCCACAGACGGCTGCCTGCCATCACGATCGGTCCCAGGAAAGGGCCCTCGTGTTCCAGGCCGCGAAGCAACGTTTGGCCGGCGCCCAGGCCCGTGGCGACGTCCACCCACACCAGCTGCGGCCGGAACTTGCCCGGCGCGTCCTCCGCGGCGCGGCGGCACGAGTACAGCACGGTGGCGTCGTCGCACAAGTACGCGTCCATCAGGTCCTCCACCGGATGCTGCCATTGAAGCTCGCCGCTGTCCATGGCCAGGGATTGCAGGCCGCGATCCGTCTGGACGATCAGCCGCTGGCCGGCGGCGCCCAACAGCCGCTGGGCGCCAATCAAGAGCCGGCTCCAAGCCACCTGTCCCGAGCGGGCGTCCAGACGGCTGATCGCGCACCCGCCCGGCTGCAAGACGTACAAGTCGTTGCCGATTAGCAGCGGCGGCTGAAAGCTCTGCGTCACCCACGCCGGTTGCTCGTTGGACGGCGGCAACACCATCTCGCGCCGGATCCAGCGGAGATTGCCGGCCGCATCGCAGCACACGGTCGCGCCGGACAAGATCGCTACGAAACCATCGTCCAGCGGGGTGACTTCGCAGCACGAGCGGCGCCACCAGACGTCGTTCAAACGCAGCAAGTCCGCCTGGCTGACCACGGCGCCGCTGGTCGGATCGAGAATCGTCCAGCGCAACAGGCTCTCCCCGGTCTCTTGCCGCATCAGGGTCAACAGGCCCAGCCGGCCCTGCAGCCAAAGCGGATCGGAGACGGGCGCCTCCTGGGCGCCGAATTCGACGCTCCACAGCAGTTGCCCGTTGCTGCGGTCCAGGCAGACCAGCGTGGGCTGCTGGCCGTACAACAGCCGCGTGATGATGCGGTCGGCGGTGACCAGCGGCCGCATGCGGATCAGGCCCCAATCCTGGCTGCGCATGGGGGCGCCGTCGGGCGTTGGGCTTTGCCAGAGGCGTGCCCCGGTGTTCGGATCGTACGCGGCGACCTGGAAGCGGTTGCTGACGACCATCGCGCTGCGATCGATGACCACGGCGATCTGCCGGCCGGCCCAATCGACGCCGAAACGCCGCGCGTTGGGGACCACCTCCGCGTTCGGCTCGCGGCCGATCGGGCCGTCCAGCCGGCTGCGCGGCTGGACCGCGAAACCGCTGGGCTTGGGAACCGCTCGGCCCAGCGCCGGATTGCCGGCGGCCGCGGTCGGCAGGGCCGCGTTTTGCTTCAACAACTGGGCGATCAGTTCCTCGAACGCAGCGGGCGTCAGCTTCGTGCCGCCCATCTCGACATCCACCGAAGTCGGCTGGCCCAGTTCGCGGCCCAGCATGGCGGCGGCCAGGCGGTGGCGGGCGGCCAAGGCGCGGACATCGAGGGGATCGGCGGACTGAGCTGCCTGGCGGTACTGGGCCATCGCATGGTCGAACCAGCCGATCGACAGCGCGCGGTCGCCCATCCAGCGGTGCGCTTCGGCCGCGGCCGGCAAGCCGGCGAACTGGACCGTGGCCAGTTGGATGGCCGCGAGGCTGTTCTCCTGAATGGCCCGGCGCACGCGCAACAGCGACGTGTCGCCGTATTGCTTCTGGACCGCCGCGCGGAAATCGGGGTACGCGTCCAAGGCCATCCCCAGGGCCGTGGGCAGCGACGCCAGCAGCCGCCGGTCGCGGACGTGAGGCGCCACGCCCTGGAACAACTCGGCGTCCAGCGACGCAATCAAGCGTGCCGCGTCGTCAAAGGCGGCACTCTCCAGCAGGGCGTTCAGCTCGGCCACGGCGTTGTACGTCTCCCGGCTCAAGTCCTCGATCAGCGGCGCCTGCCAGTCATTCGACGCCGCGCCGCGGCGCGGCCATCTCCTCCGCCCCACGACGGGCGACGGGCCGCTGCCCTCGGCCCATCTCGCCAACGGGCAGATTTCGGATTGCCGGAAATAGCGCAAGAGGCGGCAGAAGTCCCGGACTTCCGCCCAGCGGTCTTCGTGAGCCAGTTGGATCAATTCGGCACGAATCAGAGGTTCGTTGGCGACCTGCACGGTGTGCGGAGTGACCAGCGGCACGCTCATCAGATCGCGGCGGATCGACGTGTAGGGCCGGAGCCCGCTGTGCTGCTGACCGCGCAGCCCCACGTCGCGATACCGCTGGAGCAGCTTCTGCAGTCGTTGATGGTCGCTGCTGGTGTCCCAGAGCAAGGCGGCTTCGTTCAGCAAGGCCAGCTGCCGCTCCGGCGGCAAGCCGCGGTCGGCCGCGTCGTCCAGCAGCAATTCCAACAGCGCGGTGCCCAAATCCCGCTGGCAGCCGGCGCCCAGCGCTCGAATTGCACACGTGCGCAGCCACGCTCCCGCGTCCGCCTCCGGCGGCTGGGACTCCGCAGCCTTGGTGAGCCACACCCCCAGGCTCGGCGCGTCGTGCAGCGCCGGCGCGCGGGCCGACAGCGCCGCATCGGCCAGACCCGTCAACTCCGGCAGCGGCTGCAGCGTCAACCGCCTCAAACGGATTCGGCAATTGGCCGTCTTGGGCACGTAGTGCAGCCCGATCGTGGTCACGGGACCGGTCAAGGAGGACACCGCCCGCACGGGCTGGGCCCAGTGCCGCCCGTCGCAGCTGATCCACCAGCGGAGCACACCGCAGCCGTACAGCAACCGAATCCAGGCTTTGCCGGGCGCCAGCGGGACGGGTGTCTTGTCGATCGGCGGCAGCCGATTCTCGTCGCTCGCGTCCGTCTGCAGGCTCAGGTGTACTCGGTTGTCGACCGGGTTCCTGACGAACCGCAAGACTCCGTGCGGCCCGTCGTCCTGGCGTCCCAGGAACACACCGGCGCCGGGCGTCGCCTCGTCGACCTCGAACAGCACTTCGTGGATTCCCGCCGGGGGCATCGGCGTAGTGACCCAGCCGGCGGCCGTCGACTTGTCCGCCTTCAGCGTCACCGTGCCGTCCGGCGAGGGTTCGAAGCGCCCCTCGGACGTCAGTTTCTCCGTCCACGGCAGTCGGGCGGGCGGAGGCGAGTCGGGGACTGCGGCACCGCCGTCCGCCGGCGCTGCGAAGCCGGCGCTGCGCACGGCGGCGATTCCGTAGAAAGCCGCCTTGCCTTCGAAGAGCACTTCCTGCGGCGTGCCGGCCAGCGGCGCGCGGACCAGCACGATGTCGCCGCGACTGAGCGTCACTTCGCCCTCGCGGCAGCGCAACTCGAACGTGCCGCCGCCGCGGACAAATCCCGTGCGAAGCGTGCGGCCTTCGTCGCTGGCCGCCATCGCGTACGCCTCCGGCACCGCTTGGCCCTGCTTGCTCCGGGCGGCATAGGCCACCCAACAGCTTTCCTGGTCCCGTTCGTAGTAGGCCAGCGTTGCGCCTTCTTCGCCGCGCAGCAGGTGGATGCGCAACCCCACCAGTTTGTCCATCGCGAGCCGCAAGGCGACATCCTCGCGCCACGGCATGCGGAGCCGCATTAGCCCGTCGACCGTCGCGGCCTCGCCGTACTTGGTGCGTGTGTTGGTGACGGCCCAGCGCTGTCCTGGCACCGGCTCGAACCACTTCTTGACGTCGTCGGCCTGCGGCAGGAACAGACCCGGATCGAAATCGCCGAAGCTCACGTCCAAGGCGGCTGGCAGGTCGTCCGTCGCCTCCAACGCGGCTTGCCAAGGCGGCGGCTCCGACGGAGGTTTGGGAGCGGCTGCCGGTACTGGTGCGGGATTCGGCGGCGGTGATTCCGCTTGCGGCGCGGGAGCCGGGTTGGGGGCGGGCGGGGACTCGGCGGGCGACGCGGCACTCGGCGGGGAAACCAGCTGACCGGCCGTCGCGGGACCATCGGGGCCCGTCTTCTCCTGAGCGGCCGTCGCTTTTGGAGCATCCTTGGGCTTGGCGGCAGGCGTCTTGTTCGCGGACGGCACAGCCGGCTTGGGCCGCTCCATCTCCCGAGCGACGTCGGTACTCAGCCGCGCCAGCAGCACTTCCACCGACAGAAACGCCGGCCGCAGCGGTTCCCATTCGAAGTACCAAACTGCGCTCAGTCCGGCGACGATCAGCAGCAATACGGCCGCGAATCGACGCAAAACCGAGGGCTTCCTTGGTCGCGATGTGGTCTTGCTCATCACTGCGCCTCAGAAAAACACCATGCGCAACGCCGCGACGCCGGCCAAGGCCAGCACCAGCACGTCGAACACGGCCTGCGGAATCCGCTTCAGGATGCGCACTCCGACCAGCGCCCCAGCCGCCACGACGGGCGCGAGCAACAAGTCGAAAGCCAATGTCCTGTGCGTCATCATCCCCAACGCGGCATACCCAGGAATCTTACTGACATTCACCAGAAAGAAAAACCAGGCGGAGGTGCCCAGGAACTGCCGCTTGTCCGCGTGCTGGCTGATCAAGTAGATGCCCATCACCGGCCCCGCCGCGTTGCTGACCGTCGTGGCGAAACCGGCCAGCGACCCGCTGGTCGCCGTAAACCACCAGCGGTCGGAAACGTGCTCAAATCCGTACCGCTGACGGACGACGTGCAGCAACAGCAGCACCAGGATCAACACGCCGATGGCAACCCGCAGGAAATCATCGTCCACGAAGCGGAGCACCAGATAGGCAGGCACCATGCCGGCCACGACGTAGGGACACAAGCTCAGCAGCCGTTTCCAATCGGCGTGGCGGCGGTAGTAGGCGATGGCGAACAGGTCGCCCAGGATCAACAGCGGCAGAATCGCGCCGACGGAAAGCTTGGTGTCTTCCCGGAAAACCTCGGCCACCAACGCCACGGCCGGAATGCCGGCGCCGGGCATGCCGGTCTTGGAAAAACCGATCAATAGCGCGGCGGCGACGCCCAGCAGAATGGCCGAGGTGGGGAAGTTCATGCGGTGATCGGTAGTCCGTGATCGGTGGTCGGTGGTCGGTGGTCGGTAATCGGTAATCGGTGACTGGTCATCGGTGGTCGGTGATCGGTCACACGCATCCCGCCACTCGTAACCGATCACCGATCACCGATCACCCGCATTCACTCTCTCTCCACCACCCAGATATTGCGGAACTGCAGGGGATTGCCGTGGCCCTGCAGCTTGATGGCGCCCGGAGTGCCTTCCGGTTCGTTGCGATGTCCGCCGGTCGGGCCGGGGATCTCCAGGTTCTCGTGAATCACCACACCATTGTGCCGCAACGTCAGGACGGCGCTCTTCACCTTGTTGCCGTCGGCATCGCGCACGGCGTTGGTGAATTCGACGTCGTAGGTCTGCCACGTCAGCGGCGGATAGCACATGTTCACCTTCGGGTCCGCCTTGCTGTACACGCCGCCGCACTCGTTGTTTACGCCCTCCAAGCCGAACGAATCCAGGATCTGCACTTCGTAATGGTTCACCAGGTAGTAGCCGCTGTTGCCGCGCCCCTGGCCGCGCCCTTCTGGCCGGAACGGCAGCAGGAATTCGAGGTGCATGGTGAAGTTCTGGAACTTGCGTTGGCTGAGGATGTCGCGGCTGTCGGTGTTCAACAGGTGCGTCACGTCATCGCGCCGCCCGCCTTTCCACTCGTCTGCGCTGCTGCCGTCGAACAGGACGATCGCACCGGCTGGCGGCGGCGCGCCTTCGGTCGGGCTCTTGCGCGTGACCTTCTTCAGCACGAACGGCTTGCCGTCGTCCGTCTTGCCGTTCATGGCTTCACCGCAGGCGGTCGCCGTGTACGGCTTGTGGCCCGCCGGCGGAAACTGCCGCGTCGCCGAAAACTCCTTGGGGTTGCCAGCCAGGTACTGCCGGTTGCCGCCGGCCGGCTCGAACACGGCCTGATCGCCTTCCAGCCGCCCGTCCATCAGCGACTTGTTTTTCCCGTCCCAGCCCTCGCCCGGCAGCCCGCCGGGAAACAGCACGGCCTGGAAAGCGCCCGGTCCCAGCGCGATCACCTGGCAAGCCAACTTCTCGCCGCCTTCGATCTGGCCGACGTACTCGCCCTGGAACTTGAACTCGGCCGGCAGCGTCGCATCCTGCGGATCCGTCCACACCTGCTTCGGCTTGTCCGCCGCCGGCAGCCAGCAGGCACCCGCACTCAGCAGCACGACGCAACTCAGGCCCAACACCGTCCCCTGCCCCCACGCCCGACGTTCAACACGATGCCTCATCTCTCGACTCCTCACGGGAAAACACGCATTCCGATACAGCCCGCCACGCTTTCCCATGAAGTTAATCTGTCCCACCCGCAGACGCAATCCGGCCAACTCGTCTCGTCAACAGCAGCCGTATCCGGGCACTTGGGAAATCACGGCTAGTCGTCTAGCACCGGGGATTCACTTCCCCGGCAGCGGGAGCGTGTCCAGACCAAACGCGTCGGGGTTGCCGAAATTGCCATAGTGGAACCGGCGCAGGAATCGAAAGCAGGCGATGCCGTCGAAGCCGACAGGCACGCTCGGAACGCCGACGACATTGATCGGTTCGTCGAATAAGGTCACGAGACCGCAGCCCAAACGTCATGGATTTGGTCGTAGTCGTAGCTGGCTTCGATGCAGCAGCACCTGGCCGGATCGGGCTCGACCCGGCGCAAACGTTCCATCGTTTCCCGTAGCGTCTCGGCCACAACCCGCACCTGCCCATCGACGATCCCCACGAACTTGCCCGCATACGGCGAGTCGGGATTGTGTTTGGCTTCCTGGTTGATTCGGTCGGCCAATTCCTGGTTTCGCTCGCGAACGGTCTCGTGGTTCGGCATCAGGCGTTCCCCGTCACTGCCAAGGAGTGTTTGCCGTTTCATTCTGGGCCATGACGGCGGCAGTGTCGAGACTGCCAAGGCCGCGAAAATCGCGGCACAGTTTGACGATTATCTGGAAGCGAGTCGCGAGCAGCCGGTGCTTGTCACCCGTGGTGGGAAGCCGGTCGCCGTCCAAGACAAGGCAGAGGCCGAGCAAGTCGCCGCGCGACGAACTCGTTCCCTATGTTCCGTTCTGGCGGAAGGCCATGAACAGATCCAGCTTCGTGGTGCCATGCCCCACGCTCCGTTCTGGCGCGAGGCGCAAAAGCGACGACGGTCCAATCGTTCGTCGTGGTGACGAGCGGACGGACCAGATCGCGGAACTGACGGATGAACTATAGGCCGCGGTCGCCGGTGGAATTCGATAGCACCTCGCCCGGAGTGCTGCGGCCCTCCGCGATGATCTCGATGCCGGAGCAGACGGGGCCGAGCGGGCTGTTGCCTTGGGGAGCGAAGGTCACGGTGAGTTGGTTACCTGCCAGGACGGGCTGGAATTCCTTCACGAGCACGCCCAGCGGACCTGCCTGCCGCACGATGTCGATCGGTTCGGATTCGGGGCTCTCCTGCAGGCGGACGGTGAAGACACGCTGCCCAGCCGCGGTGGCGTCGGGGTCGAAGAACACCAACCGCACGCGGTAAGCCTGCGGCGGTTCGTCGGACTTCTTGGACAGGGTTACGACAATCTGCTCGACGTCCTTGATCCCCGACGCAGCGACCCACGCCGGGACAGCCGTATCGGACGGCAGGCGGACGAGTCCGCTGTGCTGGCGGAACGCGGCCGGCTTGTCGGGCTTCACCTGGATCGGCAGATCGGGCGAAACGCCACCTTGGCTCGGCCAGTCCATCCAGAACGTCCCGGAACCGTCGCGGCGGTCGCCGGGAGCGCCGAAATTGACGCCGGCCCGCAGCACCCGTGAACCGCTCCAGGTCTGCGCCAGAAACGTCCACATCTCCACCGCCGGATCGTGGACCAGAGCCAGCGAGGTTTGATTCTGGTAGCGGCACGTACACGTGCGGGTGTACTCGGGCGCCGAGAGCACACCGTCGGCGACGATCAGGTTCGACGTACAGCCGGATTTGAACCCGCCCAGATTGCCCGTCCCGGCGTCGCACGTCAAATCGTAGAAGCCGGCCGCCGCCGAACGGAAGGTGATCAAATGCTCGCTGGCGATGGCCGTATTGCAGCCGTAGTTGCGCGTGAACTTCCAGGCCAGTTGCTCGCCGGTCAGCGGGTCGCGGCGGAGTTGGGGTTGGCCGTCCAGCAGCGAGTACGCTTCGCCCTGCGTCAGGATGGTGTCGTGGTGCAGCAGGCACGGGCCTTGGTGCTTGCGCGCCAGGTCCTGCCACAGCACGTGCCCGTCGGACCCCCGATACGCCACCATGCCGGTGGCGGCCTCGTCCTTGGCCCGGTCGCGCGCGGCACTGCCCGCCTGCAGCAGCACGTCGTGCTCCTCGGAATAATTGAGAAACGTCCCGAAGACGTCCTGCCTGGTGCTCCACAACTCGCGGCCGGTGCGCGCGTCCAGGGCCAGCAATTGAGGTTGGTAGGCGGGCTGCTTCTGCGGGTCTTCGCCGCGCCGTTTCGCCTGGTCCAAAGCGGTCCGCGAAAGCGCGTCGATGCAGAAGATGCGCCCGGCCGCCACGCAGATCGCGTTGTGGCGGAAGGCGTACGCCGCTCGACGCTGCCAGAGCAGCGTTCCCCGCTCGCGGTCAAACACCAGCAACTGCGGGCTGGCGGACGCGTACCGCTGCGGATTGGCGGTGGTCACCAGCAGATCATCGGCGACGGCCACCCAGCCGGCGAAAACCGGCTGCGAGGCGGATGCGGCCGGGATGCGAAAGTCCCCCACCTGCTCGCCGTCGGAGGCATTCAACGACAGCACCTGGTCGCCGCGCACGACGTAGACGCGTTCGGGCGTGCAGGCGTAGTTGCTGCCGATCTCGCTGGCGCCGGGTTGATGGCTGGTGTTGTCATAGAACGTGCCCAGCAGCGGAAACGACTTCTGCCATAGCAAACGGCCCGTGTAGACATCGATCGCCCGCAGCATGTCGGGGCCTTCGATGAACAGCCGCCCGCCCGCCACTTGCGGCGCAGGGCCGTGCCCGTGCCGCGGCAGAACGTCGTCGTGCGACGGGCCGCCCCACCACAGCACTCCCAGCGGCGCGTGGACGAGCCGATCCGCCGATACACCGCTGTTCGCGGCATCGCAGTATTGATGAGTCCATTGGCCTGCGCCCGGCAGTTGCCCCTCGCGAGTCAGCTTGCTGCCGGCCGGGCAATCCGCAATCTTGGCGTTTTCCAGACGCTGGTCTTGCACCAGTCTTGCCAACTCGGCGGACGGCACCTCGCAGAAGACCGCCGTGCCGCCGTACGGCCGCAAACAGCGAAACACGACCTCGACGGCCGCCTGCTGCCGGTCCGCAGGCAGCGATTCCACGACCGCCAGCGACGCGAAATAGGGCGGCAACGTCAAGTCATTCAGCGAACCCTGCAGGACTGCAGCCCGCGAGCCGTACAGCCCTTGGTCGAGCAGCGTGCGGCGCGCGGCAGCCACGCGCTCCGCGTCCGCATCGGCGGCGACGATGTGCAGCGACGTGGCCCGAGCCAAGGCGGCGATCCGTTGCGGCGAACAAGCTCCGATCCATAAGGCATAGCCGGACGTCGCGGGGGAATCCGCCGTGATGCCGGCGGCGAACTGCCGCGACTGCTCATCCGGCGGCGAGTCCGCGACCTGATGCGCGTGCGGCACGGTCGAAACCGGTTCCGCGCCGTAGCAGGCGATCCGGCCAGCCGTGGTGACCACCACCAACCGCTGGTCAGCCACCAGCATCGACCAAGGCTGGCCATCGAATGCGGCTTTGGCCACGACCTTCGCCTGCGTTTGGCCGGGGATCGCTTCGACCACCACGGCTGCTCCGTCGCCGCCCAGCACGAACCGCTGACCGGCCTTCAGCATCAGCTGCTGCGGCGTTTCCGGCGGCAACTCGGCTCGCCACCGTTCCCGTTGCACGGCTTTCCGAGTCGGCGACTTCTGTTCCGTCGCCTCTTTTTCGCCGGTCACCTTCTCGGCGATCGTTCGTAGTGCCGCCTTCAGGCGGTCCTGCCCGTCAGCGCCCGTCTCGACTTTCGTCACCTCCTCTTCCGGCTTCAGCTGCCTGGCCACCAGACTGTCGCGTTCCACCGTGTAGACCGCTTGCTCGTCGTGAACGCTGGCGGACGTAGCCAGCACCGGTTTGCCGTCCGCGATTCGGAGCATCTGCTGGCCGTTGAAGTACCACTGGTCCCGCGCGGAGACTTCCCACGTGCCGCTGTTCTTGGCCCCGAACTCAAAAAACCGCAGCGCTCCCGTCTTCCGATCGTAGCAGCCCGGCTGGGTCCGGCCGCCGGCGGCGATCAGCGTGTCGGCGGTCGCGGCCAGGTAGCCCCTGGGCACGAAACCGCTAAACGCGGGACTCTTGTGGGGTTGCACGTGCCAGCGGTCTCCTTCGCTGCTGTTGGTCCACAGCACGTCGCCCGTCGAGGCGTCGACGGCCCGCACAAAAATGCCCATGAAGGGCCAGATGCCGGCCGTGAAGTAGACCACGCCGTCGCGGAGCACGGGGCCGCTGCGGACCGGCCAGGTCGAGATCATCCGCTCGTTGCCCAGCCCGTGCCGCTCGTACGGCCCGCCACGGACCCGCCAGCGCAACGTTCCCGTGGCGGCGTCCAGGCAGTACAGGAACCCGTCATCGGACCCAAAGTAGACCTGGCCGGCATCCGCCACCGGCGCCAACCGCACTGGGCCTCCGGCGACGAATCGCCACCGCACTTGGCCCGTTGCCAACTCGTACGCCGTCACGGTGTCGTCCACCATCGAGGGCACGAACAGCAGACCCCCGGCCGCCACCGGCGAATAGGACACGTCAAACCGCAGCCAGGGTTGGCTGGGCGGCCAAGCCGGCCGCGGCGCCGCCAGTTCGCGGGTCCACTGCAGGTGCAGTTGGTCGGGCAGCGGCTCCGGCGTGGCCGCCCCTCGCGCCGCATCGTACCGCCACTGCGGCCAGTCGCCCGCCTGAGCGGAGAAAGCCACCAGCGACCACAGCAGACCGGCCCCGCCGAGGGACCGCCACCACAACAACCCCAACTCCGACCCACGCCGGCTGCACCGGTTCGCTTTCTTCATTCGCACGTTCCTGCTTCCAGGTTCCAGCCCGCCGGAACGGAAGCCCGGCCTTTTCGAAAGGGCGGGGTTCCGCTCCGGCGGAGAAACATTGTTCGTTGATTCCCTGCGCCTCTGGTTCCGTGACGCGACTGCGAGTATAAACTTCTGGAAAGAAAACGCTACCGGGTTCCATTTTGCGGAGGGAGAAAGCACCATGCGTTGGCTCTGGAGTTCCTTGTGCATCGCGGCCGTGATCCACTTCCGCTCGATTCCCGTGACGGAATTGCCGTGAGCGATCTGGAAATGAGGGCCGTACGATGTGGCAGTTTGTGATCGTCGCTCTGCTGGTCAGCGTGGATTCCGCGGTCGACGCTCCGTCCGCGCCGGGGTCTGCCGCAGAGTCCGCCGAAAACGCGCCGGCTTCGGAGCCGGGCAAGGCCGCCTCGCCCGCCGCGGCCGGCGAACCGGACGCGAAAGCACCGCCCCAGGCCGCCGGACAGCCGGGCGACGCCGCTGAGGCGGCCGAGGATTCGGCCGAGTTGCCGCCGTCCGGCTTGGATTGGCGTCAAGTCGCGGACGACATCCTCAACTCTGGAGCGATGGGCGAGATGATCCGCGGCGGGTTCTTCATGTGGCCCATCCTCGCGCTGGGGATCATGGCCGCCGGCGTGATCCTCGAACGCTGGCGGAGTCTGAAGATGGTCGCCACCGACACGGCTCCGCTGCGGAACGACGTCATGGAACTGCTGCAGACGGACCGCGTGGAAGAGGCCCTGCAGAAATGCGACGCCCTGCAGGGTCCGGTCCCGGCCGTGCTGGCCGTCGGACTCCGCAAGTACCTCGTGCTTCGGCGGTTGAACTACGACCCCGGCCAGGTGAGCGACCACGTGGTCCGGGCGATGGACGACTACAGCGTCCACATCGTGGCCGCGCTGGAACGCCACCTGCCGATCCTGGCCACGGTCGCCAGCGCTGCTCCGATGCTCGGCTTCCTCGGCACCGTCCAGGGGATGGTGGTCTCGTTCCGCGAGATCGTCCAACGGATGGGCGAAACCAACATTGTCGAGGCGGCGGCCCGCGGGATCAATATCGCCCTGCTGACCACGGTCTTCGGGCTGATCGTTGGCATTCCCGCGTATATCGCCTACAACTACTTCACCAGTGTGATCAACCGCTACGTGCTCCAGGTCGAGGAGTCGGCCACGGAGCTGATTGAGACCGTGACCCTGAAAATGGCGTTGGAGCCGCGCGAAACGCCAGCCAAGGCGTAGGGCGGCCGTGCCGCACGCGTGAGCACCGTCCGAGAAAGAAGTGGCGTAAGCTCCCAGCTTGCGTTTTTCCGCAGGGATGACATGAGGTCGGTCTTCATCCGTCCCTCGGCTTTGCCGTCCGTGCTAGTCATGGTTTCCAAGAGCACCGATGGCAACGCCGGAGCAAGGATAGGATGCGGAGGGTCTGATGCAAGTCCGCCGCTCGACCAAACTGCTGGTGGAACCGTCGTCGGTGACCACGGGGGACATCGCGTTCAACCTGATCGTGTTCTTCCTGGTCTGCGCGTCGGCCGCTCCGGACAGCGGGCGGAGGCAGAACATCCCTCGCAGCGAGACGGCGCCGCAGCAGAAGCAGAAGAACCAGCAGATCGAGGTGCAGCTCACCCGGACCACGATGGCCATCGACGGCGACGTGGTCCGCAGCCGGGACTTTGCCCCGCGACTCCGCAGGCTCCTGGCTGGGAAGCGACGACCCGAGGACCGGGTGGTCGTGGTGCGGAGCCGGCCCGAAGTTCCCTACCATCACTGGATCGCGGCCACCTCGATGATCGAGGAGGCCGGCGGGATCATCACGATCCTACGAGAGGAGGAGCGGGAAGTGCGCATCCCGCAGTAGCCATGAAGATCCAACGCAAAGCGGTCCGCGCCGAGGTCCCCAGCACGGCCATGGGCGACATCGCCTTCAACCTGCTGATCTTCTTTGTCATCCTCGCGCGGGCCAACGACGATAGCTTCCTGAACTGGCAGCCGGCGCGGGCCAAGAACCTCGAAGCGGCCGGCTACGCCAAGGTCAGCGTGCTGATCGACGGGGACAGCAAGCTGTACTTGAACGGCCGCCAAGTGGGGATGGCCCAGTTGTCGCCGCAGATCGCCGAACTGCTGGGCGACGCCCCCGCCGGGCAGCGGACCGTGCTGCTCAAGATCCACCGCGAGGCGCAGGCCCTGTACTTTGAACCCGTGATCGAGGCGGTCAGTGAGGCCGGCGGCGACCTGGTCCACGTCCTCGAAGAACTGAAGGAGTAAGCGATGAACGCCACGAAACCAACGCCTGAGAAACCGGCCGTGCCCGGCTTCGGGATCGCGCGGGACCTGCGCCAGTTGCAGACCCACGGCGCGGCCAGCGTGGCCGAACTGCGCGAGTTCCTCGCCCAGACGCGCGGCCGCCGGCCCCACGAGGTCCTCGGCCTGGTCGCAGGCAGTCAACTGACGCGGAGCGTCGCCGTGGCGACGCTCGGTGCGGCGGTGCTCCTCGTCGTCTGTACCGTGGTACCCTGGGGGCTGAGCCGGCTGTCAGGGGACTCCGCGACGGCCGCCAAGCCGGACTCACGGCCCGCCACGGCCGCCGCAGCGCCGGAGGCCAAACAGCCTGAGCCGCGCCCTGCCGAGCCGCCCGCTCCCGCTCCCGCCGACGACGCAACGCCCAGCCCCGCCGACGCCGAGAAGGCCGTCAAGGTGATGGGATTGGACGATACCAAGGTGACCGACCCGAAGAAGAACCCCTTGGAGAACAGCCTCGACAACCTGCTGGATCGGATCGAGTAGGTCCTTCTGCACCCTGGTGCTGGCCGGTGACGCGAACGGGCCCGAACCCTGATCTGCCGGCGGTGGGAGTGGCTTTTTGCCAGCAAGACGTTACATTGCACGATAGCGAATCGGACTTCAGACGGTAACCATTAACCAAGGGAGAAAACGAACATGTCCAAAGTCACGCGTCGTACGTTTTTGAAAAGTTCGACGGCGATCGGAGCCGGCGTGATGATTTGCGGCACCGCGGCGACCGGCCGGGTGTTCGGCGCCAACGACCGCCTGCGCATCGCCGTGGCGGGCATCAACGGCCGCGGCAGCAGCCACATCAGCGGCTACCTGGGCCAGCCCAATGTGGAAATCGCGTACCTGATCGACCCTGACCGGGACGTGTTGGACAAGAGATTGAAGGCACTGGAGCAAAAGGTCCAAGGGAAATACACCTGCCAAGGCGTGGCGGACATCCGCAAAGCGTTGGAAGACAAGTCGCTGGACGCCGTCTCTATCGCCGCTCCGAACCACTGGCATTCGCTGATGACCATCTGGGCGGCCCAGGCCGGCAAGCACGTCTACGTCGAGAAGCCGATGAGCCACGACATTGCCGAAGGCCGCGTCGCCTGGGAAGCGCAGAAGAAGTACAAGGTCGTGGTCCAGCACGGAACCCAGAGCCGCAGCAGCGCGGATAACGCGGGACTGCACCAGGCGATTCACGAAGGCAAGTTCGGCAAGCTGAAGGTCTCCTACGGCCTGGCCTGCAAACCCCGCAACGGCATCGGCTTCAAGGAAGTCTCCGATCCGCCCGCGAACCTGGACTGGGACCTGTGGCGCGGCCCGGCGGTCATCGACAAGTTCCACGGCAACTTCGTGCATTACAACTGGCACTGGTTCTGGGTCACCGGAAACGGCGAACTGAACAACCAGGGCACCCACCAGTTGGACATGGCCTTCTGGGCGATCGATCCCAAGATGACGCATCCGCTGCGAGCCATGGCCATCGGCGGCCGGTTCAAGTGGGACGACCAGGGCGAGACGCCCAACACGCTGTTCGGCATCGCCGAGTACCCCAACGGCCAGTACGTGTTCTTCAACGTCCGCAACGTGAACTACAAAGGCTATCAGCACCAGGTCGAAAACGAGTACTACTTTGAGGACGGTGGCAAGATCGTGCGCGGACAGTACTACGCCAAAGGCAGCGACAAGGGCGAGAAGATTTCGGTGCCGCCCGGCAAGGTCACACCGGGAGGCAATTTCGGCGCCTTCATCGCCGCCTGCCGTGCGGGCGACCCCATGATGGCCAACGGCAACGCGGACCAAGCCCACCACAGTTGCACGCTGGGCCACCTGATCAACAACTCGTACCGGCTGGGCAAGAAGGTGCCTTTCAACGCCAAGGCCGGCCGTTTCGGCGACGCCGCGGACGCCTACGAACACTTCATGAAACTGCACGCGATCATGCGCGACGGCGTCGGCGTGCCGGAGGACAAGGCCGAATACGTCGTCGGCCCGTGGCTGACCTTCGATGCCCAGACCGAGCGGTTCACCGGAGAGTTCGCTGACGAGGCGAACAAACTGGTGAAAGACCCGCAGCGTGCCGGCTTCGAAGTGCCCGCGCCGGACAAGGTCTGAACGATCGTCGCGATCCCCCCGGTCCCCCGCTCGGCCCGACGAGCGGGGGACTGGTCTTTAATCGTAGCTCGCTCCGTCGAGTGTTGTGATGAAGGCCATTCTCCTTGGCATTCTGCTCGCGCCGCTGGCCCTCGTCGCCCACGCCGCGGATTACTTCCCGTCCCCCGAATCGGCCGGCGGCTGGCGCACGTTGAACCGCGCGGAGGACATCCGCCGAATCGTTTTCGCACGGCTGGGAACTCCCCGCCCGCCTGACCGACGGACGCGGCGACAACATCCCCGCCGACGCCCGCTTCAAGCCCGGCTCTGGCGGCCAGTTGATCGCCTTCGTCCCCAGCCTCGACCTGGTCCTCACCCGCCAAACCGGCAGCAGCGGAAACTGGGACTACGAACAGTATCTGCGTCTGGCG
Source organism: uncultured Pirellulaceae bacterium (assembly GCA_964443915.1). Taxonomy (GTDB): domain Bacteria; phylum Planctomycetota; class Planctomycetia; order Pirellulales; family Pirellulaceae; genus Anammoximicrobium. The sequence continues at coordinate 23,333 of CAYUFW010000051.1, forward strand.
TGCGAAGCGGTTGCGAAGGAGTAGCCGCCGAAGTCACCCAACGGCGAGAAGGCCGCAGGATTCGGGACGCGGGCCGTCGGCAGGGCTCTGAGCCGATTGCCGACGGGTCTGGGAGGGATTAGATTAGTCCCGTTGATTGTGTTGGGTTTGGAACAGTCGGAGACTGTGCCGTGTTCGAGCAAGCGTTCAAGAACATCGACGACGTGCTGTGGAAAGAAGCCGGCTGTTCCTCGGAACTCGATTACACCGAACAGACGTCGTGGCTGCTGTTCTTGAAGTACCTGGACGGATTGGAGCAGGACAGGGCGATTGAGGCTCAGCTGCAGGGGAAGAAGTACGCCTTCATCCTGGACAAGCCGTACCGGTGGGAAGAATGGGCGGCTCCCAAGACCAAGGACGGGCAGATCGACCACAACCGGGCCCTGACCGGGGACGACCTGCGGGACTTCGTCAATGGCAAGCTGTTCCCCTACCTGCACGGCTTCAAGCAGCGGGCCAGCGGGCCGCTGACGACCGAATACAAGATCGGCGAAATTTTCGGCGAGATCAAGAACAAGATCCAGAGCGGCTACAACCTGCGGGAGATCATCGACCAGATCGACGAGTTGCGGTTCCGCTCGCAGACCGAGAAGCACGAACTGTCGCACCTGTACGAAGCCAAGATCCGGAACATGGGCAACGCCGGGCGCAACGGCGGCGAGTACTACACGCCGCGGCCGCTGATCCGGGCCATCGTCCAGGTCGTCCGGCCCAAGATCGGCCAGCGGATCTACGACGGCGCGTGCGGGTCGGCGGGCTTCTTCTGCGAGTCGTTCGATTACCTGAAGGCCAAGAAGGGGCTGACCACGAAGGAGGCCAAGACGCTGCAGGAAGCCACTTTCTTCGGCAAGGAGAAGAAGTCGCTGGCCTACGTGATCGGGATCATGAACATGATCCTGCACGGGATCGACGCGGCGAGCAAGTGACGCACCGCAGCCCGCAGGCGATCATGGACGAAATCGCGACGCTGGATGCCGAGAGCGCGGAGGTGC
>CAYUFW010000051.1:24373-26997 GCA_964443915.1 uncultured Pirellulaceae bacterium
GTTGTCATTCTTCCCATCATTCACATTCTGCTATGAAAGACCATGAGAAGAATGTGAATGATGGGAAGAATGACAACCCTGGCAGTGGGCCCCATAAGTCTCCTGCCTCCCATCATTCCCATCCGCCTCCCGCGCCCCCGTCCGAGCGACTCCTGCCGCCGCGCGGCGATTACCACACGCTGCTGTCGTTCCAGAAAGCGGAAGTGATCTACGACATCACGTTCCGGTTTGCCCACAAGTTCCTGGCCAAGAGCGACCGCACGATCGACCAGATGATCCAATCCGCGCGGTCCGGCAAGAAGAACATCCTGGAGGGCAGCAAGGCCGGTCTGACCTCGAAGGAAACCGAGATCAAGCTGACCAACGTGGCCCGCGCGAGTTTGGAGGAGTTGCTGGACGACTACGGCGATTACCTTCGCGCCCGCGATCTGCGGATCTGGGACAAAGAATCGAAGGAAGCGTTGTACGTCCGCAAGCTGGGGCGCAAGACGCCGCAGACCTACGAGGACTACCGCGAGTTCGTCGAGACCCGTTCGCCGGAGGTGATCGCCAACATCGCGATCTGCCTGATTCACCAGACGAACTACTTGATCGACCAGCAGGTCCGCCACCTGGCGCAGGATTTTCTGAAGGAGGGCGGGTTGCGGGAGCGCATGACCCGCGCGCGGCTGGCGTACAGGAATGGGAGGTATGGGAGGCAGGGGAGTAATGAAGGCAACGCCGGGCGGCAGGGCGGGGGATCGCCCGATGGTCGATCGTCGCCGGAGGCCCATTCGTCCCCTGATTCCCATTCCTCCCAGCCGCAGAAGCCCCCCGGCCACCCAGACCCGCCGCGCCCAGGAGGCCAGTCATGAGCCGCCCGATCCCCCACGCCGTCCAACCCCGGCGCCGAAATCGCAAAGATCCCGCCAACCATCCGCCGCATCATTCCCATGACTCCCACAAATCCCATCGCGCCCCAGGGATGCCACCCATCAGTCCGCCGAAGATACACGCCGCTGCCCCAGGACACCGCAACCGCGCAGTTGCCGCCCACCATCCGTCGCATCATTCCCATGACTCCCAGAAACCCACATGCGCCCCCGGGAGCCGGCCACGTGCTGGCCGAAACACCCGGCCCAACGCCTCGACCGTCGAACTGCGACAGTGCGTCCGCGCCGGCATCGGATGCAGATTCTGCAGTCACTGGCTGCAAAATCGCCGACTGATAGGACGCGTGAGTCACGGACTGACCAAACGGCCCAACATCCACGCCCGCCAGTACCAACCGTACCTGCCCAGCAAAGAGGAACTCCAACGCAAGCTGCTCCAGTGGGCACAGGAGGCGGGCGGTGAGTAGTGGGAAAGGCGGGGAACGCGGTGGGGCGACGAAGCATTCGAACGCTGCTGGAACAGCGCGATGGGAAATCAAGAGACTCGGAGAAGTGTCTGCCATTAACTACGGCTACACGGAAAGCGCTTCCGGCGATCCCGTTGGCCCTCGATTCCTTCGGATAACCGACATCCAAAATGATCATGTCGATTGGGACAACGTCCCGTATTGCAGAATCGAATCGGTGGATCTTCCAAGGTATCGGTTGGCAAGCGGGGACATTGTCTTCGCGCGCACTGGCGCGACGACCGGGAAAAGCTTCCTCGTGTCCGATCCACCCGAGGCAGTGTTTGCTTCTTACTTGATCCGGCTCAGGTTGCTCGACGATAAGCTGTTGCCCCAGTTCGTCTCGTTCTTCTTTCAGACTTCCGGATATTGGAGGTCGATCAAAGAAGGGGCGTCCGGGAGCACGCAAGGTGGCTTCAACGCGACCAAGCTCGGCGCACTTTCGATCCCAGTCCCCCCGCTCCCCGAACAGCGGCGGATCGTGGGGATCCTGGACGAAGCGTTTGCCGGCATCGCCTCCGCCAAAGCCCACGCCGAAAAGAACCTCCAAAACGCCCGCGGGCTGTTTGAAAGCCACCTGCAAGCCGTGTTCAGCCAGCGCGGCGATGGGTGGGTGGAGACCAGACTTGGAGCTGAGACTGACCTTCTGACGGGGTTTCCTTTCAAGAGTTCGCAGTACACTAACTCCGACAACAGCGTGCGTCTGCTCAGGGGTGACAACATTGTCCAAGGCGCGTTGCGTTGGGACGACGTTAAGAAATGGCCCGCCTCCGACGCGGCAGAGTACAAACGCTACGAGCTTTCCGCAGGTGATGTGGTCCTTGCAATGGACCGTCCTTGGGTCAAAGCAGGGCTGAAACGCGCACAAATCTCGCCGGATGATCTGCCGTGTCTGTTGGTTCAGCGAACGGCGCGGCTCCGAGGCAAGGGTCGCCTGGATAACCGCTTCTTGGTGTACCTTATTAGTTCCGATGCGTTCACACGGCACATACTTGGCGTTCAGACTGGAATTGGTGTTCCGCACATCAGCGGTCAGCAGATCAGGGATTTTGCGTTCTTGAGACCGCCGCTGAAAGAACAGATTCGTCTTGCCAATCAGTTGGATGAGATTAGGACGGAAACGCACCGCCTCGCCTCCCTCTACCAGCGCAAGCTCACCGCCCTCGACGAACTGAAAAAATCCCTGCTCCACCAAGCCTTCAGCGGCCAACTGTAAGGAACCCTCCATGACAATCCGGCCCACTCT
>CAYUFW010000051.1:27007-33725 GCA_964443915.1 uncultured Pirellulaceae bacterium
GTAGGACGACGCCATGAACGAAGCCGAAACCAGAGCCGAACACATCGATCCCGCGCTGGCGGCGGCGGGGTGGGGCGTCGTGGAAGGGAGCCGCATCCGGCGGGAGTATCCGATCACGCTGGGGCGGCTCGAAGGACACGGGCGGCGGGCCAAGCCGCTCAAGGGCGATTACGTGCTGGTGTATCGCAACACGAAGCTGGGCGTGGTCGAGGCCAAGGCGTGGGACGAAGAGCTGACCGAGGGCGTGGCCCAGGCGAAGCACTATGCCGGCAGGCTGGCCATCCGCTTCGCCTACGCCACCAACGGCCAGGGGATCTACGGCATCGACATGCAGACGGGCCGGGAAGGCGAGCTGCCGCGGTTTCCGACGCCGGACGAACTGTGGAACGCGACGTTTGCCGTGCAGAACGACTGGCGCGACCGCTTCGCCGTCATTCCGTTCCAGGACGGCGGCGGCATGTTCCTGCCGCGCTACTACCAGGACATCGCGATCGAGCGCGTGCTGGACGCCATCATCGCTGGGGCGATCCGCATCCTGCTGACGCTGGCCACCGGCACGGGCAAGACGTTCATCGCCTTCCAGATCGCCTGGAAGCTGTTCCACAGCCGCTGGAACCTGAGCGGCCAACCGACCCGCCGCCCGCGGATCCTGTTCCTGGCCGACCGCAACATCCTGGCCGACCAGGCCTTCAACGCCTTCTTCCCCTTCCCCGAAGACGCGATGGTCCGCATCGAGCCGGCGGACATCCGCAAGAAAGGCAAAGTGCCGAAGAACGGCAGCCTGTTCTTCACCATCTTCCAGACGTTCATGTGCGGGCCGGTGAAGGACGGCCAGCCGTCGTTCTACTTCGGCGAGTACCCGCGGGATTTCTTCGACTTCATCATCATCGACGAGTGCCATCGGGGCGGGGCGAACGACGAAAGGAGGGCGAGATCGAGGCCGGCAAGGTCTACGAGGAGACCGACTTTAACCGCACGATCGAGATCCGCGACCGGGAACGGAAGCGGGTGGAGATCTTCATGTCGCAGATCAACCAGAACGAAAAGACGCTGGTGTTCTGCGCCAACCAGGCTCACGCCTTGCTGGTCCGCGACCTGATCAACCAGGTCAAGTCGAGCGCGGACCCGAACTACTGCCACCGCGTGACGGCCGACGATGGCGAGCTGGGCGAGCAGCACCTGCGCGACTTTCAGGACAACGAAAAGAGCATCCCCACGGTCCTGACCACGTCGCAAAAGCTCTCGACCGGCGTGGACGCCCGCAACATCCGCAACATCGTGCTGCTGCGTTCGATCAACTCGATGATCGAGTTCAAGCAGATCATCGGGCGGGGCACGCGGCTGTACGACGGCAAGGACTACTTCACGATCTACGACTTTGTGAAAGCCCACCTGCACTTCAGCGATCCGGAGTGGGACGGGGAGCCGGCGCCGCCGGAGCCGCAGGTCTGCGCGAAATGCGGCCAGGAGCCGTGCGTCTGTGAAGTGACGCCGCGGCAACCGTGCCCGGTGTGCGGCCGACGGCCGTGCGTCTGCGAGTCCGAATCCTGCCCGAAATGCGGGCGGAGGCCGTGCGTGTGCCGGAAAAAGGCGAAGGTGAAAGTGAAACTGGCCGACGGCAAGGCCCGCGCCATCCAGCACATGATGGTCACGACGTTCTGGCACCCCGACGGGACGCCGATGTCCGCCCAGCAGTTCCTGGAGACGCTGTACGGCAAGCTGCCCGAGTTCTTCCAGGACGAAACGGAGCTGCGCACGATCTGGAGCGTGCCGGACACTCGCGCCAAACTCTTGGCCGGGCTGGCGGAACAGGGCTTCGGCCGGGAGCAGATGGCCGAGATGCAGCGCGTGATCGACGCCGAGAACAGCGACTTGTTCGACGTGCTGGCCTACGTCGCCTACGCCCTGCCCACGCTGAGCCGCCAACAGCGGGCGGCCCAAGCGAAGGTCGAAATCAGCACTCACTTCAACGCCCGGCAGCAGGCGTTTCTCGATTTTGTGCTATCGCACTACGTGGCGGTCGGCGTGGAGGAACTCGACCAGGAGAAACTCACGCCGCTGCTGAACCTCCGCTACGACCACTCCCTGGCCGACGCCGTGGCCGATCTGGGCCGGCCGGAAGAAATCGCCAGCGTGTTCGTGACGTTCCAGAAGTACCTGTATCAACAGGCGGCGTGACGGGAGTCGGGACCGTGATCAGCGTCGCTCTCGCTTGCCGTTGCTCCCGGCCAAGGCCAGCGTTTGAACGACCGCTGGTCACGACACATCAGCGGAAAACCAAAGACGCGATCCCTGAAGCGGCCGGCTGCGGCCCGGCAGCCCTATGGGTTCGAGTGTTGCGGCGGGGTGTTGTAGCCCATCGAGTTGGTGGCCACGTACAGGCGGTACAGGCGGTCCTGCATGAGGCACGGGCGGCGCGTCCGGGCGGGAATCGTCGTGCTGTAAATCCGCAGTTCGCCCGGGACGGCAGTGACGAGTTCCTCGCGCCAGTCGCCCAGGAGGTCGGCCACCATCTGGGGACGTTCGGCTCCCGGCGGAGCAAACATCGTCTCGCCCTGGAACTTCATCAGCCGGCCCTTGAGGATGATCTCTTTCTGCGGGTCGGCGTCCCACCACAGCGTCCACGGAGCCAGCGACCCGATGTTCTCGTTGCCGATGCGTTTTCCCTGGGCGGTGTACATCCACGCCTGCTCGCCGCCCTTGGCCTCGCCGGCGTAGCATTCTTGACCCGGGTGTTCGGCCAGGATGTCCGCGCACATGCCTTGGGCGTGGACGTGAACCGTCGGCTCGGTGTTGGCCCAGAGCGTTTTGCCCGTCAGGGCGTCGACCAATCGTACGGCGCCGCTCTTCTGCCGCGGCTCGATCCCGAAGAAGATTTGCAGCCCCGGCCGCTGGGGATCGATCTTGCCCACGTAGCACGTGTCAGGGTGACCGATGCCGAGCGTCCACAGGGCTTTGCCGTCGTGGTCCACCACGCACGATCCGACGATGATCTCGTCACAGCCGTCGCCATCGATGTCGGCCACGCGAATCGTGTGCGCGCCCTGACTGTCGTATTTCTCTTTCTCGTCGTGCGAGTTCCAACGCCACACGAGCTTCAGCTCCGGGTCGTAGGCTTCGATCACGATCGCCCGGTACGTTCCGCGCTGCATCAACAGATGGGGCCGCCGGCCGTCGAGATAGGCGACGGCGAGCATGTTGCGGCAGAAGTAGTTGTATTCGCCGATCTCCGGCAGACGCGGAATCCAGGGGAGCTTCTGGACGATCTGGCCCGTCTGCCCGTCCAGCTTGACCAGCCACTCCGGCCCCGTCTTGACGTGGCCTTCCGGTTCGCGCGGGTCGCCTTCGCCGCCCTTGCAGTAGACTTCCGCTTTGCCGTCGCCGTCCAAGTCGTACACCACGTACGGCGCGTACCAGGTGCCGGCCTCGATGGACCATCCCATGTCGTGCCGCCACAGAAAGCGGCCGTCGAGCGCGTAGGCTTCGAGCTTGTAGGTGTCGGGGCTTTTCTTCCAGTAGCCGGGCTTTTGATAGGGGTCCGTGTTGAAGTCGGGGTGCTGAATCACCAATTCGTACCGGCCGTCGCCGTCCAGGTCGCCGGTGCCGACCTTGTGCGTGCGGTAGTCGCCTTGGAGCCGGATGGCAAGGTACGATTCGCCGGGCGGCGTGCCCGCGGGCGCGGCCGCGGGGCTGGGCGGGCCTTCGCCGGCGGCCGTGACGGCCCGAACGAAGTAGCGCGGCTCACCCTGCTGCGGCGGCTTCGCATCGACGAAGTTCGTGCTGTCCCGAACGGGCTCGGCCGTCAGCCGTTGGGCGGTGTCGCCCGAGCCGTTCAGGCGATAGACGTGAAACGCCACATCGGCCGGGTCCGACTCCAGAAGACGCCAACCGACGTACAGCGAACCGTCGGCTTGCCGCAGGGCGACCAGGCCGCGATCCAGCTTCTCGGCCGGCTGGGCGCAGACAGCGGAATTGAGCAAGAGTACGGCGGCAGTGAACGCGACGTGGCGCATTTTCATCTCCTCTTCGGTGATTGTCGGAAATACCTGCAGCGGCGGTGTCAGTTTGGACTCCGCCCGGTCATTGGCCGTGCCGGCTTCGTGCCGGCGTAGTACTCGGCGATGCTTTTCATGAGCACGGCGCCGGCGTCCAGGCAATCTTGTTTGGATGTCCAGTCGCCGGCGCCTTCGCACAGCACGTTGGTGACGCCGAATTGAAGGTGCGGACCGCTGTCCCATTGGTTCGTGTTGGCCGGCTTCTTCCCGGTCTTCAGCGGTTCGACCAATTTGCCAGGATCGTGCTTGAGCAGGATGTCTTTGAAATCCTCCCACGGGCCGAGCACCGACCCGATTTCCGGCCCCGGCAGCAGGATCGGTTCGACCGGCCCGCTCCAGGTGTGCATGCTCCAGACGGTCGTCAGCTGCGTCGGGGAAGCCATCAGCTGCTCCAGGTCTTTCTGGACGATGCACGCTTCGTGGGCCTGACGCTGGGGGTCCGCCCCTTGGGCAAAGTAGGAGCGGTTCATGTCCACGCCCTGGGCGTTCACCCGGTACCAGCCGTGCGACGGCCCATCCGGACTGGTCATGAGCACGAAATGACAGACGCTGCGCCGGCGGCAATCGGCCCCCTCGTCACTCAGCAGCCAGTCGACCATGCCGACGATCCGCCACTGGGCGTTGTGTTCGCCGGGATGCTGGTTGCCGAACCAGTGGGCCCAGCGCGAGGCGGCGGCGTGAGGGCTGTTCGGGTCAGTCACCTCCAGCCGAAACAGCTTGCGTTTGCCCAGCGACTCGCCCAACTCGCGCACGGTCGCATGAGGATGCTTGTCCCAGCGGGCCATCAGCCCGACGACGTCCTCGTACGACAGCGGCACCTGAGCCCCGAAGTACACCACGTCCGCGGTGAATTCGGGAAACAGGAGCGTATCGCCGCGTTCGGAAGGCTTGGCGGGATTGCACCAGCGGATGGGCGTCCACTGCTCGCCATCGTGCGACCAGGTGGCCGCGTTGTGATTGAAGCGATAGGCGCTGCCGCCTGTGAATTCCACGTCCAATCGCAGCGTGTTCCCCCGCGCATTGCGCAGGATCTGGAAGTACAGCATGTTGCACCAGGTGGGCTGTTGCGGGGCAGATCCCAGCGAGATCTTGAAGTGGTTCTCCCCGATCCGTTCAATCGTCGTCCCGTGCGAACCGAGCGAACCGTCGAACTTGAAGTCCTCCACCGCCAGTTCTTTCGCTGCCGCCGGCCCGGCCGCCAGCCAGACCAGGATCGGCATCGCCAACCGCGTGACGGCCCACGAACGCATCGGGTCACGATTCGAAATCAGCTTCATCGCGAGGGCTCCCTTGTCTGGATTCTGGTGAGTTGCGGTTTAGGTGCATGACGTGGAAAAAGCTCTGCCCGGACTGCACCACTCGTCATTCTGGCCATTTGCTGCGCAGTCTGCAATGCGTGTAGGAAGGTGTCAGACCGCGCCAGAACCGTTGCTTCGCACTTGACGCGGTGTGTACCGCAATTGAGAACCAAGACGCGTCGGCCATCGCTTCTTGGCGAACCAGCGCAGCGTGTTTTCGCCGAACGCTAGGTTCGTTGGGGGGCGAACAGCGCCGCGTACGCCTTACGATGCTCGTAGCTGCCCGTGTTCGATGAAACGCTCGAATTGCTCTTCGTCGAGGTGGCCGCGATAGAGAAGATGCGTGCGAATCGAGAGGATATCGGCGAACCTTGCTTCTTCGTCGTCCTTGTTCGAGGGCAGCAGCAGCCGAGTCTTGGACGCCGGATGTTCGAGAACGACGCACTTCGGTTCAACGCTGCGTCGGGAGTCAAATCCCAGGCATCTGAGCAGTTCTCGCAATTGGCGATTTGTCACGCGGTTCATGGCGTCATGCCTCATCCTTCACGTCCCATTCGAGCAAGCGACATCTCGCGAAAACGGTCGATCGCTCGCACCGTCAGTTGATTCGACCACGGAATCCGCAAGTCGATCGTCTTCTGTTCGGGGTCGATCTCCAACCTTCGCTGCTCGACGTACTCACGCACTGCCACCCAGAATCCACGGTGGCGTTGGGCATCGTAGAGCACCACCACGAATGGAATCTGTTGATCTTCCCAGTACCAGTAGTGCAGATCCGTAGTCTGGATGCGACAAGTGGCAGACTCCCGTTCAGAGTCGAGGTGATCAGTCGCCTTGAGTTGGATGCGAACTTCGCCGTTCTCGATTTCGCCGCTATTTGGCGAGAAATGAAACATGGTCGCGTCCCACCCGTATTCTCGCTGCGGCCCGCGGACGAGCATGTGCCCGCGTTCAAGCACCTTCCGCTCCAGGAAATTGATGCTCATTTCCTCAATGACGTGCTCGCGCGTGCGACGTTTCCGAGGCCCGCTCCAGCGAAAGCTAAACATCGTGGCCGCCCAGAGTAGCAATTCTTCCGCCACCGCCGCCAGATCATTTTTCGGTCACGAATGTGCGGGAGGTTTAGCGCAGAGTGAGATTTGGCAAGGTGGCGAAAACAGGGAATCACTCCCCAGTGCGTCCGCCTCGACCAAAACCTTGCACAGGCACGCGACGCGCGTGCCAGGAATCGCCGCAAATCCCTCGGATGCACGTCGGACTGGATTGCATCGGCCTGCTAGCATTTGGCAAGGTTACGATCATGGCCCCGTATGGCCTCGATCACAAGGCTGCGAAATGCTAGCAGAGCTAGCTCATTGAAAGTAT
>CAYUFW010000052.1:0-21136 GCA_964443915.1 uncultured Pirellulaceae bacterium
TTTCTTGCCAAGACCAATTTCGTGAACACTACGTAGATCGCCTAAAGTGCAGCTATACCAACCCGGCCATGAAATGGATGGTTTCCGGCGTGTACGATCACGAAGGCAACCTTCTCGTGCAGGCGGACGAGTCCGCCGTGGTGGCCGTGGCCGAAGTGGATTTGAACAAGCGGTTGCACTGGTCCAGTCTCGGCGACTTCAAGGCCGAATGGCTGCGGCATTGTCCGGCGGAGCACGATGGGCCGCACTGAGGCGGGACTTGTTCCGGCCTACTTTCTACCTCGCCTTCGGGCAGAGGATAGAGGATGTTGACGACGGGAAACGGCACGGAAACCAAGGAGCATCATGATGAAGACTTCGTCTGATCGACGCTCGCGGCGATTGTCCGGCCGCCGGCGGTTTCTGAAACAGGCAGCGACGCTGGCGGGCGTTTTGGGAAGTCCCCGCGTGGTGCCCGATTCGGTTTTTGGGGCCAACGCGCCCAGCAATCGGATCAACGTGGCTTTGATCGGTTGTGGCAATCAAAGCACGGTCGATCTGCCCGCTCTGCTCGCCCAGGACGACGTTCAGGTGGTGGCCGTGTGCGACGTGAACCGGGCCAGCCACGGCTACCAAACGCCGGAACAATTCCTGGGACGCGACCCGGTCCAGAAGACCGTACACGAGCACTACGCCCGAAAGACGACGTCGGGGACGTTCAAGGGCTGCGCGGCGTACTCAGACTTCCGTGAGGTTCTGGGCCGCAACGACGTCGACGCCGTTGCCGTCGTCGTCCCCGATCATTGGCACGGCCTGATCACCGTTCTGGCCGCCGAAGCGGGCAAGGACATCTATTGCGAGAAGCCGTTGTCGCTGACGATCCGTCAAGGACAGAAGATGATCGCGGCCGTCCGCAAGCATGGGCGAATCCTCCAGACCGGCAGTCAGTTCCGTTCCAGCCCGAACAATCGTTTCGCTTGTGAACTGGTCCGCAACGGCCGCATCGGCCAGGTACAGCGCGTGCTGGCGTTCATCTCGCCGCAAAACGCCGTGGACCCCGGACCCGGCTGGAAGCCGATGCCGGTTCCCGACGGGTTCGATTACGACTTCTGGCTCGGCCCCGCGCCGCTGGCCCCCTATCACGAAGGCCGCTGCCTGTACCGGTTCCGCTTCAACCTGGACTACTCGGGCGGCCAGACCACGAATTTCGGCGCGCACAGCCTGGACATCGCCCAATGGGGCTTGGGCATGGACCACACCGGTCCGGTCGAGTTCGAGGACTTGGGCTCGGAATGGCCGCCCAAGGGAAGCCTCTACAACACGGCCCTCAAGGTCCATTTCCGGGCGCGGTACGCCAACGGCGTGGAACTGATTTGCGAGACCCGCGAGCCCAGGATGGGCGCGCGGTTCGAGGGCACCGAGGGCTGGGTCCAATTCGGCTTCGGCGGGCTGAAGACGTCGCCCGAATCGCTCCAGACCACGGAGATCGGGCCCCACGAAATCCATCTTCCCCGCAGCAACCCGGAGCGCAGCAAGGACGTCTACGGGGAATACGTCCGCGACCAGGTGCGCAATTTCGTGCAGGCCGTGAAGGCGCGGGTGGAACCCATCAGCCCCGTGGAAATCGGCCATCGCACCGCGAGCGTGTGCCACCTCGGCAACATCGCCATGCTGTTGAAACGCAAGCTCCGCTGGAACCCGGAGCGGGAGCAGTTCGACAACGACGAGGAAGCCAACCGGATGCTCGACCGGCCCCTGCGCGCCCCGTGGCGGTTCTCCGTTTAGTGCCGGCGAGGGCGAAGCGAAGGCGCCGCGTTGCGGCCTGTTGTCGAAGTACCTTGGACCGCTTGGGAATCGTTTGGTACGGCAAACCGAGGAGCTTGGGAATGAAATACCGGACCTTTGGCAGAACGGGATGGCAGGTCAGCGAAATCGGGTACGGCATGTGGGGGATGGCGGGCTGGACGGGCTCGGACGACGACCTGTCGCGGCAGGCTTTGCAGCGGGCGGTGGAATTGGGCTGCAACTTCTTCGACACGGCCTGGGCTTACGGCGACGGCCGGAGCGAGAAGCTGTTGGGCGAGTTGGTGCGGGCCAATCCGCAGGTCAAGCTGTACACCGCGACGAAGGTCCCGCCCAAGAACCGCAAGTGGCCCAGCCGCCGGCAGTTTACCTTGGACGAGAGCTATCCGCCGGATCACATCCAAGAGTACGTGGAAAGCAGCCTGCAGAACGCCGGCCTGGCGTCGTTCGATCTGATGCAACTGCACACCTGGGAAGACGGGTGGCTGCAGGACGAACGCTGGATCGCCAAGCTGGTTGAACTCAAGTCGCAGGGGATGATTCACGCCATCGGCCTGAGTTTGAACCGCTGGGAACCCTGGAACGGACTGCAGGCGGTACGGAGCGGGCTGATCGATGCCGTCCAAGTGATCTACAACATCTTCGACCAGAATCCGCAGGACGAGCTGTTCCCAGCTTGCCGCGAGCACAACGTCGCGGTGATCGCCCGCGTGCCGTTCGACGAGGGCACGCTGACCGGGACGCTGACCGTGGACAGCCGCTGGCCGCAGGGTGATTGGCGGAACACGTATTTCGTGCCGGAGAACCTGAAAGCCAGCGTCGAGCGTGCCGACCGGCTCAGGCCGCTGGTTCCCGCCGGCATGACCATGCCCGAAATGGCCTTGCGGTTCATTCTGGCTGAGCCCACGGTCAGCACGGTCATCCCTGGCATGCGCAAAGTGGGGCACGTCGAGTCGAATCTGGCGGCAAGCCGGGCGGGGCCGCTGGAGGCCGGCCTGCTGGCAGAACTGGCCCGGCACCGCTGGGACCGGGAACCGACCAATTGGTCGCAATGAGCGGCCGCGGATTCCCACGCCCCCACGCGCCGGGGATGCGATGGCGCTGCTTGGACCGCCTGGAAGCCTCAAGCCGGAGGTGGCCGCAAGGCCAAGATTCCCCACGGATGGCATGGCGATACCAGGGAAAGCGGCCGCCGAACTCGTACGCGTACCACTTCACCGCCAAGGATCCCCACGGACGGCATGGCGATACCGCGGATGGCGGCTACGCTTGGCCCGGCGGCTTCGCGGGCGGCTTGGCCAGCTTCAGTTCCGCGCGCCGTCCGCGCAGCCGGGCTTCCGGCGTTTGCCGGTCGTGTTCGTCTTCGATTTCGCCGACGATCTCCTCGATAATGTCCTCCAGCGTGATCAAGCCCAGGACATGTCCCTCGGGGTCGCGGACCAAGGCCATGTGACGGTGGTTCGAGCGGAAGCATCTCAGCCCCTCGGACACTTCGTCGTCCGCGTTCAGGAACAGCGCGGGATACATGGCGTCCTCCAGGACGACGATCCCGCGGAGGCTGAACAGGTAGAACAGGTCCTTGGTGTTGACGATCCCCACGATGTTGTCGATGTTCTTCTCGTAGATCGGCATCCGGGTGTGCGCTCCGGTGCGCGTCACCTCCAGCACTTTTTCCGGGGGCGTAGCCAGTTCCAGGGCGGCCATCTTGTCGCGCGGCACCATACAGTCCCGCACGCGTTTGGCCGAGAGGTGAAACACCTTCTGCACCACTTCGGCTTGCGTTTCGCTGAGGATGCCCGCTTCTTCGGTGTCCTCGATCAACAGGGCCAGCTCTTCCACCGAATGCACCATCTCGCGGCCGCCGGCCGGCTGGAAGCCGATCAGCCGTAGGATGACATTGCCGGTCCCGTTCATGAGGAAGATCAACGGGCGCGCGACGCGGGCGAACATGATCAGCGGCGTGGCGACCCACAGCGCCGCGCGGTCGGGGATCTGCAAGGCCACGGTCTTGGGGATCAATTCGCCGAAGACGACGTGCAGAAACGTGATCAGCAGGAAGCCCAGCCCGAAGGCGACGGAGTGGGACGTCACGCCGCGCCACGTGTCCGGAATCAAGGCGAAGATGGGCTCCAGGAGGATGGCCACCGCCGGTTCGCCGATCCAGCCCAGCGCGATGCTGGCCAGCGTAATGCCCAATTGGGTCGCCGCAATCGAGCGATCCAGGTTGTTGACGCCGATCTCGACCGCTTTGGCGCCGGCCTGGCCGTGCTGCACCATTTCCTCCACGCGCGTCTTGCGGACCGCGACCAAGGCGAATTCGGCCGCCACGAAAAAACCGTTGATGGCTACGAACAGCGGAATGGTCAACAGACCGAGCCAAGCCCAGACTTCCATCGCCGGATCTCCTCCTTCGACCGCTTATGGACGCTAATGAACGCTACTCAGTATACTTGCTGCTGGCCGGAGCGCGGCAGCCGGCGAAGAAGAAAGCGAAACAATCCAGCGGTTCACGACCAAGCAAGTTTGCCATGATTCTGCCTTACTTCGCGTACCTGGGCGTCGGCGCGGTCGCCGGCGTGCTGGCCGGCCTGTTGGGCGTCGGCGGCGGCCTGGTGATCGTCCCGATGCTCGTGTTCTGTTTCACCCGCTTGGGCCTGCCCCCGGCGTCCATCATGCACCTGGCGCTGGGCACCTCGATGGCCAGCATCATGTTCACTTCCGTGTCCAGCTTCTGGTCCCACCACCGGCGCGGCGCCGTCGCGTGGGACGCGGTCCGGCGGATCGTGCCGGGGATCCTGGCCGGCACCTTCGGCGGCACGTTCGTCGCGTCGAGTCTGCCGGCGGATTGGCTGAAAGGCTTCTTCGCCGCGTTCTTGGCCTATGTGGCGGTGCAGATGCTGCGCGACAAGAAGCCCAAGCCGTCGCGTGAGCTTCCCGGCTGGTGGGGCATGTTCGGGGTGGGCGGCGGGATCGGCCTGGTGTCCAGCTTGGTGGGCATCGGCGGCGGCACGCTGTCGGTGCCGTTTCTGATGTGGTGCAATCTGCCCGGCCATCGCGCGATCGGCACCTCGGCGGCGATCGGTTTCCCGATCGCGCTGGGCGGCGCCCTCGGCTACCTCGTCAACGGCTGGCACGACGCGTCGCTGCCGCCGTACGCCGCGGGGTACATCTACCTCCCGGCACTGGCGTGCATCGTGGCCGCCAGTGTCTTGACCGCGCCGCTGGGAGTGCGGCTGGCGCACCGCTTGCCGGTCGCGCGTCTGAAACGCGTCTTCGCCGTGCTGCTGATCGTCGTCGGCGTGCGGATGGTGCTGAATTTGTGGGCCTGAAGAAGGTTTCGCGAAAGGCCATTTGGCTCGGTGACCTTCGCCGGGCGATTGGGTAAAATGGTGCCAGCGCCTGCTGCGCGAGGCATTCCCGGAGAATCAACGCTCGGAGGATTGAGATGGAAAGATCATTTCGTTTGCGGTCCGCGATGGCGGCGTTCGTTTGCCTGTCCTCCATCGCGGCTTGGGCCCAGGCCGGTGCCGATTGGAGGGCGGGGCTGGCGCGGGTCAAGATCACGCCGCCGCGGGCGGTGGTGCTGTTGGGGTACGGTGGTCGAACGGGGCCGTTCGAATCGGTCGTTGCGGACATCTATGCCAAGGCGCTGGCGTTGGAGGACGGGCGCGGGCAGCGGGCGGTGATCGTCACGGCCGATCTGGTCGGGTTCCAAGCCGCGGTCGTGACGGACGAGGTCTGCCGTCGGATCGAGGCACGGACGGGGCTGCAGCGCCAGCAACTGCTCTTCAATGCGTCGCACTCCCACACGGGGCCGCTGGTCAGTCTGGATCCGCATGCGGCGGCCAATTCCGTGGCTCACGCGCCATTGACGGCGGACGGTGTCCGCGAAACGGCGGCTTACACCCGTGCCTTGCAGGACCAACTGGTGCAACTGGTCTGCGACGGGCTGGCCCGACTGGAACCAGCCCGCTTGTCGTGGGGCGCCGGCCGAGTGGATTTTCCCATGAACCGCCGGCTGCCCAAGGGCGGACGGGTCGTGATGAGCGACAACCCGGCGGGCGCGACGGACCGCTCGGTGCCGGTCCTGCGCATCGACTCGCCGGAGGGGACGCTGCGCGGCGTGTTGTTCGGCTGCGCCTGCCACAACACGACGCTGACCGGCCGCGACAACGTGATTGCGGGCGACTACGCCGGCTTCGCCCAGCAGCATCTCGAACAGCAGCATCCGGGCGCCCAGGCGATGTTCATGAGCGGCTGTGGGGCGGACGCCAATCCCAGCCCGCGCGGGTCGCTGGAACTCGCTCGGCGGCACGGGGCGACGCTGGGCGGCGAAGTGGACCGCGTGCTGGGGACGCCGCTGCAGCCGATCGCAGGCGACTTGAACACGGCGTACCGCAGCGTGGAACTGCCGTTGCAGGTCCTGTCGCGGGCGGAAGTGGAGACTCGCTGCCGGCTGCCCTCGGCCGAAGCGGTGATGGCCCGGCACATGCTGCGCGTGCTGGACCGCGGCGAAACGCTGCCGCCGAGCTACCGTGCCCCGCTGGCCGTGTGGCAGTTGGGCGACGCCTTGACGCTGGTCGCCTTGCCTGCCGAGCCGGTGGCGGATTACGCCGCGCTGGTCGCCCGCGTGCTGGGCCCGGACAGACTCTGGGTGGCCGGCTTCAACAACGACTGCTTCGGCTATCTGCCGACGGCCCAGGTCGTGCGCGAAGGCGGCCACGAGGCGATCGGCATCACGCTCTGGATCTGGGGCCAGAACCTGTCCCGCAACGCCGGGTTCTTTGCGCCCGAAGTCGAGCAAGTGGTGCTGTATGCCATCGGCGAGTTGGCCAGAGAAGCGGGGCGAGCGGTGAAAGGCGTGCCGCCGACCGCGTGCAAGTTGCCCGGCTGGCTGGCTTGCCCGGAGGCCGATTGGGTCCGGATTTCCCCGGATGCGGTGAGTACGTGGACCCGCCCTGCACGATCAACGGCCACGTCCGAGCATGGCCAGGACTTCGTGGCGGCACGGTTCTTGGCTTGGTGTGCTGCCGGGCTTGCAGTCCGATGGTTGGGTCCCTAGACTCCATGAATATCGTTTCCCCTCACGAACTCGTGCCGCCATGCCTGACGACTCAGCCACTGACGATTTGCTTCAGCGGGCGGTCGCCGGCGACCAGCACGCTTTGCAGGCGCTGCTGATCCAGGACGGTCCGTACCTGAGAGCACACATCGCCGAGAATCTGCGCCTGCACAACCTGCACCAAGACGCCGATGTCGACGAGGTCTTGCAGGCCGTCTGGACGCGCATCGCCGGGGCGATCCGCAAGTTCCAGCCACGTGGAGCGGGTCCGTTTCGCGCTTGGCTCAAGACGATCACGGCGAATGCCGTCCATTCCCATGTGCGCCAGGTGATGCGCCGGCGGGAGATACAGCTGGCGACGGCCAACAGCGGTTCGGGATCACACTGGTCGGCCGCGCTGCTGGATTACCTTCAGCACGACAGCCAGACGCCGAGCCGTGTGCTGGCGCAACAGGAATTGGAGACGCGGCTGGACCAGGCGCTGGCGGACCTGCCCGCCAAGTACCGCCGAGCCATCGAGCTTCATCTCCGGGACGGATTGCCCGTGGAAGACGCGGCCCAGCGGATGGCCTGCACCGTCGGCCAATTTCGGGGATACGTGCAGCGAGGAATGGAAAAACTGCGCGGCAGTCCGTTGCTTCGGGAGTACCAGCTGACGTGAACCGGGCCTGCGAGCATGCTGAACGGGATCGCCGAGCCAGAGAGGTCGTGGCTCAATGGCTGGCCGGGCCTGTACCAGAACAGACGCTTTCGGAAGCGGCGCTGGTCGAACGGTATCCTGACTTGGCGGATGAGATTCGCGCGGTCTGGCAGGAAGTCGGCCAAATGCAGTGGGCCATGCGAGACGCACAGCAGCAAGAGCCTACCGCGGCCGCAGACGAGGGGACGCCCGTCGCGTCGGATACTCCCGCGTTCTTGTCCGGGGCCGTTTTCCAGGGCCCGTCGGCCGCCCAGTGCGACGCCATGCACCGGCCGTCCGGCGGGCCGGCGGCGGCCACGGACGTCGGCGACTTGGGCGGTTACGAGTTGCTGGAGGAGCTCGGCCAGGGCGGCATGGGGGTCGTGTATCGAGCCCGGCAACCCGGCACGGACCGCATTGTCGCGCTCAAGGTGATTCGCTCCGCACGGCTGCTGGGACTCACGGACGACCAAGGCCACGATGCCCTGCTGCGTTTCCAGATCGAGGCCCGTGCCGCCGCGAGGCTGGATCACGAACACGTGGTTCGCGTCTACGAAGTGGGCGAGTGCGCCGGCCAGCCGTTTTACTCGATGCAGTTCGTGGAGGGCGCCAGCTTGGCCGCCTTGCTGCGCGGCGGACCGCTGGCCGCGCGGCGGGCCGCGGCCTACCTGGAACCGGTGGCCCGAGCCGTGCATCACGCCCACCAGCATGGGATTCTGCACCGCGATCTGAAGCCGCACAACATCCTGCTGGAGACCGCGACCGACCGCCCCTTGGTGGCCGATTTCGGCTTGGCGAAGATGCTGGAGGGCGGTTCCGGTGCCACGCTGGCAGGCCAGGTCTTCGGGTCGCCTCCGTACATGTCGCCGGAACAGGCTCGGGATGCGTCCCAAGCCACCGTGGCGAGCGACGTGTACGGCGTGGGCGCGACCCTCTATCACATGCTCACAGGCCGACCGCCGTTCGGGCCCGGCAACGTTGCCGAGGTGTTGCGTCAGGTCCTCGACCAAACTCCCACTCCGCCACGCCATCTGAATCCCGCCCTGGACCGCGACATCGCAACAATCTGTCAGAAGTGTCTGGAAAAAGAGCCTTTGCGGCGGTACGAGTCCGCCGCGGCGCTCGCGGACGATCTGCAGCGGTACCTGAATCACGAGCCGATTCGGGCGCGTCCCGTGAGGCTGCCCGAACGCGTGTGGCGCTGGTGCCGCCGCCAACCGCTCGTGGCGGGCCTAGCGGCGGCGCTGACGGTGCTGATCGCCACCGCGTTGGTCCTGGCACTGGTTTGGCAGCAGCGCGTCGAGTGGGACCGGAGCGTCGAAACGGGACGCGCGCAGGTCCAGCGACTGAGCGATGCCGACATTGGGCAAGTCCCCTGGATCGTCGAGGAGATCGCCAAACGCCGCGAGTTTACGGATCCCGAGTTGCATCGTCTGGCCGCGGACTCCGGCGATCGGAACAGGCAAGTTCGCGCCGCGCTCGCGCTGCTGCCCGTCGATCCGCAACAACGGGGCGTGGTCTTGGACCGTCTGCTGGACTGCAGCTTCGACGAATTTCCGGTCCTGCGGGACAGCTTGTGGTCCTCTCGGGGTGAGATCGTCGCGAGCCTCTGGAAGATCTTCCAGGACCAGGGCAGCCAAGATGCCGGTTTCCGCGCCGGCATGGCCTTGGCGACCTTCGATCCACAATCCAGCCGCTGGGAGCAACCGGCGGCGGCGGCCTTTCTGGCCGAACAGTTACTGGCGGCCAATCCGGATTACCACCGGCAGTTGCGTGCCTTTCTTCGTCCGGTGGCGACGAGATTGGTCGAGCCGCTGTCGGCCGCTTCCGCCGATCCCCAGCAAGAGGAGTCGACCCGGTTGGCGGCCACCCGCGCGGTGGCCGATTTCGCGTCGGGCGACGCCGCTTCCCTGGCGGCCCTCGCCGCCCAGGCCACGCCCCAGCAGCTGGAAGTCCTTTTGCCCGCGTTGGCCCAGCCGGCCTTGGACCGCGGCCGACTGCTGCACAGCCTGGAGGGTCTCGTGCGGCAAGTGCCGGAATCAGAACTGCCCCACGAACGGCGCGTGCAGCTGGGGCGCCGGCGGGCGGGTGCGGCGCTCACGATGCTGCGACTCGGCTATCGCAGCGAGGTGGCTCCTCTCTTCCAGCCGGCCGAAGATCCTGAGGCGCAGACGCAGTTCGTGGCTCGCGTCACAGCCTTTCGCGTGGCACCAGCCGCACTGTTGGACTGCCTGGAACAGGCGGCAGACGAACGAATGCGGTTTGGGTTACTCTTGGCCCTGGGCGAGTTCTCTTGGGATCAGTTGCCTGCCGACCCTCGCGAGCAACTGGCGGATCGGCTGAGGGACTGGTTCAGCCATGATCCATCCTCCGCAATCCACGGCGCGGCCGGCTGGCTCTTGAAGCGTTGGGGATTCGCCCAGGACGTCGAACGCGTGGATCAGACGCCGCTTCCTTTCGATCCGGGCCGCGAGTGGTTTGTACAGCGCATCGGCGGCGAATGCATAACATTTGTGGTCTTTCCGCCGGGTGAGTTTTTCATGGGAGTGCCGAGTTGGGAGGCCGGTCAGAATGCGAATCCTTACCACCTTTCGCACCGGGTGAAGCTGACCCGCCGCTTTGCCCTGGCCGACCGCGAGATCACCCGACGGCAATTCGAGCGGTACCTGGCCAGCCAAGGCGTCAAGCTGAACGACTACATCAAGTTGGCCAGCGCGCTCCCGCGCACGGACGAACATCCGATGAACTTGGTCACTTGGCTCGACGCGGTCGACTTCTGTCGCTGGCTGACGACAGAGGACGAGGCGTTGGGCGCCGAGGACCAGTGCGATGCGGAACCGCCCGGACTGGCTCTGCGCGGCGATGCCGAACGTTCGTCGGATTGGCCGTTCCAAACCGAGCGAGCCGGTTACCGACTGCCTACGGATGCCGAATGGGAGTATGCTTGTCGAGCAGGCACCGTCACCTCTTACGGCTTTGGAAGCGATGCCACGTTATTGGACCACTACGGGATGTACCAGGGCAACACGCCGGGATCTACGGGTGTTGCCCGTCAGTTCAAGCCCAACCCGCGAGGGCTGTTCAACATGCCTGGAAATCTCTGGGAATGGTGCCACGACCGCTGGGGCCCGTTCGACGAGCAGCCGGCGATCGATCCCGTGCGGCCGGCCGGACCAGCGGAAGGAACGCAGCGCGTCGTACGGGGTGGATGCTTTCTGTACTCTCCGGCCTACGAGTGCCGGTCGGATGCTCGCAGCCATGCCGCCCCGTGCCCCCGAATACATCGACGTTCCACACCACGATGCCGCCCAAACCGATCGCGTCGCCTTTTTCGGTTTCCGAGTGGCCCGTGCCTTGCCCCAAGATTGAAACGAGAAACGAGGCAGCCGTGGACGTGATCATGGGTAATCCGGGCTGGGGAGGTTCGCTTTCGAGCCAGACGGCCCAAGTCGGAGCCGCGTCCGGCTTGATCCCGAAGCGATTTGCTCACTTTTCTTGCCCCGAGCACGGAGAATTCGCGCGCCGGTCGGCCGCTTCGTGAGTTCATGTCCAAAGGGACGCATCAACCATTCAACAGGAGCATCGCCCATGAACCGATCTTGTCTTTGGCTGGTCCTGGCCGCGGGGCTTGTTGTTCTTCGTTCCGCGGGTGCCCAGACCTTGGTGACCTGGGATTTTCGCGTCTACGAGGAGGCGGTTCGCAAGGCGAAGGAACTTGGCTGCCGCCCCGTCGTCGTTACCGTCGTCGACGATGGCACGATGTTCTTCATCACCGCGGGCCCTCGCATCGCCAAGGCCGACGCGTCGCAGCTCAAGGACGGAGACATGGTGGTCGCCGGCTGCGCCAAACAAGTCCGCTTGGAAGGGCTGGTCTTGGAGAAAGGGGAATATGCGGTCCGCAAGAACGGCAAGCTTGCGAAGGCGTCCACCAGGCTCGGGGCTGCCCCGGAAACGGCGCCCACCTCCACGGCTGCCACGAGCGGCGTCCCCGCAACGGCGGCGGCCTCGGCGAGCAAGGACGCGCCCGCCAGAACCTGGCGAGACAGGAACGGGAGGGCGGTGGAAGCGGCCTTCTTGGGATGCGAAGCTGGGAAACTACGCCTCCAACGGACCCGCGACGGGCAAGTCTTTGAAGTGCCTCTGGCTGCGCTCAGCGATGAGGACCAGGCATTCGTTCGAGCACAGTCTCCCGAAGTCGCCAAACTGCGGCTGGAAGTCAAGTTCACGCCGGGTTCGTACGTGCTCACCGAGGTGCTGAACTCCGCCACGGAAATCACCGCCGAGGGCCAGCGGCAGAAAATGGGGGACGCGATGACGGTCGGCGGTGGCGTCATCATTTCTGCCCCGGCGGCGTCCGGCGAGCAGACGGTCCGCTTCGTGTGCCGCCAGATTAAGAGCGAGACGTCGCTACCCGGAATGACCATGCGGTTCGACAGCCAGGGCCCTGAGGAGGAGCAGCACCAGCTGTTGGCGTCCGTGCTGCGGCCGCTCTTGGGCTGGGAGGGAGTCTTGACGGTCCGTGACGGGAAGTTCGTCAAAGTCGACGGGGTGGAGCACCTGATCAGCAAGATGCAAGCCTCGCTGCCGCCCGAAGCTGCACCGCTGGCCGACAAGCTCAAGACGCAGATGCAGGAGTTCCTGAAGGAGATGCTGACGCGTCATTGGGCCCAGATCCTGCCGCATGGGCCGGTCGGCCCGGGCGATGCGTGGCAAGCCAAGTTGCAGGTTCGGTCCATTCCCGTGCTCGGTGAAATGACTTTCGATTGCGATTGCCTGCTGGACGGCGTCGAAGAGGCGGCCGGTGGCAAGGTGGCGGTTTGGAGCTTCAAGTGCAAGAGTGCCGTGGAGGACCGTCCGATGGACCTTGGCGGCCTCGTTCCGCCGGGCGTGCAGGCCAAGATCCAGCGGATGACGGTGAACCAAACCGGCCGAGCCCGTTTCGATACCCGCATTGGCCTCAGCGTGCAGGCCACGCTCGACTCGCAGATTGACGGTGAGCTGTCCGTCCGCGCCCCCGACGGCCAAAGCGGGATCGTCAAGCTCCAGGTGACGGCGAAGTACCAGAACACCCTAACGCCCGATGACGGCAGCGGACCGCCGTCCTCCGCTTCGGCTGCCGGGTCAGGAGCCGGACACGCAGATCGCCAGTCGTCAGATGCCGCAAAGCCGTCGGCTGGCCAAGGAGGCCCGCCGGTTCGAGACATCCCACCGCCCGCAGCAGCGCGCGAGCCTGGACCGCCGAAGTATTGCGTCTTCGAAGGTATGAAGTTGCGCAAGGACCCGAATGCCTCCGCCGAAGAAACCGGCAAACTACGGGCGGGTGAGGAAGTGGACGTCCGCGAAGTGCAGGCGTCCTGGTGCCGCGTCAAGACCGCTCAGGCGGAAGGCTGGGTCCATAAGATGGCGCTCACCGATTCGGCGGAGCTGGCCCAGCGCATTGGCGCCCTTCGGCCGCAGCCCAACGCGCTGTTTGTGCTGAGCGAACTGAAGGGGCCTGGCTCGTGTGCCTGCGAAATCCACCACGGCGGTTTGAAGCTGGCCGCGCCGGGACAAGAACTGCGAATGGCAGCCGGAAACTGCCTGGCCGTCGAAAAGTGCGACTACCGGGCCCCGTTCTCGATCTTCGGCAAGACCATCGAACCGCTGCGATTCGACACCCTCTATTGGCTGAACGGCCAAGACAGACTCGTACCGGTCTTGGACGTCGTACGGGCGGACAAACCGGAAGCCAACCCGCCGTCTGCATCTGCGAAGCCAGCTGCCTCCGCCCCATCAGCCGAAAGCCGCGGCAGCCTACCGCCGGTCAACGCCGGGGATTGGTCGCTTCCGGACGAGGCCCGCGAGGCGTTCGTCCTGGTCCGGAGCGCCGAGTTGCGGGAGGCGGCCTCGTTCGATGCCAAGGAGTTGGGAAGCGTGGCCTTTGGGACGAAACTCACGGTCCAACAGCGTCGCGGCGATTGGGCGCGGGTTTCCACCTCCGGCGATCGTCCGTTGACGGGGCACGTCCACGTGTGTCAGCTTGCGGCCAGCGAGGCGGCAACCGAGATGCTGCTCGAGGCGGGCCTCGTACCGCACAGCCTACTTTGCTCGGAGCCGAGCACTCCCGGCGACTTGAAGATGCGTCTGATCGGCGGCAATGTCGAGGTCCGCACCTCGAGCGGCAAGCCTGACGGCGAGGTGCAGCGGATGCGGTTTCAGCCGGGCGACGGATTGTGGTTTGCCGGCGACGATGAGCTTCGGCAAGCCAGGGCAAAGACGTTTGAGAGCATTGGCGCCAAGACGCCGTCCGCCGCGCTGCGGCCCAAGACCTTGTATGCGCTGACGCCCACCATGGACTTGCTCCCGTTGGAGCAGGCGGCGGCGCAGGCCATCGCCGAGCCGAATCGGCAGATTCCCGGAATGCTGGCCTTCAAGGCCCCGGTGCAGCTGTGCCCGCAGCCCGTCGATGCGTGGTGGTTCGATTCGGGCGAGGTGCTCGTCGTGGCGGATGCTCAGCGGGGCGTCGTGTTGCTGAAGGTCGATCCTCTGCGGCGCGCCTATCAGCTGGAAGAACCGACGACCCTTGCGGGTGGCCCTCCGGCCTTCCTCGCGCCCCACGCGAAGATGCTGGTGGTTGGCTGGAAAGGAAACCCCAGCGGCCTGCGCAGCTATCGCTTCGTCAACGGTGCGCTCCAGCAGGGGGCGGCGATGGAGCTTCCCGCGCCGCCTGTCTCGTGGGACGAGTACGGCAGCGGCGAGGCGGTGAGCCTCCTCATCGGAACGGAGGACGGACGCCTGCTCGAGGTCGACTTCCGCAACCACAAGCTCACCCCCGAAGCACGGGTCTTCGACACCCCGGTGCGGCAGATCGTGGTCACGGAGAAACAGGCCTGGGTCGTCGGCGGGACGGGTGGCCTTCGCCTGTTCGAAAGGAGCGACGACGGTGCGTGGAGTCAAAAGGCGGCGCTGAATCGCCGGGTTGACAGAGTCATCCTCACGCGGGAAGGCGAGCGCCCCGGGCTGCTCTTGTTCTCGGAATCGGCCGGGCCGGCATGGTTGCCCTGTGAGAACGCCGAGAAGTTGACTCCGGCTCCGCTGGCGGGCTGCGCATCAACGCGAGCGCACGCGGCGGCGGCGTATGCCCCGCCGGAGGGCGGCTTTTCGCTGGCCGGCAAGGAAAAGGACTATCTCGTAGCGGCGTCCGGCCCAGACGGGATCCAGTTGCTCCGCGGGGAAGAACCTTCCCGAATGTCGCCTTGGCGGCAAGTCCGTCTGCCCAGTGCGAAACTCATTTGGGGCGTCGAACTGGCCGCCGTCCTCTCGGACGACGGCCTATGGTTCGTTTCCCTTTCCGAGTTGTTGCCCCCGGACTATCGCGCTCGTCTCTATTCGCTCGCTGGCGGAGCCGAAATCGGCTTCACGCTCAACGGCCTGGAAATCGTCCGCGGCACGGCGTACGGGGTAGACGGAATGAAGGAGCGCGACCCGCTGGCCTCGCTTCCCGAACGCTACCGGACGGAGAAGCTGGGAAACCGCCTCACGCTGTGGGAAAATCCGGAGGGGACGATCCTGACCGGCTGGTGGATGATCGAACGTCAAAGCACTTACCACTTCAGCCCCGAAACTCAGATCACCGTCGGGAGGACCGGAGCGACGATTCGAGGTGTACGCTACAGGGGCGGTGAGATCCTACAGCTGGATTCGCAAGGCCAACCGATCCGCGTGGGCCGATGGCCTGGAACGAGCGTGCTCAAGCACGCCGAGTCCACGCCAGCGGCGCCCGCGCCACTCGCGACGACTGCCCCAGGACCGACCGACGAGCCCAAAGCGAAGGCGGAGGCAGAAGCCGAGGCCCTGACTGCCGTCGTGGGCGTGACAGGACCAGTGGAACTCTATCCGGACGCGGATCTCGAAAAGGAAAAGATGGCGGAGATCGAAGGAGGAACGACGGTGAACGTCTTGGAGACCCGGGAATGTGCCGTCCGCGTGAAAACCAAGTCGGGGCAAGAAGGATGGCTCCGCCGCTGCTGGCTCTGCACGGCGAAGGAGTATGAGCGGCGGAAGTCCGCAGGCGAGGTCCCCCGCCAGGCGATCTGCATCGGGTCCGTGGAGGGAAAGACCGCGTTCTATGGCGGGGGTCTCTCCATCGAGAACAGTCAGATCGTGATGAAGCCGGGGGATTCGTTCTGGATGGATCCGACGATGAAGGGCAAGAACTTCAACTTCGGCGGCGAATCCGTGGCCGGCGATCCGGCGGTCCTCCTGCTGAAGCCGGAACGCGGAAACATGATCCGGCTGCCGATTTTCCAGCCCGACGACGAGGGGACGCGACCCGGGACCGCGCGTTTGGAGTGTGACGTGTTTTCGTTCCTCGTTCAGGATGAACATGCGCCCGGGCTCATGCCGGACGACAAGGAGTACTTCATCATCACGGTGGCTGCCCAGGTCACGGCCACTGCGGATGATCTGAAAGCCAAGTTCGGCAGCCCTGCCAAGATCGAGCCGGGCGTGAAATATGACAGTATGGCGCGAGGTCAGGCCGTGCCGGAGTCGCACCAGGGGGATCTTTGGCTCTACGGCAGAGTGGGCGTTCTCATCGAGAACGGCAAGGCCACTGTCGTCGTTCGCCGCGCGCGAGTGGAAGGCACGGGAGAAGACGCCCGTAAGCGAAGCATGTTGGAGGCGATGAACATCGGTCTGCCGCACAAGGGCGACGGCCCCACGGACAGTGAAACCGCACGGGGGAATCGCGCCGCCCCGCCTGCGGCAGGCGGAGAGCACGTGCTCTTGGACAGGATTGCCCAGGAACATTTCGCAGACGGCGGCAAGACAACGCGTGAGGACATCCGGGTGCTCCAAGACGCCGTTGCAATTGGCATCGACGCATCCGGTTTGCCCTACACGCGCAGGTCCGATTTCGTGTGGACGCCGCGGATCTCGAAAGACGTCAAGGTCGTCAGGGTTTGTCTTTTACACTGCGATTATGCCAAGGTCCTGGTCAAGCAGGGAGACAAGGAATTGTGGCAGTACAGTTCCACTGAGGTCGCGGACAAGGTCGTGTCGCCGGACCTGGCGGTAGAACCTCGCTCGGAACCGACCGAACCTGCGATCACGATCCAGGTCACGGATGTGGGTTCGGGGCCGATCAAAGGCGGAGTCGCCAGCATCGAGTTGCAGACGCCCAACGGCAAGAACGGCAAATGCGGCGGGCAACTCGAACAGGAGGACAATCGCCATGTGGATACGAGCCTTAGCGTCGGTTGGCATGCCGTTGATGGCGGGAGTTTTGGGTTGTGCCAGCCGCAATCTGAAGGTGCCCGAAACGGCTGCCGGGCAGCCGACAACGTCTCCGGCTCAGCAACCGCCCCCCGCCGCTTCCACGCGTGACGCGTGGTCGCCGGTCGGGGGAACTTACTATTAGTCAATTGAGAGAGGTGGAAAATGGCTTGCTCGAAATCGGGCCGGGTGGGGACTGTCATTGGTGCGATGTTCCTGAGCGCGTTGGGAACAGCGCACGCTCCCGCGCAGTTTGCCAGTTTTTCCGCGACGGAGGAATCGCGATTGCACGGCGGCGTGGTCGATGGCACAACGGGCCAACCCGTCAAAGGGGCCGCGCTGCGGGTTCTGGGCGAACCCAAGCTGGTTCGACTCATGCCGGATGAGGTAACGAGGCGGGACAAGCGTATCCGGCTGTTTGAAACCTGCGCCGTCGTGCTGACGGACGACATCGGAACCGTTTCAATTCCCTCCCCGTTCGACCCATCGCTGATGATCGTGTTGGGGAACGTGGCTGAGGATCCAGGGCACTTGATTGTCTCGGCCCGAGGTGCCTTTCCACTGGCCGCCGAGGCCGGTATCGCTTATCGACGACTCGAGATCACGAACCGGTACATGACGGTAACAGGAAGCGTCCACGCAAACTACCTGCCGCCGGTGGGGATCGTTCCTCACGGGGAAGAGGCGCAGCAGCGTGGCCTGGTTCCGCAACTGAACGACTTGTCGATCCAACTTTCCTCGCAGGTCGCGACGCCGGGCCGCCCCGTAGCGGCCACGGCTCAGTGGAAGTACGTCAAGTTGCCCTTGATGCAATCGCTCGTGCAGGATGCCAAGCTTGGGCAAGCGGGCACGGGCTCCGGCCGCGTGAGCGAGCGCTGGCAGCTCAACATAGATCCAGACGCACAGGAACCCGGCGAGAAAAGGATCGTGGCGGTGGCCTATCTGGACGCGCCCTTTTGCACCTTGCCCGCCGCGAGGGCCGAAGCGAATTACTATGTGGCCCAGTCGGAGGCCGAAGCGGAAGCCTATCGGCGAGTTCTAAAGGCCAGTGCAGAAGGCCCTGACACGAACCGGCAGTGCATGGAGACGTGTCGAGATGCCATTAAACGTTTTCCGAAGATGGTGGTCGCCTGGTCGGAGCTGGGAAAGCGTTTGGCCACCGAAAACCGATGGCCCGAGGTCTTGACGCTGTGGGATCTCGCGCCCGACGTGGCGAAGCAGAATTGGGTGTTGGCCGCAGGCCGGTGGACCGCGTTGCAGAAGCTGGGACGCCACCGCGAGAGCGACGAGGCGCTGTTGGCCGTCGTGCAGTGCGATGGCACACCTGCCCTGGTAAGAGTCGCCGCGTATCAGGAGGCCTTGGCGAAGGAGAACTGGACGCTCGCCCTGCAGCTGCTGCCCCATCTCGGCGACGCCCTGGGCCGTGCCGTTGGCGTCCAACGGTTTTTTGCCTGGATGAGCGGTGACCGCAGCTCGCAAGAGGGTGAACGGATTTGGGTCGCGCAGGCATTGGCGGCCAATGACCTCCCGGCAGAATCCCTCGCCGCGATGAGCGAACTTGATCCCGCCAAATTGGACGAGTACCAACAGCGCTCGTTTCTCGAATTGGGCATTCGGGCGCATGCGGAGCGGGGCTCGATCGACGAAGCGCAAAAACTGCTGACCGCTCTGGAAAAGCTCGGCAACGCGGAGGAGCACAAGAATGATTTGACGCTTGCGCGGGCGAGAATCGCGGAAGCAAAAAACGACTGGCAGGCGGCGGCGGCCTTTTACGCCGATGCGACGTTCGCGTTGAAGGACCGTATTGCCGCGTTCGCACGCGTGGTGAAGAAATCGGTCGTGAAGCAGCCTCCCCAGGACCCGCGGCAATATACCTGCGCGGCGTTCTCCCTGCTGGCGGCTCACGACTTCGAGGCGGCTCGAGAAGTCGCCGAAGTCGCCGTCCAACGCACACCCGAACTTCCGGCAGCTCACTTGGCACTCGGATTGGCTCTCGAGATGAAGGGCCGTCTGGCGGAGGCCCTGGCAGCCTTGAAGAGGGCCGCCGGACTGGCCGCCACGGATCCATACATCAAGCAGGAACACCAGTGGGCCGGCATGCTCGTGGCCACAGGTGCGTTGACGTCTTCCTCAGAGAAGGACGCGGCGGCCTCTCCTACTGCCAGCGAGCCGGCAAAGAAAGATGAACGTCAAATTAACCGAATGTGGATTGACGACCGCGGCCGGAACAAGGTCCAGGCGTCCTTGCTGAAAATCGAGGATGGCAGCATACAGCTCAAGCGACTGGACAACGGCCAGACGGTCAACGTATCGCGCGACCGGCTGAGCAAAGTCGATCAGACGTACATCCGATTGATCGCCGCGACGCCGCCTGCCGTCGTCGCCAGCCGCGAGCCGGAGATCGAGGCCGGCATGCAAGTTGTCGTGACGGAAGACGGTGCGGAGTTCGGCTTGACAGAAAAGTCGTTCAAGCTGCCGAAGGAAACCAGGGTCACTGTGGCGGAAGTGCGCGGCGTCTGGATCGGTGGCCGCGTAGAGCTAGATGGCGTCACGCAACGCGGCTGGATTCATCGCAGCAAGATCACGCCGATCGAGGTCGCCAAGGCGGTGCCGGCCAAGAAAGCCGCGGACTGATGGCGACGTGATAAAGGGGCGGAAATTGGGACGCGGGAGGTGGAAGATCTTGATGCCGGATCATCCTGACTATCCCCGCGTCTGGATTGGACGAGTCAGGAAGTTTCGCTTGGATCCACGCCTGCTGAAGTGAGGTCCGGAAGATGTGGAACATTGAGATTTGGACGCGGCTGGTGGCTGGACTAGTCCTGTGCCCTTCGCCTGGACTGTGCGAACAGCAAACCACTCCCCCAACACCGTATCGTGTCAAGGTCGAGAAGAACGTCCGCATCCCGATGCGGGACGGCGTGACGCTGGCGGCGGACGTCTACCGGCCCGACGCGGAGGGCCGGTTTCCGGCGCTGGTGCAAGTCAGCTATTACGTGACCGGCGCGGGGCCGGCGGACTTCTTCGTGCCGCGCGGCTACGTGTGCGTGTTTGCCAACAGCCGCGGCCGAGGCGGCTCGGAAGGCGAGTGGGACCCGTACGTCAACGAGCCGCAAGACGGGTTCGACACGCAGCAATGGGTCGGCCGGCAACCCTGGTGCGACGGCAAGGTGGGCACGTTCGGCCAATCGTACAATGCGTTCACGCAGATCATGAGCGCCCCGTTGGCCAACCCGCACCTGAAGTGCATGGTGCCGGTCGAGGGACAGCAGAGCTTCTTCGGCCATCAGTACAATGACGGCGTGCTGCAGTTGAACGTCGTGTTCACGCACGGACTGTTCGCCACCGGCGCCAGGGGGCTGCAAGGCCACATCCCGATCCGCGATCCGCACTTCCTGCAGTTGCCCTTGATGTCGGCCGCCGACAAGGCGCCGCACCCGCAGGCTCAGCGGATCAAGAAGTGGCTGCAGCACGCGCGGTACGACGATCATTGGAAGTCGTTCGGCGTCAAGGATAAGTACGACCGCATCCAGGCGCCGGCGTACTTCTCGACCGGCTGGTACGACAACCTGGTCCACGAGAACTTCCGCAACTTCACGGGGTTCCGCCAGCAGGGCGGCAGCGAAGCGGTCCGCCGCGGCACGAAGCTCCGCGTGGGTCCCGGCGTTCACGGCGCGAACCCTGTGCCGCCGGCCGAATCCTTGCGCTGGTACGACTACTGGCTGAAGGGGCTGCCGACCGGGATCGACCAGGACGCGCCGCTGCGGATCTTCGTCATGGGCGCCGGCCGCTGGCGGGACGAATACGAATGGCCGCTGGCCCGCACGCAGTTCACCAAGTTCTACCTGAGCAGCGGCGGCCAAGCTAACTCCGTGCGCGGCGACGGGCGGCTGACGGCTGCCGCGCCGAGCGCCGACTGCCAGCCCGACACGTTCGTTTACGATCCGGCCAACCCCGTGTACACGTTGGGCGGGCAGATCTCGACCAATCCCGAAGTCTGGGGCCCGCAGGATCGTCAGTCCGTCCAGACGCGGGACGATGTGTTGGTCTACACGACGGAACCGTTGGCGGAAGACACCGAAGTCACCGGGCCCGTCGAAGTGAAGCTGTACGCGGCATCCACGGCCGTCGACACCGACTTTACCGCCACGCTCACCGACGTCCACCCGGACGGCCGCGCGATCCACATCTGTGAAGGAATCCGCGGCGCGGCGTTCCGCCAGTCGCTGGAGAATCCCACGCCGATCGTCCCCGGCCAGGTGTACGAGTACTCGATCAGCCTGTGGGAAACCAGCCAGGTGTTCGCCAAAGGCCATCGCATCCGGCTGGAAATCTCCAGCAGCAATTTTCCTCGCTAC
>CAYUFW010000052.1:21146-33269 GCA_964443915.1 uncultured Pirellulaceae bacterium
CCGGAATCAGAATACGGGTCTGCCGTTGGGCACCAGCGCCGAGATCAAGTCCGCCACGCAGACCATCTTCCACGATGCCCAGCACCCGTCCCACCTGCTGCTGCCGCTGATCCCGAGCGCCCAACCGCCTCGCCCCGACCGGCCCCGCGCCGTCGGTCTACAGCCAAGTTGCGGTTGAGTGTTCGTCCGATCCCAAGGCCGCATCGTATTTCCCACCGTCGCGGCCGAGACCTACACCGTCCGGCCGCGGGTTCCCTCCCGTGGCTAGACAGCCAAACGAAAAAGTCAAGAAAATACTCCCACCCCCGCTGGCCACCGCCGGTATGCCGTGCTAGATTGTGCCGCAAATTTGACGCAGAATAGCCAAGCCCGCTTGCCCTCCCCTGTTCCGCAATCGTCATTCCAGACGCAGACTACCCACCATGTCGTCGCACGTTCCGGACGGAGCGGCGGCAGAAAATGAGTTGTGATTTCGTGAGTACGCTACGTGTTTCTTTAACCCCTTGTTAAGGAGAGGGCTTTCCATGCGTTTTCTGATTGCTCTTGCCGTTGCCTGTGCAGTTTGCGTGGCCGGTGGCGCTAAGGCCGCCGAAAAGGCCAAGCCAGATCAGGCGAAACCCGATCAGGTGAAGCCGGATCAAGCGAAGCCGGATCAAGCGAAACCCGACCAGGCCAAGCCGGACCAAGTGAAGCCGGATCAGGCGAAGCCGGACCAGTGCAAACCGGACCAGTGCAAACCGGACCAGTGCAAGCCGGATCAGTGCAAGCCGGACCAGTGCAAGCC
This sequence comes from uncultured Pirellulaceae bacterium, assembly GCA_964443915.1. Lineage (GTDB taxonomy): Bacteria > Planctomycetota > Planctomycetia > Pirellulales > Pirellulaceae > Anammoximicrobium. The sequence goes on from CAYUFW010000052.1 coordinate 21,931, forward strand.
GGACCAGGTCAAGTCGGGATGCAGCTCGGGCATGTGCTCGAAGTCGTACAAGTCCCGAATCAGCCTGCGCCGTCGGAAGTAGTCAAGTTGTATCGACCTCCCCTGGTCGGCAACTCAACAAGACCCCCGCGGCCTTCGCGGGGGTCTTTTTTGTCGTTGTTTTTCTTGAATGGACTGAATAGGCTGTTCCAGCGTGCGGATTCTCCCGCACGGTGGACGAACATCGCTGGCCGGATGTCGGCCGAAGGGAGGCGAGATGCGAATCCTGGGGAACCGAATGATGGTCGGTTTGTTGTTCGCCTCGGTCTGCGTCTGGAGCGAAGCGAACGGGCAATCCACTCGAACCGACAGCAATGTCCGCCCGCGGGAAGTCAACGGGACAACGCAGCCCAGCGAACGAGACGAACAGGAATCGTTGTTCAACTACTACTTCCGCGAGCAGGGCTACAAGTACAAAACCGAGCTGGCCGACCTGGAAACCGAGGCCACGGTTCCCGGGTGGCGAATTCCCTATTCGGCCGCGATTCACCCGGAATCCGGCGGCGGGATGAGCGATGTGCGCAGCGCCCGCCCCGTCGGACTGTTCGCCCGCCGCGGGCGCGGCGCCGCTTCGGGGGCGTCATTGGGGTCGTCCGCGTTGAGCCTGTATGACCGGGCCTTTCATGGCGGCCAAGGCTCGGCGAATTCCTACGAGATTCGGCGGATCATGGGCACGGACCGGGCGCTGTTTCCCGGCCTGCGGATGCGCCAGAATGCCGAGTCGTGGGAAGGCTATTGCAGCGGCTTCACGGCGTCGACGATCAAGCATCCGGAACCCGTGAGGGCAGTGGACGCCGGCGACGTCGGCGGCGCGGCAGGGATCGTGTTTCAACCGGCCGACATCAAGGCCCTGTTGACGTGCATCTACAACCGGACGACGCCGGACAGCTACCTGTATTTGGCGCCGCCCAGCGCCCGCGACGGCGGCCCGAACATGGGCACGTTTCACCTGGCGTTGGCCAACTACGTCGGGCAGGCGGGCTGTCCGGTCGGTATGGACCGGTCGAAGGGCCAAGTGGCCTGGAACAACCCGGTTTACGCCTACAAGGTCAACTCGATCGACGATGCCGGAACCGCCGATGGGCTGCAATACAAGACGGTCCAGACCACGGTGACTTACAGCAACTATGGCAGCGATGCCGAACGGCAGACCGACTCCGAAACCGGCGAGCGCGTCGGCAACCGCAGACAGTCGATGACCTTCCGCTATACGCTGGCCCTGGACGACCAGGGACACATCGTGGGCGGGCAGGCCCTCAGTTCCAGCGGGCATTTTCTCTGGATTCCGCTGTACGCCCCGCAAGCCAAGATGGACGGTTCCGTGCCGGGCAATCCGTACATCGACGTCGAGAAAGTCATCACCTTGGCACGCAAATCCGCGCTGCCGGACGCACAGGCCAAATTCGACACCGCCACCATCGGCCCCCGCATCGACCCGACGTTGGCCGCAGCCCCAAGTCCGTGACGGCCGCCCCGATCATTCGTTTGCGGTCAGGATCAAACAGATCCGTTCCACCACGTCGTACCCGCGCTCCGGATCGCTGGCGTGCAGCACCGCCGTGACGTGGAACGAGCCGACGCAGAAGCGATGTTGTAGCGGACTGCCGCCCCACAAGGCGTTTTCCGGCCGCAGTCCCGGACGGCGCGTCGGAACTTCTCGCGGCGACGGGTGTTTCATCCAACGGGGGTGCGGGATAGGATAAGCGCATTATCCTCATCAGCAAAGATCGTCATCAGCAAAGGACGAAACGGCCTTGTCGCTCGCGGGAACCATCGCCTTGAAGCCGTCGCCTTACGAAACGACCGACCCGGACGTGCGGTTGATGCTGCAGGTGCGCGCGGATAACGCGGTGGCGTTTGAAGAGTTGGTGTTGCGTTATCAAGCGCGGCTGATTTCCGTCCTGCAGAATCTGGTCCGGGACCGCGACCGGGCGGAAGAGCTGGCCCAGGACGTGTTCCTGCGGGTCTACCGGGCCCGCAAGAGCTATACGCCGGACGCCAAGTTCTCGACGTGGCTGTTCACGATCGCTCACAACGTCGCCAGCAACGCGATCCGCACGCAGTCTCGCCGCCGCGAAGTCAACGTCACCGGATCCAGCGGCGCGGTGCCGAGTCCGCCGCTGGCCGACTTGGCTGCGGCCCCCAGCGGCCTCATGCCAGCTCGGCAATTGGACAAGGCCGAATTGACGGAAGTGGTGCGGGCGGCGGTCGATTCGCTCCACGAGCGGCAGCGGATGGCCATTCTGCTGGCCAAATTCGAACACATGAGTTACGAGGACATCGCCGCCACGATGGGGTTGTCGGTCCAGGCCGTGAAGTCCTTGTTGGCGCGGGCCCGGGAAAATCTGCGGGTGATCCTCGAACCTTACCTTCAGGAGGGCACACGGCCGTGAACGCGGAGCCGAAGCCGACACAGGAGACTCAAGACGACTTTCCCGCCGACTTGGTGGCATACCTGGACGGCGAACTGGACGCCGGGCAGACGCGCGCCGTCGAAGAGCGGTTGTCGCGCGACTCCGGCTTCCGCAGGCAACTGCGGGAACTGCAGCGGACCTGGGATCTGTTGGACCACTTGCCGACCGCGGACGTCGACGATGCCTTCACCCGCACCACCGTCGCCATGGTCGCCGTGTCGGCCGCCGGCGACGTGGACCGCGCCGCCGTGCAGCGCGGGCGGCGGAGGCGCTGGACGTGGTGGACCGGCACGGTCGCCGCGGCCACCGCCTTTGCCGCCGGATACGCCGCGGTGTGGGTCCTGGTCAGCCGCGAGAACCAGCGGTTGCTCCGCGATCTGCCCGTGATCCAGCGGCTGGATCAGTACCGTTATGCGGACAATCTCGAGTTCCTGCGGTTGCTGGAACGCGAGGGACTGTTTACCGAAGACGAGATCGCCAATGAGCTGTGAACTCCGCTTCGAGCTTGACCGGAAGCCGCGTGCGGCGCGGGTCTCCGACCCCGGTTCGGCGCGGGTCTCCGACCCCGCCGAAACCGCCGGCCGCAGGTCTCCATCGCGCCTCTGGGCCATCTTCTTCGTGCTGCTGATCGCGGTGCCGGAGGTCGGCGAGCCTGCGGGCGCCGCCGAGCCTGCCGCGCCGCAAGTCCCCGCGCCGGCAGTCCACCCGCAAAGCCTGGAGTCGATGTCGGCCGCCGAGAAGAAGGAACTGCAGAGCAAGCAGGAGCGGTTCTATCGCCTGGACGAGAAGGAGCAGGACCGGCTGCGGCGGCTGCACGAAGAACTGTGGCAGGATCCGGAAGCGGCGCGGCTGGAAAAGGTCCTCCAGCGGTACGCGAGTTGGCTGCAGACGCTGCCGTCCGGCCAGCGGGCGGACCTGTTGAGTCTGCCGCCGTCGGACCGCGTCGCCGAGATCAAGCGTCTGCTCCAGGAGCAGTCGGCGTCGCGGATGCGAAGCTACGTTTCCCGCAAGCTCTCGGACGGCGACCTGCGCACCATCGCCGGCTGGATGGAGGACATCGTCAAACGCCGGGAGCCCGAGATCCTGGAACGCTGGCCGATGTTACAGGAGCACCTGGCCCAGATTCCGGACCCGAAGCGGCGGATGCAGGCGCTGGTGATCATGGCCCAGCGGATCGGCCCCGGCTCGCGCCGCGACTGGCTGAAGCCCACGGCCGAAGACATCGAACGGCTGAAGTCCCGGTTGTCGCCGGAAGCGCAGGAAGACCTGGAGAAAGCCAAGTCGGAGGGCCGTCTGTCGGAATTGGCCGAAGCCTGGATGCGGGCCGCCATGTTCAGCCGCTTCACGGGGCCGCCGGTGGACCGGGAGCAACTGCGAAGATTCTACGCGGACGACCTGGACCCGGATCAGCGGGCGTACCTGGAGAGCTTGCCGCCCGAACGCATGCAATCCGAGCTGCAGAGGATGTACCACGCGCACCGCTTTCGCCGCGACGGCATTCGCGAGTGGCCTGGAGGCCGCAAGCTCGGCCCCGGCCTGCGGCCCTTCCCGCCGCGCTTCGGACCGGCCAACCGCGAGCCCGGCGGCGACCTGCGCCCGCCGGGACCCGGCGGCGTGCCGTAGCGTCTCATTCGGCAGGATGCGCGCGACGTGCGCACGTCCCGGTTGCCGCGTTGCCTCAGTCATCCTCATCCTTCGCCTCGCGGCGAAAGACGGCGACCACGTCCTCGGCCGGCACCACGAACAGCTGATTGTCGGGCTCGAAGTCGACGGGGATGGCATTCTTGGGGTGAAACAGGATCTTGTCGTACTGCCGCAACGGCATGTCGGGATCGTTCTCGACCTGTGCGGAGATGGTCACGATCCGGCCCGTGATCGTGGGAATTTCCGCCTGATCCGGCAGCGCAATCCCGCCCTTCGTCTGCCGCTTAGGATCGTCCTTGCGGACCAGGACCCGAGCGCCGATGGGTTCGATGTATTCGAATGCCTTGGGTGGTGTCTTTGCCATAACCGCTTGCCCCTAATCATCTTTGTTTGTTCTGCCCAGAGTACCTTGGCAGCCGGCCTTGAGCAAGTCGCTGTGGTGACCGGAGGTCACATTGTCGCCATCTCCCCATTTTCCCGATGCTGGTTCCGGCGTACACTCGGCCCCAGGAGCACCGATCCATGCCATCCAGAGAATTGTCCCGCGATCAGATTGCGGCCTGGTACTTCAACCAGCTTCCCTTCCAGCCCTACCCGGTCCAGGAGGAAGCGTTGCTGGCTTGGTTCACCGCCGAGCAGGGCGTGCTGGTCTGCGCGCCCACGGGGACCGGCAAGACGCTGATCGCCGAGGCGGCGCTGTTCGAGGCCCTGCAGACCGGCAAGCGGGTGTACTACACCACGCCGCTGATCGCCCTGACGGACCAGAAATTCAACGAGTTTCAGCAGTTGGCCACGCGCTGGGGTTTCTATCCCGAAGATGTCGGCCTGGTGACGGGCAACCGCCGCGTCAACCCCGACGCGCCGGTCCTGGTCGTGGTGGCGGAAATCCTGCTCAACCGGCTGCTCACGCCGGAGTTCCCGTTCGACGACGTGTTCGCGGTGGTGATGGACGAGTTCCACAATTTCAACGATCTGGAGCGTGGGATCGTCTGGGAGTTCGCGTTGGGGTTGCTCCCCAAGCACGTGCGCTTGCTGCTGCTGTCCGCCACGGTCGGCAACGCGCTGGAATTCGTCAACTGGCTGGACCACGAGCACCATCGCCGGCTGGAACTGGTCCAGGGCGGCGACCGCCAGGTGCCGCTCACGTTCCAGTGGGTCGGCGACATGCTGCTGAACGAACAGCTGGAAGCCATGGCCGAGGGCGACGACGAGGGCCGCCTGACGCCGGCCCTGGTGTTTTGTTTCAACCGCGAGCAGTGCTGGACCGTGGCCGAGCAGATCAAGGGCAAGCGGCTGTTGGCCCACGGCCAGCAGGAGCAACTCGTCCGCGAACTGGAACGCTACGACTGGTCGCAAGGCGCCGGGCCGAAGCTGAAGCAGATCCTGGTCCGCGGCGTCGGCGTCCACCATGCCGGCGTGCTGCCCAAGTACCGGCGCGTGGTCGAGGATTTGTTCCAGCGCAAGCTGCTGACGATTTGCGTCTGTACCGAGACGCTGGCGGCGGGCGTCAATCTGCCGGCCCGCAGTGTGGTGCTGCCGACGCTGCTCAAGGGCCCGCCCGACGACAAGAAGCTGGTCGAACCCAGTTCCGCGCACCAGATGTTCGGCCGCGCCGGCCGGCCGCAGTTCGACACGCGGGGCTTCGTGTTCGCCCTGGCTCACGAAGACGACGTCCGCATCTTGCGCTGGCGCGAGAAGTTCGACAAGATCCCGGAAAACACGAAAGATCCGGGATTGCTGAAGGCCAAAAAAGACCTGAAACGCAAGATGCCCAAACGCTCGCCCAACGATCAATATTGGACCGAGGGCCAGTTCCAGAAACTGACCCAATCGCCGCCCGGCCGGCTGCGCAGCCGCGGCCCGCTGCCCTGGCGGTTGCTGGCGTACATGTTGCAGGCCTCGCCCGAAGTGGACCGCGTGCGGACGCTGGTCGCCAAACGCCTGAGCGACGTGCGGCACCTGGAATCCGGCCAGCGCCAGCTGGAGCGGATGCTGATGGTCCTGTCGAAAGCCGGTTACGTGGAACTGGAACCCCCGCCGCCGAAGCCGACGGACAAACCAGCGCCGGATGCTGCCAAGGTACGTCCGGCTCTCCAGCCGGACGTCGGCCTGGAAAGGCCGACGCACAAGAGCGGCGCCACGGGATCGGGACTCTTGCTCGGCCTCAGCGGCCACAAAGCGGATGCACGTCTGGCCGAGAAAGGCTCCCGCCCCGTGGCGGCAACCGGTCACGCAGGCCCGGCTCAGGAGAGCCAGGCTGCGGACGAGCCCGCCTACCGGCCCGTCTACGCCCGGCCCACGCGCACTCTGGAAAAGCTCCTGCTGCTGCGCGGCATCAATCCGCTGTACGGCGTGTTCCTGGTCAACCAGCTGGGCATCGCCGACCGCCGCGAGCGGGTGCAGGCGATGGAAAGCGTCCTGGAGATCCCCCGCTCGATGCTGTTCCAGCTGCGCGTCCCGCCGCCGGACCAGCTGCCGCCCGGTCCGCTGGCCACCACGCGGCTGGACGTCCAGTTGCTGCAGTTGGGACTGGCCTCCGCAGAAGAACTCGGCGCCGCCGAAGCCGCCGAGGAAGAACAGGACCGCGACCGGCGGATGATGTTCCCCGAAGAGCGCGTCCGCGTGCTGACGCTGGCCGACAAACTGCGGCGGCTGTTCGACTATGACTTCCCCGGCGTGCCGGACGTGATCACCACGCCCGTCTGGGCCGCAGGCGAGTTGCTTGAATTCGGCGGGGACTTCAACAAGTACGTCACCAGCAAGGCCCTGCAGAAACAGGAAGGCATCGTCTTTCGCCACTGCCTGCGGCTGATCCTGCTGTGCTACGAATTCACCCAATTCTGCCCGCCGGACGCCGACCCGAGCGAATGGCGGGACGACCTGGAGGACATCGCCGAGCAACTGGCCGAAGCCTGCCGCAAGGTCGACCCCGACAGCACCGACAAGGCCCTGGAAGAGGTCGCCAGCACGCCGGAGTTGCCGTGAAGTTGCGGAGTGCCGACAGCACGGCGAGCGGCCTCGTTCCCGTCTGCGCTTCTCAGAAAGGATTGTTCCACGGGGCAAAGTTCCAGTTCTGGAACAGGTTCATCGCCGCCCGGTCGGTCGCGTCGTCCTGGGGAAGCAAGACCAGCGCATCGAGCCAAGCGCCGTTGGCTGCCGAAAGCGTCAGACGGTGCCTTCCCGGCGTCAGGGTGACTTCCGGGATGCGATACCAGGCCCAGTGGTCCTCTTGCTCGCGGTGGAACCGTTTGGTGTGGGCCCGGCTGGGATTGGTCCAGTCCTCGAAGCCGATCATGCGCGTGACGCGGAGCGGGCGCGGGCTGGCGGCGTCGATGGCCAGCGACAGGGACGAATCACCGTCCGGCTCCCAACGGGCGCGCAACCAAAGGGCGTACGTGCCGCCGCTGGACGCGGCGAAGTCCATCGCCAACTGGCCGCGGCCGGCGAACGCGACCCCGTTTGCACCGCTGAGTTCGGCCAGTTCGCGGACCGTGGCCGTGCCGGAGATCTCGTCGGCCCGCTCGGCTTCGCGCACCAGAGGAGCCTCGGCCACCAGCACCTGGACGGGCACGCGGCGCTGGCCGTCGCCCCGGCCGATCACAAGGGTCAGGGGAACGATGTCGCCGGACTGCGTCCCGCTGGTACGCACAACGAACTCGGCCGCAGCGCGAGCGTCCGGGGTTGCCAGTTCGGCCGTCCATTGCGGCGGCGTACACGTCCAACCCTCCGGCAGGCCGTCCCACCGCACCTCGGCTTGCAGGCGGCGTCCGTGGAGTGTGACCGGCACGGCCACCTCGCCGCCGGGCGGAACGACCAGCACGTTGCGATGCAACTCGTCGCCCTCAGTGTAGAAACTCAGCCCGCCGATGGCCACGGCCAAATCGCTGCGGTACCGCTCGGTCCAGCGGCAGGTCGTCGTGATCGGCACGCTCGGCGCGGCGCCCGCGAACGTGATGCGGTTTTCGCCCAGCGACAGCTTGCCGGGCAGCGCCAGCGGCGAGGCGACCAGCGTACTGCGCACCTGCAGGTCACGGACGATTGCGTCCTGGCCGGCGGCCAACTCCATCTTCAGCCAATACGCGTACCGCGCGGTCACTTGATCCCGCAACGTCGCGGCGATCGTTCCGCCCGTGTCGGGACTGCGCCACACCTCGGTCCAGTTCCGGCCTTCGTCGAACGAGAGCGACACCCGCACGGCCCCGCCTTGGCCGGCGGAGTAAGAACCGCGGACCGCGGCATCCGAGAAGATGTAGGGACAGCGGGCACGGTAGACGAGGGCCGCTGTCTTTGCCGAATCCTTGGCCCGGAGTTGGCTGGAGCCGTCGTTGCCGCGCTGGATGACGATGTTGTCCAGGACGGCGGCCTCGCCTTCCCCCGTAGGCTCATACACGATCGCCCCGTTGCCGAAGATCGGCGGGACCTTGGCCAGCGGCAACGGTTCCCGCTCGCCGAAGACCTCGAACCAGCGACCCTCGTTGTGCCAGCAGACGCTGGCCCGCTCGCCGGGCCGCAGCGGGAAGTCCATGCTGTGCGGCCTGACCGCCGACCCGAACGGCGTGCCGCTGGGGACGCCCCGCAGCCAGGCGCAGACATCGCCGCCCTGCCGGATCTTCAGGTAAGGGTCTTCGTCCATGCCCCGCCGCCCGATCACGGTCGCGTTGTCGCGGTCCAGCCAGAACACGCGGGCGGACAAGTCGAACAACCGCCATTGTCCTTGGTAGAACGCCTGCTGGAACTGGTGGTGGGTGCCGGGCGCGTCGTTGGACGAGATGCCCACGGCCAGGAAGAGCTTGCGCAGCATGTGGTTCAACGGGCCGCACTGGTCGAAGGGATAGATGTTCAGGGCCTTGGTAAAGGTGTACGAAGTCCGCCGCCGATGTTGCGTCGGCAGGGTCTCGCAATAGCAGCCGTCGTAGTAGTGGGCGGTCTGCAGCGCGTACCGGAACGCCTCCACAGCCTTCGCGGCGTCGCCGTCGCCCTTCGCGCCCAATGTGGCCTGGACCGTCTCGAACGAGAGCGGCACCACGGCGTCGTTGGCCCGCCAACGGGGCAGCAGCGTCGTGCTCCGTGGCGTAGGCATCTTGCCTGCGTCTTCCGTCACAGCGTTCCCCGCCCGATCCGCCCGCTCGAAGGTCACGCCGCGCATCAGCGGCGGGTAATCCCCTCCCACGGTCAGCGTGAATCCGGCGTCCTGTCCCTCGACCGTCCGTTCCACTTGGCGGTCGCGGTACTCGATGCACCGCGGATCGGGCGGCCGGCGGAACGGGGGATTCACCGGAAGGCGGCCCTCCGCGCGGTTGGCCTCGAACAGCGACGCCGGAGCGTGCGGCTGGACCAGGACCATCTGCTGGCGGATCTTCCCCTGGTCCAGGATCTCCCGCGATGCCGTTTCGTCCTGAACCGGCAAGTCGACGCAGAGATGGCCTCGCACGAATCGGTCGTCGCCGGCATGTACGCCATCGCGTTCGTTCTCGAAATGGAACAGCGCGCGTGTGTGCTCGTCGACCGGGAACTCCGTGCGCGCGGGCGTGAAGGGTTCCGCATAACGCACGACGTCGGAGATGCGGAACTCGTCCATCGCCGCTTCGGCCGAGTGCGTTGCCGCTCCTCGTCTTGCGGTGCCGATGCAGGCTTGCATGGGCATGCTGCGGCAGTCCTTTTCGTAGATGCCGATGCCTTTCGTGTTCCCGCCTTTGGCCGGCAGACTGCTGGGCCACGGAGTCGGCCCCGGTCCGTGCCCAGCAACCAGTTCGCCGTCGACGAAGAGCGCCAGGTGAGCCTTGGGCATGTCCCACACCGTCGCGACGTGCGACCATCGGCCGGCCTTCAGCGGCACCGGCCCGCGGACGGCGTGCGTGGCGCCGTCGGCGTCCGCGATGGAGAACTCCAGCTGGTTGCGGCCGTCGGCGTCCAGCTTGCGCAACACAGACTGCCGGCGGTGCATGTAGGCCACACCGTCAAAGAAGATGTGTTCCACGCCATCGGCCGCGTCCCACGAGGGCCGGCACCAGAATTCCAGCGTGCCGGCCTGCAGTCCCCAATGCACTGACGGCGGACCGGGATCCGCTACGCCGCGAGTCAACGTTCCCTCGGAGGCGCCGTTGAACATCAGGAAACGCGGCCCCGTCAGCGCCAAGGCACGATTCAGCGGCGCGTCGGTCAAAGCCCCTTCGACGAACCCGGCGTGGCTGGCCGCAGGCCAAGGCCAACGCTCGCCCGGCCGAACGACCAGCCGGTCCAGCCAGACCGTGAAGAAGGACTCCGGACCGCTCACCGTTTGCCCCGTATCGGCATCGGTCACTCGGCAGCGGAACCGCACGCGCACGTTGAGCGTCGCCACGTCCTGGCTGAATCGCCCCCGCTCGCAGAACTGCACCAGCTGTCCCTGAGCCAATTCGATGGTCAACCAGCGCGGTTGGACGGCGCACTCGAAGATCGCCGAGCCATCGGCCCGGAATTGCTCCAGTTCGATCACCACCGGCGCGCCGTAGGCGGCACGTTCGGCCAGCAGATCGCACTGAAAGACCATCTCCTGACCCGCGAACCGCCGCACGTCGACTTTCTGCGACAAGGTCACCTCGCGCGGAGCGTCCGCCGAGGTCTTCTCGTCGACCACGATCGCCAACGACCGCTGTCCGCTGGTGTGCGCAAAGCGGCCCAATCGCACCAGTGCTGCTCCTTGCACTTGCCAGGCGACGGGCAACCCGTCGTCGGCGTCCTCGAATCCCGGTTTGGCCAGCAGGTTCTCCGGCGGCAACTGGTCGTCGCGATACGTCGCCGCGGGGACTTGGCGGTCCTTGGTGTTGAAGTAAATGTCGTAGACGCCGCATCGGCCAAGTTGCGGACGGGCATACCACGCGAGATACCGTTCCTGCCGGTTCTGGGGCGCGTTGAATTCGGTTCGGCAGGCGACGGGCACCTCGGCGTTCGCGCTCCGCTCGACGACGCGCACCGAGCGCGGGTCCACTTCGCCTGCAATGCCGGCGCGCTGCAAGAGACGCTGAAAATCCACCGCGACCTCGACCGGTCGCTCGGCCGCGTCGCGGCACGGAGTGGGGCGCGTCACCGTGGTCCGGAACCGCCACTGGGGGTTCCACCAGGACGGTTCGTTCGCCGCCATGACCGTGCCGGTAAACGCGAGAAGGCAAAGGGCGGCCGCCCGCAGCATCGTGATTCTGTCCGTCATGGACTTTCCCTCCCTTTCCTGCGAGCCAAGCCAAGCGTCTCACTGGTACAGCTGTG
>CAYUFW010000053.1:0-28020 GCA_964443915.1 uncultured Pirellulaceae bacterium
GGCCGCTGCGGTCTGGAGGTCGTGTTCGCCCTGCGGCCGTTCGCTCAACCGTCCGTTCTCCGTGACGACCGCGAACACCTTCAACTTCAGCCGCTGGCCGACGGGGCGGCCTTCGGGATCCTGGGTCGAGACGGTGACCTCGAACGACTCGCCTGCGACGAACTTGTCGCGAACGGTCCGCACGCCGACCGTGAATCCGCGCAGCGCCAGATAGGCGTTCACCCCCGCCGTCACGTTCCACTGCGGCAGCTTGGCCGTCACTTTCAGGACTTGGCTCTCGGCAAATTCGCGCGTGGACAGCTTGAACGGCGCCCGTCCGCGGTCGTCGACCGAGGCCGTGTGGGGCGGTTCATCGGCCAGTTGAATCACGACTTCCGCGCCGCGCAAGGGCGTGCCGTCGGGGAACTCCGCACGAATCGTGCCCGCGACGTCCTCGCCCCGCTGGACCACGCGGCTGGCAAGGTCGATCCGCAATCGGACCGGCTCCGGACGGCACTCGCGGACCTGGAACGAACCCTCGTACCGGCGGCCGTCCACGTCTCGTGCGACGATCCGGTACTCGCCGGGAACGCCGATCGGCGGCAGCGGGAAATCGGCGGCCAGCGTGCCGAACTTGCCGAGCGCAAGCGGCTGCTGCCAGACGAGCCGACTGCGCGGATCGAGCACATCCAGCGTGTACTTCTTCCCCGCTTCGACCGCGTACGCATCTTGTTTCACGCTGCGGATACAGCCGCGGACGAACACCTGCTGCCCAGCCCGATAGGCCGGCCGGTCCGTGTACAGGTACCCTCGATCCGCCAGTGCGGGGGCCGCGTTCAATCCGTCAAGGGACACCACGTTCGACGCCACGTGCCCGTTGGCCAATGCCAGGACCGATACGTTGGCGACATCGAGGATGGGCGTCCCGGAGTCGGCCAGCGGGTCGGCCCCTGCGGGCGGAGCACTTGTCGCTGCTCGGGTCTCGGCCCGCGGCAAATCCCGCTGGCACACCCCGTCGTCGCCCGTGACTGCTTCGGCCAGAATCCTCTTGCCGTCCGAAATCAGCAGCCGCACTCCCGGCCACGGTTTGCCGGTTCGCATGTTCTCCGCCAGCACGAAGACCTCGGACGGCGACGCCTTGACGATCACGTCCAGATCGCTGCGGAGCACCAGCGCGGTGGCCTCCAGCGTCTCGCTGCCCACGGCCACCGCCAGCGCGCCGGCGGCCATCTCCGGCTGCGGCAGTGGGACGATACTCTCCAACTCCCGGTGCTCGGCATACTGGGGAATCGGGAACTCGAACGTCGCGTCCGGGGCGATCAGCGCGATGTCCAGATCCTCGACGCCGGCCAGCCGATGCGTCTTGCGGAAGTACGCCTCCGGGTTGATACGCCAGACGCGCACGGTCACCGCCGGGATGTTCCGCGTGGTCAGCTTGATCGACGGGGTTTCGTGCCAGCGGAAGACGCGCGGCGTGACGACCGTCAGCGACTTGGCCGTGAGCCGGGCGATCGCCGCTTGAGCTTCCACCGCGTGATTGCCCCAAGTGACCTTGCGGTACGCTTCGAGCGCCTCGGCGGGCCGGCCCAACTCTCGCTCGGTCACGACCCCGATCATGTACTGGGCGTACGAGGCTTCGTTCGTCTGCGGATGTTTGGAGACGACCCGCAGCCAGTCGGCGATCGCGGCGTCCCACTGCTTCTGCTGGTAGTTCATCCGGCCGAATAGCACCAGGATGCCCGGATTGCGCTGGTCCAGCGGGTACTTGGCCAGGAACTCCGACAGGAGTTGCCCGGCGACCTGGAAGTCTTTCGCGCGGTACTTGTCCAGGGCCAGCAGGTACTCCGCATCGACCACCCGTTGCTGCACGTCGCTCCACTGGGCGTCGGCCGGGTGCTTGACCAGGTACTCGCGCCACACCTGGACCGCCTCGGCGAACTTGTCTTGGTCGTGGTACGCCTGGCCCAGCAGCACGCGGGCCTGGGGAATCGCCTCGGCTGCCTGGTACCGCGGGTCGGCCAGCAGGGCCGTCAATTGGCGGACCGCGACGCTGTGACGTTCTCGCGCCACGTAGCTCAACGCGATATCCACATGTGCCTGGGCCGCCAGCTTGTGCGTGGGGAATTTTGCCAGAAAGGCGTTCAGGGCCGCGATCCCCAATTCCAGGTCCGCATCCGTAGCGGGATTGGGCAGTCCCCACGTGCGCGACAACTGGAAAGCGGCTTCGGCGATCCACGGCGACGGCGAATCGGCGTGCGCGGCCAACAACTCGTGCCAGACGCGCCGCGCGTCTTTGGGTTGGCCGGCTGCCAGCCGGCACTGGCCCGTTCGGAACGCGGCTTCGATCGCCAAAGGCTCGGCGGGGTGCTCGGCCAGAAACGCGGCGAACGATTCGGCGGCGGCGGCGTGTTCTTTTAACTCCTGGCGGCAGCGGGCCACGCGGAACTGTGTTTCCGCTCGCGGCCCAGGCAGCAAACCGACCTTCAACGCTTCTTCGTAGAACGGCAGCGCCGTCGCGTAGTCCGGCGCGTCGCCCGGTTTCGGCGGCCGGAAGAAGGCGTCGCCATACGTGCGGAGGGCGTCCGCGAGTTCCTGTTTTCGCTCCGGCGCCAGCAGCGCTTCCGCCTCGGTCCGATAGATTGTCGCCGCCTGGGCAAAGTCGTGTTTGGCAGCCAGTGCCAAGCCGCTGGCGAAGCGGGCGCGGCGCTTCCAGGGACTGGCGGGGAACTGTCGAGTCAATTGCTCGAAGGTCTCGACCGCGGCGTCGAACTCCCGCTGCAACAGCAGGGCCCGGCCTTTCAGGTACAGCAAGTAATCGCCAGCCGCGTCCGGCTTGGCCAGCGCCTGGTCGATGGCGGCGACCGCCGCAGCGTACACCCGGTCCTGCAACAGTTGCCCGATATCGTCGGAAACTTGCGGCGGATCCGCCGAAGCGGCTTCCCCGGCGTAACCCGCCCCGGCCACCAACGGCGCCAGCGCCGACCAACAGATTCCCAGCGTGATGAGGGTACGAACCATATCTGCGACTCCCTTGGTGCTTGCCCACTAATCCCGATTTTAGTTTGGGCAGGAACAAAGCGCCAACGGTTATCGCCCAGGAAAGACTCCGCCGTATCGTCGCCTTTCGCTCCGTGAAAGGGCGTCCTTTCGCGGAGCGAAAGGCGACATTGTTCGTGGACCGGGCCGCTGAACGTCTACTCAGCCGGCGACACGGTGCCCTTCTCGTCCGGCGGCTCGGACAGGAACAACGCCACGGCGGCGGCGGGCAGGAACAGCCAGGCGGAATACAGCAACGCCAGGCGGTGATCGCCGACCTTGGAGAAGAGCCCAAAGAACACCGTTCCGCCAGCGGCCACGATGCGGCCAATGTTGTAGCAGAAACCGGCCCCGGTGGTCCGCAGCAAGGTCGGGAACAGCGGCGGCATGTACATGGTGAACAGACCAAACACGCCCTGGGAAATGCCCATCGCGCAGAGACACCAGAACAAGTTGTCGTGCGAGCGCACTTCGCTGTAGGTCAGGTACATCGAGAGGAAATACCCCACGCACATCAGCGCGATCGATCGCCGGTAGCCCAGGAAACGCGCAATGAGAGCGGCCAAGAAGTTGCCGGCAATCGACATGACCATCAGCAGGATCATCGCGTGGCTGACAAACGTCGTCTTCTGCAGGTCGGTCCACGCCTTGACATCGGGCAGATTGCGGAGGTGTTGCAGCGACCAGAACATGAAGGCCCAGTGGGCGGTCAGCGAGGTGGCGCAGACCAGGATCGTGAGGATCGTCGTCCGCCGTACCGAACCGCGGAACAGGTCTGCAATGCCGGGCACCGCCTGTTGGGCCTGCTGCTTGGCCGTGTGCCACTCTTCCGGTTCCGGCACGGCGCGGCGAATCCAGAGGACCAGCAGGGCGGGCAGGATGCCGACCAGGAACACGCTGCGGTAGGCATAGGTCTCGCTGGACGCCGAGACGATCGAGACCAGCACGCCTGCGACCATCGCCAACAACACGCCGATGTTCACCGCACTCTGCAGCGTTGCGGCAATCCACGGCCGCCAGCGGCGAGGCCAGGTCTCGGACAGCAACGACGCCCCCACCGCCCACTCGCCGCCAATCCCCAGCGCCGCCAGGAAACGGCAGATCAGCAGGTGCCACCAGGTCTGGGCAAAGAACGACAGCCCGGTGAACATGGCGTAAGTCAGAATGGTCAGGAGCAGCGCTCGCGCGCGTCCCAACCGGTCGCCAATCCGGCCGAAGAAGCCACCGCCCAGCGCCCAACCGACCAGAAACGCCGCCTGAATCACGGAGCCGTAATAGCCCACGGCGTCGTCCCGCTGACCCACGTGCAGCAGTTGGGCGACGAACGGCGTAGCGACCAGCGTATACAGGTGCATGTCCAGACCGTCGAACAGCCAGCCCAGCCAGGCGGCGATGCCCGACTTCCACTGCTGCGGCGAAAGGTCGCGCAGCGACTTGACGTCCTGACCGGCGGGAAGCGAACGCGAGTTGGATGCAGTGCTCATAGGCGTCAGCCGTCAGTGAGTTCTTCGGCGTAACCGTACTTCTGGATGTAACCCGACCAGCGGCGGCGGATCTCCGCGCGGATTTCCGGCTCCAGTTCCTCGTGCCGATTCGGCTTGTAGTCCTTCCGCTGGCCGACGAACTCCTGCAGCCGGGCGCGGACAGCTTCAAACTCGCCGATCTCCAACGCGCGATAAATCCGTTCGACCTGACCCATGGTATCCGCCACGAGGTCCTCGTAGCGGACGTCGATGATCTGGTTCGGCGCCAGGCCGGTTCGTTGTGACTCGAAGCCGCGATACATCCGCTCGAAGGCGTCGAAAATGTAGGCGTCCAAGTGCTCGTTCTTGGGAACCTGCAAGCCCTGAGCCATGTCCAGCGTTGGCCACAGGCGGCGGGTCGAGGCAAACAGCGTCTCCGGATTCCGCGTGATATGGATGAACTTCGCGCCGGGAAACAGTTCCGCCAACACGCCGACCCGCCCCGTGTGCGGCGGAGACTTGAGGATCACCGGTTTTCGCTTGTAGTACGTCAAGGCGCGGACGAACCACACCATGTCCCGCTTCCAGCGTGCCAGCACGTGCGGTTCGACGCCTTCCATGTCCAGCAGTTCCATGTAGCACGGCGGCTCGTTGGGAAACACCATCCGCCAATAGGGCGTCGGGCATCCGAGGGCGCCCAGGGCAAATTCATCCTCCTGCGGTAAATGGGCGCCGGCCAACATGTTGTCCATCGGCCGCTGTTTGGGCAGCGACACATGGACGAGCCAGGGCAGCACGCGGCGACTGACCAGGAAGTGATTGGGCGCGAAACATTCGTAGGTCGTCGGATACGCAAAGCGTTCGTCCTGGACCAGCAACTCGTGCAAGAAGGTCGTGCCGCTCCGCCAATGGCCGATGATGAACACCGGCGGCTGAACGATCTCGGTGCGGGCCACTTTCCGGCCGAACAGGATCGTCTGCACGATCCGCAAGGTGGAGTTGACCACGGTGGCGAACGTGACGGTCGAGGCCAGTCCCCAACGCAAAAAGTCGACGCGAAACCGATTTCTGGCCAGCAGCCGCAACCAGTCGCCCAGCAACATCCCGTGCCAGAATCGCGGAGACCAGGCCGGGTAGGTGTTGGTGGCCGCCGTCGGCTTTTTCGCTGGCGTTGCTCCTTTGACTGTTTCAGACATGAGGAAATTCGTTGTTAGAGCTTTGCGACCTGGGCACCGTCGCGATCAATCGTATTCGACACCGAAGCCGCAGGAGGTTAAGATCCTGCGGGAGTAAGTCAACCGGTCCCGCCAAGGGTCCCCATTCTAACGCCAGATTCCCTTTTTGCCGAGAGCAACTGCATGACTCGTGCGGCCGCCAACCCGGTCCCCGCCTCCGAAGCGGCCAACGGCTGGAAAATCGCCGCGCTGCTGGGGTTGGGAACATGGTACGTGGCGGCCTTCTTCGCCGCCCAGCCGATCCGCCGGCAAAGTCTCGCCGTGGCTTTGCTCCCCGACCAGATTGTCGCGTCTTGGGTGGGCGATGACTGGAGCCATTTTCAAGTCTCGGATCGGCTACCGATTCTGGCCGTGGCGGGGCTGATCCTCGCCATGGCCTATTTCGCCGGACGGTTGTCGCTCGCCGCCGTCCGCACAGATCGGGGCCTGACGGGACTGGAAACGTTCGTGTTCTCGACGGCAGTCGGGCTGAGTGAATGGTCGCTGCTGACGCTGGCGACCGGGCTGGCGGGCGGGCTGCACGGCCCGTGGCTCCCGGTGGCCGCCAGCGTCGTCGTGGCAGTCTGGGCAGTCTGGAAATGGTCGCAGCGGCGTGCCACGGGGATAGCGAAGGACGATGCGCCGTCGCGACCGGATCAGCGCTGCGAGGCACACTCGACGCAACTCGAGGCCGGCCCCGACGACGGTTGGCTCGCGCGGCACGGCCTGTGGCTGGCACTCCCGTTCCTGTTGCTGATCGTTGCGGGGGCGATGTTGCCGCCTTGGGATTTCGACGTCCGGGAGTATCACTTGCAGGTTCCCAAGGAATGGCACCAGGCGGGACGGATCGGCTTCTTGCCGCACAACGTGTACGGGAACATGCCGCTGGGCGCCGAGATGCACGCGCTGCTGGCCATGGTCTTCATGCCCGGCGCGCGGGACTGGTGGTGGGGCGCGCTGGCGGGCAAGACGGTCATCGCCTGCTTTGCGCCGCTGGCCGCGCTGGGGTTGTTGGCCGCAGGCCGCCGGTTTGACTCGCCAGGGGCCGGTCTGGTTGCCGCGCTGGTCTATCTCTCGCTGCCGTGGGTCGTCCACGTTTCCCAGGCGGGGCTGGTCGAAGGTGCGGTGGCCTGCTACCTGGTGCTGGCCGTGTACGCGATGGCAGTCTGGGCGGGCGAAGACGCTGCGTTGGCGAGTCGGGCTGGATCTCGTTCGGCACCGCGCGGTCCACTTCTGCTGGCGGGCTTCCTGGCCGGCTCGGCGGCGGCGTGCAAGTACCCGGCGCTGCTGCTGGTGGTCGTGCCGCTGACGCTGGCGGCCCTGTTCGCGCGGGGCCGATTCGGCTGGCGGTCGGCGGCCCTGTTCTTGTTGTCGGCGTTGGGCGGCTGCGGATTGTGGCACGCCAAGAATGCGGCGCTGACCGGCAATCCAGTGTATCCGCTGGTATTGGGCGGAGTCACCCGCACGCCGGAGCGGATGGCCCAGTGGAACCGCGCGCATCGCGTGCCGCCGGACGAGCACGGCCGGCGGTACTCGGCCTCGCAAGCGTACGCGGCGGCGGCCGATCTGGGCTGGCGGAACCTCTGGCAGAGCCCGCTGCTGGTGCCGCTGGTGGCGGCGGCTTTCTTCGGTGTGCGACGGCGGCGGTTCGTCCTGTGGTTGGCGGCCTATGCCGGCTTTTACCTTGCCGTGTGGTGGCTCGCCACGCACCGCGTTGATCGGTTCTGGGTCCCCGTCCTGCCCGTGCTGGCCCTGTTGGCCGGCGTGGGAGCCGCCTGGTCCGCGTCGCGCGTCTGGCGGACGGCCGTGACCGTCCTGCTGCTGGGCGGCTTGGCGGCGAACCTGCTGTTCCTGCTCTCGGCTGGCGTCTACGACCACCGGTATCTGGCGTCCCTGGAACAATTGCGGCGCGACGAGCCGGCCGAACCGAACGGACCTTCGCGCGTGCATCCCATCCATCGGTATCTGAACGACAGAGCCTCGGCAGGGGACCGTGTGCTGTTGGTGGGCGACGCCCAGCCGTTCGACTTGGAGTTGCCGGCGCTGTACAACACCTGCTTTGACGAATGCCTTTTCGAACGCTTGATGAAAGGCCGCACCGCCGCACAGCGACGAGCTGCTCTGCGCGAGCAGCAGATCACGTACGTGTTGGTCAATTGGAGGGAACTCGACCGCTACCGCAGTCCGGGCAACTACGGTTTCACGGATTACGTCACCAAGAAGCTGGTCCGAGAGGAACTCGTCCGAGATCAACAGGTCTTGCGGCCCGTCCGTTTGGGCGTCGCCGCAGAACAAGCAGAACTGTTCCACGTCGTTGAGGAGGAGGCCGCCCCCGCATGTCCGCAACATGAGGATGCGGCTCGACTTCTTCATTCCTGTAACTTCGACGGAACTTGCTGCCGCGCCCCTGCGGGCGTTCTTGCCGCCCCGTTCATCGGACGAATGCGGTACAAGGGCAATGAGACGCAGCGCAGCGCGCCGCCGTAGGACATCAAGTTCCCAACATCGATGCCAACCACATCCCAGCCAGGAAGCAGTCGCCGGTAGGTCGCCATCACGCGGTCCTCCGTTTCGCGAGGCACGTTGGGCCACGAAGGCACGAGCAGGACTCCGTTGGCAAACAGCACATTCGTATAGGACCCGCCAAAATCGTCGCCCCCACGCGGCGGCATGGGCAAACGGACGACTCTCAGCGGGCCTGACGCCGTAACGACCTTGCTGAGCCGTTCGGCGTTGCGGTCGAGGACGGCCGCGTTCACCGGGTCAACTCCAGAACAGTCTCCCACGACGACGGTGTCGGGAGCAGTGAACGCCGCGAAGAGATCGACGTGGCCCGTCTTTTCACCTTCGAGCTTTTCGAGATACACGATCTCTGCAGCACCAAAAAGCCGTTTGATGGTACCTGTGACGTACTCGTCTCGGTAGCCGAACTCCCGATTCCTCTCGAGCAATTGAGTCGTGGCGAGGCAAAGCCCCCGGCCGTTGGTCAACAGGTTGCCGCCGTCGAGCGCAATGCCCGTGCGCACTCTGGGCCACCGCATGACGCGTCCCAAGGCCGACGGCAGATGGTCGTCGCGACTTCGCGCGATCGCGCCATACTGAAGATCGATCCACTTGCAGCCGCGCTCCCCGGTCTTGACGACGTGGGGCCCGTAATCGCGGACCCACGCCGTATTCACCGGGATCGGGTAAAAGTGAACTTGGCCGAGCGGCACGTTGAGTTCACGCAGACCTTCGGTCAACATTTCCTGCGCTTGGATATCCGGGACAAGAATGATGGTCTCGACGCGTTGCCACGTTGCCGCAACGATTTGCAGGCAGACTCTCTTCCAGATCTCTCCCAGCGACCACGTGAATCCCAGCAGCAGGGCATCGTGATGCTCGAAGTCCGCAGGCAAGATGCCGTTGACGAGAAAGTCCGGCCGAATACTCCGGCCATCGTGAGCGTGCAGCGGTGTCCAATTCCATTCGGAGAAAAGGAAGCGATGCGATGACGTGGCTTCGCCGTGACTCCCTCCCGCCTGCGAGCCTTCGTGCCCACGCGCCAGCGCCTGCTCGATGCCGGCCATGTTTTCCAGGGCCGTAATGAGGGGAACTTCCAGGTCCAGAACATCCCGGAGAGTCTCCTTGTACTTCCGGATCGTGGAGAGGCTTTGAGCGCCGACTTGTCTGGCCTCTTCGAGTCGCCGCAGACTCCACAGCAGACCCAGAAGAACCTGTTGTGAGTCAATCAGCCTCTCAACGCAGCTGAGATCCTCGGGAAATCGGCTGACCCGTTGCTCTAAGGTGGAAAGATTTTGGCGAAGATACTGGATGGCGTCTTCATCACGTCCAAGCTTGAGGGACAACAAGCCGAGGTTGTTGTAGGCGACGGCCAAGGCGCTGTCATACGCTGGTGAATTGGGGAACTCGCCCGCCAACTTTGCCAGTTCTCGCATCGCATCGACGCCAAGTTGGCTGGCTTCGTCGGTGCGGTCAAGTTCCGCCAGCAGGTGACTGAGTTGCTGGCGGTTCTCTGCCAGAAGATAACGGTACTCCGGTCGCGGGTCTTCGTCAGCCAGATCAAGCAGGATCTTCTGCACCTCCTGATATTCGGCTTCGGCACGGTCTGCTTGGGTCTGCAAACCGTAAACCTGGCCCAGGAGACGATGCGCCCGAACCAGGTCCATGCGGAGCGATGGATCATCTGCATGACGTTGGACAAATCTGGTGTAGGCAGCGGTCAACTCGGCCAAAACCTGAAACGTCTCCGGAGAAACGGGATCGTCGTCCCGTGACCGCTGACGCATCATCGTGGCAAAGATCCGCTCCAGGCTGTCAAGTGCCTGTCCACGATCTTCAGCCGTCGATTGCAGAAGCTCTTCCGTACGATACCACTGTTTTCGGATCGAGTAGGCACTGATCAGGGAAATCGTCGTGGCAGCAGCAAACAGGAGAAGCAGCACCCCAGCCAGTCTTAGGCGAAACAAGCCGAGCCTTGGTCCTCCTTCCGCCGACGGCGTCACCTTCTTCATCCGTGGAACACCTTTTGAACGCACGAAAACCTGATTTCCGCCGAAAACCCGATTCTAGGAGGGGAGAGGGGTGATGGAAAGACAACCATGTTCCGGTTCGGAAGACGGACGTGCCGCCTGATGCCCGCTGCCGACACCGTCCCTCGCAAGCCTCGCCAAGCGACGTCCGTGGACCAGATCCGAGGCAATCAGGCAATTGCCGTTGGACACCATGACTGGATCAGCCGTGGTCCATCCCGCCCGAGCCACATGCGCTTAACCTGTCATCGGGAAATACTTTACGGCGTTAGCTTGAGCCAGGACGGATTTGCGGTCGGACACTACCTCCAGGGCTCGACGTGTAAGGCTGACCTCCTAAGAGAGGAGATAACTTGGCCCATTTTGGCTGGGTTGTTTCGCGAAAATCAACATGGTATAAATCAGGTCTTGTGCCATTCTTAGTTCCTTTTCTGGAGGAGTTGTCATGATTCCATTGAAGAGACGTGGATTCACTCTGGTCGAACTTCTTGTTGTGATCGCCATCATTGGCATTCTCGTGGCATTGCTGTTGCCCGCAATCCAGGCGGCCCGGGAGGCGGCCCGACGAACGCAGTGCAGCAACCATCTGAAGCAAATCGGCGTGGCCATTCACAATTATGTCGACACGTTCAAGAACTTGCCGATGGGTTTCACCAACGACTACGGCTTGGCACAAAACTATTTGGGCCAGAACTACGCCCACCATGGCGACGGCGTCACCCCGATGCGTTATTATGCGAGCTGGACTTGGTCGGCTTATGTCGCCCCGTTCATGGAACTGAGCGCCCAACACCAGACTCTCAACGTGACAGGAACGTGGGCTGCGCAATCACTCCTGAGTGCGGAATCACAACAAGTAATTGCCGCCCCGGTCCCCACGCTTCGTTGCCCGTCCGATACCGGGAAAGATCCCCATAACGGCGGAGAATATCGCCCGGCGAATTCAGCCGGCACTCGGCTCTACGCGGCCTCGGCCAACTACGCGGGGGTCTGTGACGACGATAGCGCGAACGTCGACAACCGTCAGAACAATTGCTCGGGGGTACTCTTCGTCGATAGCGATGTCAAGTTAAGGGACGTCGTCGACGGCACCAGCGCCGTGCTCATGGTTGGCGAGCGGTGCCGTTACAGGTTCCACATGCGGTGCAGCGAGACGCAGGACTGCGGGGCGGCGATCGTGTTTGTCACCGGGGCCTCCAACCAGTTGGCCCATGACAATCGCTCGAATGCCGCAGCCGTGGGAAGCGCCGCCAGGGGAATCAACTGGGACTCGACGGATGTATGCGGCAACCTTTGGAATGCCAAGACGAGTTTCCACTCGCAGCACCCCGGGGGGGCACAGTTCGTGTTGGTCGACGCCTCGACCCATTTCATCAGCGAGAACGTGGACCTCACGACGTTCCGACGATTGGCTCACAAGAGCGACGGCAATCCTGTGAAGGTTCCGTAACGTTGGATCCCTGCGGGGATGTGCAACAGGAACGATCCCTCAAGAGAAGGACGAAGGTGCGATTGTGATGAGGACCAAAGGGATGAGAACTCGCTTCTGGGGAATTGCCGGCGCACTCGCTTTGTTGTGTTGTGCGGTTGCCGGTTGCGGTGGCGACAGTTTCGACCGTGTTGCGCTTTCGGGGACCGTTACCTGCGAGGGCATGGCGACCGTCAACGGCGGCATTCTGGCTACGCCCGCCCAGACAGGCACGAGTGCGCCGAACGTGTCGGCACCCATTGCCGATGGCAAATTCAGTTTTGCCGCAGCCCAAGGGCCAGTCGCCGGTTCCTACATTTTCGAGATCAGCCTGCAAATACCGGACGCGAAGCCGCCCGCGGGCCAGAGCCCCGAGGGCGAGGTCGAGACCGGCCCCTCGGTGACTTACCGGAAGACGATCGATGTTCCCAAGGGAGGAAGCGACAGTCTGGCAATTCAACTCACTCCCGCCGACCGGGTCGGGGATTCCACCGGCTCCCGGCCGCGCGAGCCTTGAAGTCAACGGTTTTCGCTCGGCAGTCGTGAACGCGCCACGCTTGCTGCCGGTGTGAGTTGCCGGCCCGAGCGCTGCCGTCGCAGAAGAGTCGATCATGAGCGGCCCTCCGCCGAATGCGATTGGCGATGGCCAGGAGCTGAAGAGAACGACAGGACGTCGCAACCGCGGCCGCGTCGTTCCGGTCAGACGCAAGCTGTTGTACGGTGCGGTCACAACGGCCTTCTTTTTTGGCGCGCTGGAGTTGACGTTGCTGGTGCTTGGCGTGGCCCCGGCCTCTCAGGAATCGAACCCCTGGGTCGGTTTCAGCGGGCAATCGCCCCTGTTCATTCCAAGTGAGTCTCCCTCGGGGCAGCCGATTCTCGCGACCGCGGAGAACCGGCTGCCTTGGTTCAACCGCCAGGCCTTTCCGCGCCGCAAGCCACCGGACGCATATCGGATCTTCTGCCTGGGCGGGTCGACCACCTACGGTCATCCCTACGACGACAGGACCTCGTTTGCCGGATTTCTGCGGGCGTTCTTGCCGGAAATGGATCCGTCGCGGCAGTGGGAAGTCATCAACGCGGGCGGCATCAGCTACGCGAGCTATCGGATCGCCGTGTTGAGCCGCGAATTGGTCCAGTACCAACCCGACCTGTTCGTCCTCTATGCGGGCCACAACGAGTTTCTCGAAGACCGCACGTATTCGTCGCTGATCGATACCCCGGAGCCGATTCGCCGCGTGGTCGGACTGGCGAACTGGTCCCGGACGTTTTCGCTGGCGCAACGGGTCCTGCGCGGGACGCCTGCCGCCCCGGATCGGCCGACGCTCCCGGCCGAAGTCGACGCGATCCTCGATCGGGCTGTCGGGCCGGGCGCCTACCATCGGGACGACCGCTGGCGCGAGCAGGTGCTGGCCCGCTTCCGCTCCGCGCTCCGACAAATCGTCGATCTTGCGCGAGCTGCCGGTGCGGAAATCGTCTTCGTCGTTCCAGCCAGCAACCTGCGCGATTGCAGTCCCTTCAAGAGCGCTCATGGAGACGACTTGACGAATGACCAGTTGCGGGAGTTCCTCGCTCACCTTCGTGCCGCCGAAGAGGCATTCCAAGCCGGCAAGCTCGCCCAGGCTCTGAGCCGAATCGACCGTGCAATTCGGATCGACCCTCGCTACGCGGCCGCGCACTACTTGCGCGGCCGCGTGCTGCTCGCGACGGGCGACACGAAGGCGGCACGCCGGGCTCTCGTGCAAGCGCGGGAAGAAGACGTCTGCCCGTTGCGGGCGCTGGCGGCGATTCAGGAAATCGTCCGCGACGTCGCCGCGGAGTGGAAGATACCCGTGATCGACTTCGCCGCTCTAGTCGACCGCGAATCCAAAGACGGCATACCCGGAGCCGACTGGTTCCTAGATCACGTCCATCCAACCATCGAAGGGTACCAGCGGTTGGCGCGGGAACTGACCAACGAACTGATCGGGATGAAGGTGGTGAGCGTCCAGCCGTCATGGACGGCGGATGGATTTCACCGAGTCGCCCAGCGTGTGATGGATCAGATCGAGCCCCGCGATCACGCGGTGGCGTTGCGCAACGTGGCCAAGGTGCTGAGTTGGGCCGGCAAGGTTGACGAAGCCGACCGTCTCGCCCTGCAGGCCGCGGCGCATTTGCCGGACGACGCGGAAGCCCAGCGGATGGCCGGTTACGCCAAGCTCCGATTGAATCAAACGGCCGAGGCCAAGCCGCTGTTCGAGGCGGCGCTTCGCATTCAAGACGATGACGTTCGCGCGCTGACCGGACTCGGCGAGGTCTACACTCGGTTCGGAGAACACGAGGCTGCTCGCGAGTGTTTCTCGCGGGCCGTTGCCGTTGATCCGAAGCACGCGCCCGCGCAGTACAATCTTGGAAATACGCTCCGCATCCTCGGGCAACTGGAAGAAGCCGAAGCGGCTTATCGGAAGGCGATTTCCCTTGCGCCGGATCAGCCCGATACACACAAGAATCTGGGGCTGGTGCGCTTTGCCCTGGGTGACGTGGACGGAACGGTCCGTCACTTCGAGACCGCGCTGGCCCTGGAGGAGCACGTGCCCCAACGCCATGCCGACCTGGGGTACGTTCTGATCGATGCCGGCCGGCAGCAGCGTGCGGAAGCGGAGTTTCAAGCGGCGCTGGCGATCGACCCGTCGTTGGTTTCTGCGATGTTCGGCATGGCCCTCTTGTGCGAAAGACGCGGCGACCTAACGCGCGCCGTGAAATGGCTTCACGACGCGCTCCTCCTTGCCCCGGACGACGTGAACTCGCACTACTACCTCGCCCGGTACGCCGTGCAACTCGGCGACTCCGCAACGGCGAAGTCGGAACTGGAGACCGTCTTGAGGCTGGATCCGAACCATGCCGGGGCACGCCAACTCCGGGCCACGCTCGACTAATGTCAGAAATCCTGCGAATGCCCGCCCATTCGCATGCTCTGCGACGCGGGGCCGCCAACTTCGCGAGTTCCCAGGAAGCGAATGGCGCGGCCGAGAGTCCGGCTGTGGGCGGGGGCAGGGGCGGAGGCCAGTTCGGGAACGCTGTAGGTCTTGATCAGGCTGTCGTCGAAACACGGGTCTTCCTGCGGCAGTCGGAGCGGCTTGTGCGCCCGGCCCGACGGCTCGACGTAGCTGAAGTAGATCCGGCCGAAGACGCCGTCGCGCCGCTTGCTGGCGAAGGCAATCCAGCGGCTGTTGGAAGACCAGCAATGCCACGACTCGCTGCGCGGACTGTTCACCGCCAGACGATGATGTTCCCGCGTTTCGAGATTCAGCAAATACAGATCACTCGAAGGCCGGTAGACGGGAAAGCTGCCGTAGTCCGACATGCAGAACAACAGCCACTTCCCGTCCGGCGACACGCGTGGCTCCGTGATGCTCAGGCCCGTGTCCTTCGACCGCAGCACCGTTTCCAACTCCCCCCACTCGCCGCTGCCGGGATCGTAAGCGATACGCATCAGGTCATAGCGCACCTGCTGGTACTGCGGCCGGGTCAACGGATCGGCGGCGCAGAAATACAGAGCCCGTCCGTCGGGCGACCAAGCGGGAAAGGTTTCCAGCCGGTCCGGCCGCGAAATCTTGGGCGACGTGCTCACCCGATTCGAATCGACATGGTACAACGCGAGGTCGGATTCGGAGTCGAAAACGTCGCGGACATCCTCGAC
Source organism: uncultured Pirellulaceae bacterium (assembly GCA_964443915.1). Taxonomy (GTDB): domain Bacteria; phylum Planctomycetota; class Planctomycetia; order Pirellulales; family Pirellulaceae; genus Anammoximicrobium. The sequence goes on from CAYUFW010000053.1 coordinate 15,369, forward strand.
GGCATGGAAGAATTGGTAGATGTCGTTGGCCGAATACGCTGCGAAGTCCCCACTGGGATGCCAGGCCGCGTAAGCCGCCATCGCCTGGCCGATGCGCCCGCGGTCGGCGCCGCTGGCCTTGGCGAGCGAACGGGTGTCGACCTTGTCGATCCGGCCGTCGCGCACCACGACCGTTCCGCTGTAGTTGACGCCGTTCTTGGTCCCGCGAGTCTGCAGGAACATCCGGTCCGGATGGTTGGGGGCGAAGGTGTGGCAATTGACACAGGCGCCTCCAAACGACTTGTTTTCCACGACAGGTGTCACGGCATAGGTGCGGAGATCCCGTTGGTAGATCCCGATTTCGCCATAGACCGTGTGGACCGGCTTGAGCAGGCGATAGAACAGGTAGTTGTCGATTTCGCTGTCCGCAACCGTGTTAGCGATCGGTTGAAACCGCCTCCACATTCCGTCGGCATTGCGGACGCAGATGTCGATGAAGAATTCTTTGCCGCGGTTGGCTTCGAGGAGTTGACGCCACGCTCGGGCGGGTATCGCCACCTGAGAATTTCGCGCCCGCAGTTCGATCGCTTCGCCCTGCGCCGCGGAAATCCGCACGGCGCAATCCGTCCCCGGCTCTTCGACGACGAAGTTGAGCGGAGCGATGTTCGGCGGGACGACGGTCTCGCGATAGTCGGGGCGAATCGACGGCGGCCGATCGAGGACGGCCGCTGTCTCGAAATCGAACCGGGGACGGTGCCAGGCTAGAAATGTCCAGACCCCGAGCGGCAACACGCACGCTGCCACGATCCACAGACCAACGCGTTTCTTCATTTCGGTGCCCTTGCCGCCCCCAAGGACGCGATGTTGTGTCCGAAAACAAGGGAAAAGAAATAGGTGTCGTGGAAACCGGGATAGAGCGCGGCAAACGCGGCGGAGGGATCGCCCGCCGATCGTCGCTCCGCATCCACGAACTCGACGAACCGTTGCCACGTCTCCGGACGGATCGACTGCGCGTTGCGATCCAGGTCCTTCCGCCCGGCCGTCGCCAGGTGGCATGCCAGCGCTTCCTCGATGTGCCGCGGATAGCGGGCGTAGCCCAGGCCCTCAAACCGGTGACGATTGGCGAACACCTTGTCGGTCTGACGCGTCAGCAGGTAGTGGGCCATCAAGTATTCGAGGGCCATCCGGTTCCGTGGGTTCCTTTCGAGCAGACCTTTCAGGAGCGTTTCCGTGCTTCCCGCGTCCCCCACAGAATCGCGTTGGACCGCCAACTCGCGGTAGGAGGCAAGCGACATACCGGGGAACGCAGCATCGGAGTCAAGTTGCCGAAGCACTCGACGCGCCCAGCCGCGGTGCAGGAGGCTGCGCGCCAGCAGCAAGAGAAACCGTCTGGCGGCCTCCGGCTCTCCCTTGATCAGGTAGATCTGCGCAAGACGCTTGAGAATCTCCGGCCGATGGCCGCATTGTTCCAGCGCCTCGTAGGCCATCTGCTCGGATTCGTTGACGCGTCCGAGGTCGAAGAAGATCTCGCTGCACTGCTGTGGCGTCAGATGCGAGGTCGTATCGATATCCTCATAGATGAGCGTCAGCGAGGGCGTGGAACAGACTTGCGGATAGGCAAACAGGCGGTCCAGCAGTTGGCCTTGGAAGTAGAGCGCCCGATTGATGCAGTACAGGATCCGCGGATCGAACGCCCGCTCGTCCGGAAACGGGAGCTTTTCCGCCCACGCGAGAACGTCGTCCCAATGCCGCTGTTCGGAGGCGCATTCGATTTCGAGCAAGCATCGCTTGGAGGAATCGAAGGCGACGAGGTCGGCGACGGTCAGAAGCAGCAAGATTGCCAAAGGAACCGCCGCACGCGCCCTCCAACTCCTGCGTTCCGGTTCGTCCGCCGTGGCGCCGGCCTCGTCGCTTGAACCATTGCGGGCGCGGGCCTTCTCCGACGAGACACGTCCGCGCCACGAGAAAAACACCGCGGCAAGCAGCGGGAACGTCAGCGCAGCCGTGTGGATGGCAAGGGCCTTCGGCGTGGACGAAGGGATTGCCAACCAGTGTTCCTCGCGGGGTAACGTCAGGCCCCGAAAAGCCTCGCTGAGGATCAGATCGAACGGCCACCAACCCGCAGCGTAGGGAACAATCGCCGCACTGGCCACGCAGGCTGCGCCCAGCCATCGCCGCCGGGCGCTCCACTCGTAGCAGCCGCAAAGGCAAGCGAAAATCGAATACAGCCCGGCGGTGACGAAATAGACCGCCGCAGATACCGTGGCCAAGGCAGCGAGACGAACGCCAACGCAGTGCCCACCCAGACGGGCGTAGAGGTTAGCTCCCAGCAAGGCCAGAGCAAGGCCGACGCATAACTGGACAGGGTGGATGTATTGGCCAACAACCATGACGATGAAAATGGCCGGCAACAGGTGGACCACGTCATCTTCCGCACCGGCAACCGCCGCGACGAACCCGCGAGTCGCCCAGCAGATGAGCACGACCAGCAATGTCACCACCAGGGCGCCGAGCCAGTCCCAGGCAAACAGAGGCGACAGGAAGGCCGCCAAGTAGTCCGTGCCGCCTCCCGGATGAGCCGCCAGGCCGCGGAAGAAATGGGAGTCCAACAAGAAGACGTGCGGCTTTTGCTGATATAGCAGCTCAGGGCGGACACGCAACAAGACGTAACCGTAGAAGACGGCGGACAATCCGCTGGATTGCGCAAACAGCGGAAGAACACGCCGCCATCGACTTGACATCGTCGGTTGCATTCGCCCTACCCGTGTTCGCTCGCGGCCGGCACGTACGACGGTTCCAGTATCGATGATGCAGGTCGATCGTCGAAGTCGCTGGACCAGCGGTTTCCCCGTCTAATTGCCCCCGACTTCAACGAAGACTCCCTCGCCTGACGGAAGCGTGAGATGATAGAATCCGTCGGTGTCGGGGAGCAATGCTGTGCGCTGCCCGCGCGGCCAGGCGACGACCGTCGAGCCTGCGACCTTCAGCTTGACGTGCGCCGTCTTGACGGCTTCCAACTCGCTCATGTTGACGATCGTCAGCGCGGTTCCGGAGCCGTCTTTTTCCGAAAAACAACCCACTAACAGCGGGTCGTCGCATTGGATCTGCTGAAGCGTCGGGAAGGTCCGCAGCGGGTTGCTGAATTTCAAGTACGGCGTATCGTCCGTGCAGTGATGGGCCAGCGCTCCGATGTTCTTGTACCGGACGAAGGCATCGGAAACGTTGCGGATCTCCTTGAAGACCGTCGCGGCGTCGTACCAGGCGTTGGTTCGCTTGCCGTCGATCGTGATCAGCGAGGGGCATTCCGGGTTGTACCCCGCGTACGTCCAGCAGAGCAGGCCCTTGCAGCCGAACGACAGCAGGCAGTACGACTGCCAGCGAAATTCCGATTCCGTCGGAGTCCGTTTGCTGGGGACCCAAGCGAACGTCTGGATACAGCACCAGAAGTCCTTCTCATGCTGGCGGGCCGACGCGGCGATGATGTTGATCGATTCGCAATAGTCCTGGTGAGTGGCCCGCTTGCCGTGCGCCCAGTTGAGCGGGTAGATATCGGTGCAGATGTACGGCGGGTCGAACTTCTCGCAGAAGGCATCGCAGTATTTCTTGTACAAGTCGGGGTCGGCATCGTAGTATTCAATCGCGGCGGCGGAGGCCCCGTATTTCAACTGCGCCGCGTTGGCGTACAGGGGGAGCAAGTTGATGTACGGCAGCTTGCCAGCGGTTTCTTTGTAGTACGCATTGCAGATCTCGGCGAACTGGTCGTACTGGTCCGTTCCCGGCTCGTCAGCAACGTAGGTCCCGGCGAAACACGGATGGTCGAAGTACTCGGCGGTCGCCACGGCGGGATTCTTGTACGCGCCGTCGCCCAGGATCAGTTCGACGCCGTACCGGTCGCAATCCCGGAGCAGCGTTTCCCGGTGTTCGGAGCCAGCCAGCGCGCCGTGGGCGATGATCCAGTCGAACCCGCCGGAGCGGTACGTTTCGATGAAATCCTTGCCGATCGCCTCCTGACGCGGATTGACCCACGCTCCGATTCGAATCCGGTCGCGGGTTAGGTACTCGTTCGTATAGGGCGATTCCACCGCGGTTCCCAACGCGGTTTGAATGGCCGTTGCCAGCACGACGGCGGCTTCGCCGCGGGTTGCCGGTTTGGCTTCGCCCTTCAGGGAGATGTCGTACACGCCCAGCGATTGGACGGCCACGTTCCAGTCGGGGTCCACAAGCGGATCGTCCGGGCGGAACTTCCGGTCTTGCACTCCGGCAAGCAATCGCCGCGCCACGACGAATCGAATCGCCGATTGAGTTTTCGCCGCTAGGCCGGCGATGTCGTCCAAGGGGGTGTCCTCATTGGCCAGCCGGTACTTCCCCGGCTTCTTCGCCACCAAGTGGGTGAATCCGCGGCGGTTCGTCTGGCAGACGGGAACAACGGACTCGTCGCCCCCTGCGCCTTGAGGACTGAACCGGACGACGGTCGTTTCGGACGGATGATCGATGGCCGTCGACTGGAGCATGAAGTCGGCCTGATCGAACCCATCGGAGAGACAACCGCCGGGAACCAGAACCCGCTGCAACGGCGCGACGAAGTGCGTGGGTTCGGAGTAGTCGGGGGCGTCCACGGCGGCATCGAGAAAGCGGTGAGCCTCTGCCTCCGACGGGAAAAACCCCAGGCGAGAAACCTGATAGATGGAATCCGTATCGCTCGGATTGGTCGGGTCGAACCGAAACGAAGTGATCGTTCCGCTCCAGTTCTTGTGGCCAAATTTCCGCATGTCGACAATCGCGGTCCGCCAGGTATTGTCCCCAACGACGGAAAACGAGGAGAAACTCTGGTCCGAAAGCTCGGTCAACGTATCCGTCGTAAAGAACAGACCGGCCTGCGTGACCGTCGTCTTGTACTTGTACCGAATGGCAAAGAAGGGACGCTCGACGGCGGCGAAGGCGTCGTCCTCGCCCATCGGAACGGTCAACGTGAGGTCGGTTCCGGTCGGAATCAACTTCGTCAACCCGACTTCGAAGTGGAGCTGGCCTTGCCCCAGCGAAATCAACTTCGCGTCCGGTCCGTTGTTGAAAACCCAGGCTGGCTCGCGAGCGCACAGGGAGCCGGCAGACACGATCATGGACAGGACGAGGAGGGACGGTTTCATGGGGCAGTACTCGCGTTGGATGGGGATTTCGGGGAAAGCGGCCCGCGCATCGTTGTTCGGACGGACGGCTTTGTCAAGCCCTGTGCAACCTGCCGTCTCGGACGCCGCATGAACTCAGAAACCATTCCCTTCGGCCTGGCCGTCGGACGAGCCTGGACGCGAAACCGGCGCAGGCTTGCGGCCGAAATACCGCAGGGCGAGGCCCAGCAGGATCAGGCCGCCGCCTACGAGCGTCCACCACTGCGGGGCCTGATACGCAGGCGCATGGCGCCAAGCGACCCAGACCCACACGGGGACCAGGACGGGTTCGACGAGCACGATGCCGGCGGCCTCGTGCCCCGTGATGCGCCGCACGCCGCGGGCGAACAGCAAGTACGGCAGCCCCATCTGAAACATGCCGAAGCCGGCCAGGCACAAGGTCTGTTTCCCGGTCGGCCAGATGTCGCAATGCAGCACGAACGGCAGGAATGCCGCCGCGGTGGTGACGTTGCTGAGAAACAGCAGCCACGCGCCGTCTTCGCCGCGCAGGTGCCGTAGCGACAAAACGATGCCGGCATAGGCAAGGCCGCTCAACAAGCCAAACACGACGCCCCGGAGCGACTGGCCGCCCAGCTCGAAGCTCAAGATCAAGGCGACTCCCGCCGCACAGCACGCCAGCAGCCAGCCGTCCCGCGGATGCACCGGCTCGCCGAACACAAACACGCCGATCAGGAACACCCAGGCCGGTGCGGTGTTCTGCAGCCAGATCGCGTTGGCTGCGGTCGTCAGGGTCATTGCGTTCAGGTATGTGTAATTCATGATCGCATAGGCGGCGAGCATGAACGCGAGCTTGGGCGTCCAACGCGGACGGCGGACAAAGGGCAGGAGCACCAGGCTGGCAAACACGACCCGCCAGAACGCCAGCAGCGGACCGCGCACCGGCAGGCCCTCGACGTCCAACGGCCAATCCGCGAACCACGGGGCCTTGGCGAAAAAGCCGCTGGTGCTCCACATCACGGCGGCCGTCACGATCAGCAGCCGCCCTGCCGACTGGTCTTTCATGGCGCGGTGACGCAAATGTTGCGATACGCGACGGCGCCATGATTGCCCTGGAACATCAGCGGGCCTTTGGGTTGCTCGCCGCGTCCCAGACTGCCGCCGGTCACGCCCTTCATTTCCACGTTCTCATGGATGACCTGGCCGTTGAGCGTGACTTTCTTGAAGACCGCGTTGCCGACTTTCTTGCCGTCCTGGAAACGCGGGGCCTGGAACTCGATCACGAACTGTTGCCATTCGCCGGGCGCTTTGGCGGCGTTCAGCTTGGGGGCGGCCGCGCCGTACAGCCCGCCCAGATCGCCGGGGCCGACCTTTTCGCGACCGTAACTGTCAAGCACCTGGATTTCGTAGTTGCCCATCAAGTAGATGCCGGAATTGGAGCCCTTGGGCACCATCACCTCTAGGCTGACCGTGCAATCGCCGAACTCCTGTTCGCTGTAGATGTCCACTCCGTGAGCTTCCTGGTTGATGAATTCGCCTTGTCCATCGGCCGCCTTCGACACGACCAGCTTCGCGGGATTGGCGGCGTCCAACTTGGCCGTGCCGACGACCCACTGGCTGCCCTTGTCCGCGACCGTTTTCCAGCCCGTTAAGTCCTTGCCGTTGAAAGGTTTGCAGACGCGCTCTCCGTCGGCCGCACCGAGGCTGCTGGCGGCTGCCAAGCTCGCGGCAAACGCGAGGCAAACGGCAAAATGGAAATTTCTTGGTGTCATCGTGTCTTCTCCTTCGTAGAATGTACGCGGGGACAGATCGGTCAAACCTGTCCCGCCAGAGGGCGCGCACCTGCGCGCCTGTGTCTCAGGTGGTTTCTAGCATAGCCTAGACGCCGGGCGACCGCCATTCGCCTTCCGCGATGGAAACGCCATGCTCGTCACAGCATACGACTCGCCAAGGGCCTGCGGCGGCCGGACATCGGGACAACGAGACCGCTGAAGTTGATTTGGGAACGGTTTTTGCGATGCTGTCCAATCTCGGCGGCTCCCTGCGGCAGCTTCCCTTGGGCACGAGGGTATACAACGGAACAAAACTCTGGGGGTGAGGAGGCAAGAACCATGAAAGAATTGCGCAAACCGCCGACTCGACTCAACCGACCCTATGCTCCGTCGCCAAGAGTCATTCGCCAGGAGTGTGAACACATCCAAGCGACCTGGTCGGAACGGGAACGCCGGAAACGATCCGGCCGCCAGCCCGGCACGACATGGTTGCCGCCGCGAGTCGATCTCACGGACGTCACGGAGGCTATTTCCGAGGACTTCGGCAACTCGCTTCCGCCGCCCGGCTCCGCCGCCAACGATTGGGATCGCTGAAGCGATGGCGGACGGTCGGGTCACAAGCCCGGCTTTTCGAGAAGCCGGGCTTCTCTGAAGCGGCTGTTCGTTTCCGAGGCCATTACTCAGCCTCTCCGAGCCGGGACGGTCCTTGCGTCGATCATACTGCTTTCCTGCAGTTTTCTGCTATGATGCTGCTGACCCTCATCGACTCGCCGGCCTCCGCCGGTCTCCCCACACAGGAGCAGCCATCATGCGCAGCATTACTCGTCGGCAATTACTCGCGGATTCGGTTTCCGGCCTGGGCGCCCTGGCGGTCTCGCCGTTGCTGGCGGCCCTAGCCAGCGCGAAAGACCAAGGCGCGCCGTTCAAAATCGGCGCGTGCGACTGGTCGATCGGCAAGACACAGAACCCGGAGGCCTTTGCCGTAGCCAAGGAAATCGGCTTGGACGGCGTCGAGGTCAGCTTCGGCCAGCCGGGCAGCGCCAACGACCTTCGCGACCCGGCGGTGCGAGCCACGTATCAGGAAACGTGCAAGACCACGGGCCTGGAGATCGCTTCGCTGGCGATGGGCCTGCTGAATAGCATTCCTTACGCCTCCGACCCGCGCACCGAACAGTGGGTCGCGGACGTCGTCGAGGTGATGCCCAAGCTGGGTGTGAAATGCTGTCTGCTGGCCTTCTTTGGCAACGGCGATATCAAGGGCGACCGGGCCAAGCAGGACGAGGTCATCCGGCGGCTGAAAAAAGTCGCCCCGCAGGCCGAGAAGGCGGGCGTCGTGTTGGGGATCGAAAGCTGGATGAATGCCGACGACCACTTGCGAATCCTCGACGGCGTCGGCTCGCCGGCCATCCAGGTCTACTACGACGTGTGCAACATGACGGACCAAGGATACGACATCTGCAAAGAGATCCGCCAATTGGGCAAGGACCTCATCTGCCAGATCCACATCAAGGAGAACGACTTTCTGATCGGCCAAGGCAAGGTAGACCTGCCGCCCGTCCGGGACGCGATCACCGACATCGGCTACCACGGCTGGCTGATCCTCGAAGGCGCCACGATTCGCGGCAAGACGCTGGTCGAATGCTACCAACACAACCAGAAGTACCTGCGGAAACTGTTCGGGGCGGGCTGAGGCGCGGGTTGAGCCAAGCGCATGTCTGCAGATTCTCTGAAGGCCGTGTTGGCCCGCCGCGCTCGGACCATGGCTGCCAACCGCCGAGTTCACCGGCGTGCCCAATTGCCTCAGCCGCAACCACCATCCGTGGCCCGTGATCGACGAAGTGGCCCAAGCGTCGCGGTACACGCCGGCGCTCTCCCGTAGGATGGCTTTCCAAGCCGTCCCGCCCCCTATTATCTTCCCTGCCATCGAACCCGCCTCCGCGCTGTTCCCCGATCGTGCGTTGCCCGCCGAGCAAATCATCCGCCAGCGGCGGAGCGCCGTCGACATGGACGGCCAAACCGCCATCGACCGCGACGCGTTCTACAGGATCATGGCGCGGCTGACGCCCTCGCCGCCGTTCGACACGCTCCCTTGGCCGCCGCGCGTTTCGCTGGCCTTGTTCGTCCATCGGGTGCAGCGTCTCACGCCGGGGCTGTACCTGCTGGTCCGCGACCCGCGTCACGAAGCCTCCCTGCGCTGCAGTCTGCGGACCGAATTCCTCTGGCAGCGGCCGGACGGCTGTCCCGCGGGAGTCAATCTCTGGCTGCTGCAAGAAGCGGATTGCCGGCGCGCGGCGCGGGCCATCAGCTGTCACCAAGACATCGCCGCCGACGGCGTGTTCTCGCTGGGCATGTTGGCCGAGTACGAACCGGTGCTGCAGGAAACCGGCCCGTGGTTCTATCCCCGCCTGTTCTGGGAAACCGGCCTGATCGGCCAAGTTCTTTATCTGGAAGCCGAAGCCGCCGGCATCCGCGGCACGGGCATCGGCTGCTTCTTCGACGACGCCATGCACGAAGTCCTGGGCCTCCGCGACCGCCGCTGACAGAGCCTCTACCACTTCACCGTCGGCGCCCCAGTCCTCGACCCGCGCCTGCAGACCCTTCCCCCCTATGCACACCTGACCCCAGCACCGAAACCGTGACTTCATGAGCGACGCATGAAAAGCGCCGAAATTCCGTTTGGCACTAGTCGGGCATGCCGTCCTCACTCACTTCGACGTCCGCATCAACGCCGTTGGCATTGGGCGGCGTCACGTTCGCTTCGATGCTCGGTACGCGAGGCGGCAAGATCTCAGCGATGGCATCCAGCATCGCCACAACGTCGGGGTGGATTTCTTCTGGTCGGCTCAGTGCCGCCAGCATGTACAGGTCTCTTTTCGGCAGTGGGTGCGACGTTTGGCTCAACAGACCCACGATGAAGTCGCTGGCCTTCAAATCCCGCAGGGCGGCCAGGTCGCCGAAGTAATCGACGCGAGCCGGAAAATTTGCGGCAAACTCGTCCTCGATTCTGCGCTCGTCTGGCTGAGAGAGCAACGGCGGCTGGTCGTGGCGGACGAATCGTTTCAGCAAGTCGGGAATCAACAGGTAATTCTCGATTTCGTAACGATTCCAGGTTCGCGTTGACATTCCTTCGGGCATCCCGCGGATCGAGGCTCCGTCACTGGCGTCCCGATCCAGGATGCACAGGCCCTTGATTTCCGGTTTGGCCAGCCTCAGGCTCTGAAAATGACGCTTGGCTTCGTCCACGTTGCCTTTGCCCTGCAACGGCACGAGGTAGGGGAACTTGAGAAAGTCCAAAGCAGTATGATCAAGCCTAGCCGCCCATTCGCGCAGGATCTTGTGGTCCGATTCGTCCTCGACATACAAAACCGCCTGGACGTGGTCGGCCTGCAGCAGGTCGAGGGCCGTCAGCCTGCGCAGCGCATCGCGCAAACGCTGCTTCTCTTCCGGCGTGACCAGCCGTCGCGGTTGTTGCCCGATGAACGAAATGATCTGATCGGGTTCGGCCCCTTCGAGCAGCACCTCGGCATGCGTCGCGACGATCAGCTTGCAGGACCGCCGCTGCGCCACGCTGCGCAGCAAGTCGAAAATTTCGCGCTGAAGAATGAAGTGCAAATGAGCGTCGGGTTCATCCAACAGCAAGACCGAGGAGGGGCGAGCGTAGAAGAACGACAGCAGGAGGAGCACCTGGTGGAAACCGCTACCGGCGTTGGCGATATCCAGCTTCGGGGCTCGCGCGGTCTTTTCGGCCGGATTCGCTTTCGGCCGATATTCGCACACGACGTATGGCCTGGCGTCGGAGAACTCCGGCGGAAGCACGTCGCACTGGAACAGACGCTCGATGTCGGCTTTGAGATCCTTCCAGGGGGCCATGCTCTCCTGCGGGGGCTGGTCCTCCTGCCTTTTTGACGCTTCCCAGATGTCCAACAGCAGGTTGCGAACGATCTCGCCTGGCCGACCCTCACCGATGAACTTCTTCTGGATCCCAATGGCGTGTCGCGGCTCCTGAGTGCCGATGCCCGAAAAGGCGGGGACATGGACGACTTCCAAAGACGTGGCCCAATCGGGAAGCGTATCGATCTCTTTCGCTGATTCGGGACTTTGGACCGGGCGGACGTAAACCAACTTCTCGTTGGCATACATGAATTCAATGGTCAACGATTCCTCCACGCGCTGTCCCTTGCTGACCGTCACTTCCACGTAAATGGGCGCCGGTTTGGGCTGTCTCTGATGCGGTAAGCGCGTCGCCGTGTGGCGGTTCAGCCAGAGGAGGTTCATTTCCCGCAGGGGCAAAGCTGTGAACTCGTCCAAGACGACACCAAGTCTGCGTTTTCCGCCACTTGTGCCACGCTCCGCAATCCATCGCTTCAGGGCCAAGTGCCAAGCGGCGACGGCATGCAGCAGCGTCGTCTTTCCTGAGTTGTTCGGACCCGCCAGCAGGACCGTGCCGCCCGATAAGTCGAAATCGTGGTCGGCAAAACGCTTGAAGCGGACAACGCGGACTCGGCTGATCATGCTGGACCTCCGGATGACTGGCTGCGAAACGTGCATCAAAGCAAGACGACAATCACCAGACTCGGTTTGTCGCTTCCGGCCTTGTGGCAACGGCCTCCATGCCCAGCCAGCAAGATAGCACGTTTGCGTCGTTTCGTCAGTAGCCGCCAGCCAATGCCCTTGCACTTCTCTCTTGTCACTTTACACTTGTTCCTGGAACGATGCATGCTTCATCGTGTTTGAACGACTTGTCCCCGAGGTGACCATGCTCCATCCCTGGATCGCGCAGCGCACGACGACGTTCGACAGCAGCGGTATACGCAAGGTGTTCGACATGGCAGCTCAAATGGAGGACCCGATCAATTTGTCGATCGGCCAGCCCGACTTTGACGTGCCGGAAGCGGTTCGCCAAGCCTGTATCGACGCGATCCAGAGCCGCAAGAACGGCTATGCGCTGACGCAGGGCGTGCCCGTGCTGCGGGAGAAACTCCAGCAGCAGGTGGACGCCGAGTTCGGCCACGCGGACCGCAAGGTGTTCGTCTCCTCCGGGACCAGCGGCGGGCTGGTCCTGGCCATGTTGTCGCTGGTCAATCCCGGCGACGAGGTGATCCTCTTCGATCCCTTCTTCGTGATGTACCAGCCGCTGGTGAGCCTGGTCGGCGGCACGTCGGTCCTGATCGACACGTACCCGGACTTCCGCATCGATCTGGACCGCGTGGCGGACGCCGTCACGCCGAAGACCAAGCTGATTCTGCTGAACAGCCCCGCCAACCCGACCGGCGTGACGGCGACGGCCGCCGAGATCGAGGGCCTAGCCAAACTGGCGGCGGAACGCAACGTGGCGCTGCTGTCCGACGAGATCTATCGCGCCTTCTGCTACGACGCGCCGTTCCTGTCACCGGCCCGGTTCAACGACCAGACGATCGTGATCGACGGGTTCTCCAAGAGCCACGCCATGACCGGCTGGCGGCTCGGCTTCGTCCACGGCCCGGCGGCGGTGATCGACACGATGGTCAAGCTGCAGCAGTACACGTTCGTGTGTGCTCCGCACCCGGTCCAGTGGGCCGGGGCGGCGGCGATGGACGTCGATGTCAGCGGGTACATGGACCAGTACCGGCGCAAACGCGACTTGATCTACGAGGGGCTCGCGGACGTCTTCGAACTGGTCAAGCCGGGCGGCGCCTTCTACGCCTTCCCCAAGGCCCCCTGGGGCAGCGGCAGCGAGTTTGTGACGGAGGCCATCCACAACCGGCTGCTGATCATCCCCGGCGGCATCTTCAGCCAGCGCGA
>CAYUFW010000053.1:28120-32584 GCA_964443915.1 uncultured Pirellulaceae bacterium
GCGTCACGTCCCAAACCCGTGCTGTTTTCGGTGATGCCCGCCGTCGAAGCGGGTTTCGGTCTTGAACAGCTCGTTCCGGCCGTCGCCGGCCACCTCCGCAAAGCGATTGCGGATGGCCGTCATCTGCTCCTCCGACAGCGGCCGGAAGTCGCGGCCGATGCGGAGGGCCTGTTCCAAGTCGCTCTGCGTGCGGATCCCGGTCACGATCGTCGCCACGGGCAGCGACAGCGCATACCGCAACAGCTCTTCGCCCGTGGCCAGACCGGTCTGCACCAAGCGGGAAACGCCGCCCGTCGAGTTCCCGCCGAGGCTCTTCATCCCGATCACGCCCACGCCCTTCTCCGCACAGACGGGCACAACTTCGTTGGTAAAGCTGCGGAAGAACCAGTCGCAAACGTTGATCGGCATCTGGGCGCTGGCCCACGCGTACGGCTTGGCCAGCATCTTCAGATGGATCCGCGGGTCCTTGTGCCCGGTGAAGCCGATGTGCCGCACCTTGCCCGCTTTCTGAGCCTCCAGAGCCGCCCGCAACCCGCCTTTGTCGAAGACCCAGTCCGGGTCGTTGTCGTAGCACATCTCGTGGAACTGCCACAAGTCCAGATGGTCCGTCTGGAGGCGGCGCAGGCTGGCCTCCAGGCACGCCAGCGAGCCCTTGTCATCGCGCTCGCAATTCTTGGTCATCAGAAACACCTTGCCGCGGCGGTCCCGGATGGCTTTGCCCATCAACTCTTCCGCATAGCCGTCGTGATAATCCCAAGCGTTGTCGAAGAACGTCAGCCCGTTGTCGAGCGCCTCGTGCATCATCCGGATCGCGGTCGCCTCGTCGGTTTCCTTGGCCGCTTGGCCAATGTGCCACCCGCCCAGTCCCAAGATGGACACCGCTTCGCCGGTTTTGCCCAGCGGCCGTTTCGGCATTCCACCGGAGTTCTCTTGCGCGGCCAACAGCGAATCGGCCAACGTCGCCAGCGCCAATCCGGCGGTGATCCCCGTCTGCAGAAACTCGCGTCGGCTGGGATGCGTCGTCATCGTTCATCCTCCGTCAAAAGGGGCCTGGAAGTCTCGAATTGGCGACAAATTGCCGCTTCAGAATTGTAGCGAATGGCGCGCTGGCGGCCACCGTTGTGGTACGGCCTACTCCTTGGCAAACGTCTGCTCCGGGTCCCACACGATCACGGCCATGTGGTAGTTCTGGTACGAATTGGGCGGGTCGCCCGGCAAGGCGGAGCAGTAGTAGGCAGTGACCACTTGGCCGTCGGCGCGGTGGACGGACGACGGATAGCCGCCGTCGAGGCCGTTCCAGTCGACCAGTCGGACCGACTCGCTCCACGTCGCCCCGCCATCGGCGCTCAGCATAGCTTCGAGTCCTCTCTTCCCGAAGTCGGAGGCGCGGTCGCCGTAGCTGAACAGCACTCGCCCGTCCCGCAGTCTGGCGAGGTGCCCGTTGACCCGCTGGAAACCGGTCATCGTGCGCTGCAGCGTCCACGTCCGCCCGTCATCCGCCGATGCGCACAGGGCCATATAGTCCTTCTTCTCCACGCCGGTGCCGTGCCGGGCCGCGGCCAGCCAGCGTCCGTTGCCCAGGTGCAGCACCGTCGTCTCGTTGGCGTCCGGGCCGATCACGACCGGCTCGCCCCAGGTCTTGCCGTCATCCCGGCTGCGGACCAGGAACGAGCGGAACTGGCGCTGCTCGTATTTCTCCCACGGGCCCTGCGTCGAGTAAACCGAGACGCACAGGTCGCCGTTGCTGGCGATTTGCAGGTCGCCGAACGGCACGGCGGGCTGGCCGCTGGGCGTCGTTTGCGGAAAGGCGTCTTTGTGGACCCACCATGAGCGTCCGCCGTCGGGTGAGCGACTGAGCCACGGCCCCAGCACTTCGTAGCGGTAACTGCCGCGCGTGCGCGGCACGTCCGGCGGCCAGCGGTTCGACCAGCCCGAGGTCAGCACGATCAGGTCGCCGTTGGCCGCCAGTCCGGCCGCGTGATTCATGCGGATCGTGTCCGGCTCGTGCTGCGTGGCCGCGCTGCCAAACCGCCACGTCGCCCCGCCATCGCCGCTCAACCAGCACTCGATGTCGCCCGGGTGATGCCCGTGGCTCGCGTCGTTGAAGATCAGCGCCGCCAGCGTGCGGCCGTCGCGGAGCAGTTTCAGATTCGGCCAGGCGCAATGTCCGGCAGCCGTGAACACCGGCGCCAGCCGTTGCCCGCTGCGGTCCACGGCGTAGCGGGACACGGCAGTCGGTGCCGCTGGGTCAAGGGAATCGGTCGCCGTCTTCGTTTCGACGTCGGCCGCCCGCAGTTCGGTCCGATGGGCCAACAACAGCGTCAACACGGGAATGAGGATGGCGATGGTCTTCATGGGGTCCTCGGCAAGTGTCTCGCGGCCCATGTTACAATGCGGCACGTGACGGTGCAAATCCGACGCAAGCCCTGTTATGCCCTCCTTGAGCGAAGATTTTCAAAATGACGTGACGAAGCGGAGTTCTTTCGCTCTTATAAAGGGGGAGAACCGAATCATGCGGTCCAAGGACCAGTCCAGCGCCGAAGCTTTGATCGCGGAAGCCCGGCAGGGAATGCGCGAGTCGCTGGGCCGGCTGCTGCAGACCTACGCCAACTACATCAAGCTGGTTGCCGCCGCCCAAGTCGGCGCCAGGCTGCAAGTGCGGGTGAGCCCTTCGGATGTCGTCCAAGAGACCTTCTTGCAGGCGCATCGCACGTTCGACCAGTTCCGCGGGCGGACGGAAGCCGAATTCCTGGCCTGGTTGCAGCGGATTCTGGCCAGCCAACTGACGCACCTCTACGAAAAACACCTGCTGGCGGAAAAGCGGGATGTCCGGCGGGAGGTGTCGCTGGACGAGGTCGGCGCGAGGCTGGAACGATCGACCGCCCGGTTGGCATCGGTCCTGGCAGACCATGCTCCTTCGCCCAGTTCGCGCGCGATGCAGCATGAACGCGCGGTGATGCTGGCCAATGAGTTGGCCGAATTGCCGCAGGACTACCGTCAGGTGCTGCTGTTGCGTAATCTGGAAGGGATGTCCTTCGCGGAAGTGGCGGAACAAATGCAACGTTCGGCCGGCGCCGTGCGCATGTTGTGGCTCCGGGCCGTGGACAAGTTGCGCCAACAGTTGGCCGACAAGGGGCTGATATGAGTTCTGCGACCATCCAGCGCGATGCCGTTGAGTTGGCTGACGCCGATCAGCAAGAACTGCTGGCCATCCTGGACGATTTCGTGGACCGTCTGCAACGCGGTGAAGCGGTCGACGCCGAAGAGATCATCCGCGCGCATCCGGAATCGGCCGACCAGCTCCGCGGTTATCTCGATAGCCTCCAGTTCCTCCAGCGTGCTTTTCCGCCGCCAGGAGTCCTGAACACCGATCCCTTGGAAGCAAGCCGTGACGAAGCTTGCCGCCTGGGAGAGTTCGAGATCATCCGCGAACTTGGCCGCGGTGGCATGGGAATCGTCTACGAGGCCATGCAAGTGACGCTGGGCCGCAGGGTGGCGCTGAAAGTGCTCCCGTTTGCCGCGGTGCTGAATCAGGAACAACTCGCGCGGTTCACCATCGAAGCCCAGGCCGCGGCCCGGCTGCACCATCCCCACATCGTGCCCGTGTATTCCGTCGGCTGCGAGCGAGGCGTCCACTACTACAGCATGCAGTTCGTGGATGGGCAGTCCCTGGACGTGGTGATCGAAGACCTGCGCCGAACCAAACGCCGCGACGGGATCGGCGAATCACCAGCAGCCGCAGGCGACACGGCGAAGTGCTTTTCAACCGCTCACTCCACGAAGGACCGCGAGTTCTTCCTGTCCGTGGCGAAGCTGGGCGCTCAGGTCGCCGATGCGCTGCAACACGCGCATGAGGGCGGCATTGTCCATCGCGACATCAAGCCGTCGAACATCTTGATCGACCGTGCCGGCACGCCTTGGGTCACCGATTTTGGCCTGGCCCGTTGCCGAGGCGATGCCAGTCTCACCAGCACGGGTGCCGTGATCGGGTCCGTCCGCTACATGAGTCCCGAACAGGCCCTGGGCCGCACGAACCGAGTCGATCAGCGCACCGACGTCTACTCGTTGGGCATCACCCTGTACGAACTGCTGACGCTTCGCAAGGCGTTCGACGCCGAGGATCAGCAACAGTTCTTGCGGCAAATCGAACAGGAAGAGCCGGCGCCTCTGCGGCGAGTCAATCCGGCAGTGCCTGTGGACCTGGAGACGATCGTCCTGAAGGCGATCTCGAAGCAACGCTCTGACCGCTACAGGACGGCCCGCGAGTTGGCGGACGATCTGCGCCGATTTGCCGCAGGACAGCCGATCCGGGCCCGCCGCCCGTCCTGGTCCGACCGGATCAGCAAGTGGGCGGGCCGTCATCGCAGTCTGGTGGCGCTGTCGTTTGTGTTTTTGATTGCGGCGCTCGCAGGAACGGCCACCGCAACGCTGCTGATCGTGCGACAGCAGGCACAGACGCGCCGC
>CAYUFW010000054.1:0-1391 GCA_964443915.1 uncultured Pirellulaceae bacterium
ACGGCAGTCACGGCGGACGACGGTTTGATCCAGATCGTCCGCGGCCGGTTGCCGGACACGGCCGATTGGACGCATAACTACGGCACACCAGCCAATACGTACTGCAACGAAGATCAACAAGTCAAAGGCCCGTTTGGCGTCCTCTGGTACGGCGATCCCGGCCCGCGCGAGCGGATCGACCGCCATGCCACGCCGCCGATTCCGCTGGTCGTCGAGGGAATCATGTGTACGACGGCCGATGATCGGTTGATGGCTTTCGATGTCTACAACGGGGTCCGGCTTTGGGATCGTTCGATTCCCGGCGTCGATCGGTCCGGCCTGCCGATCGCGACCTCGAACATGGCGGCCTGCGGCATGGTGACGGCAACGAGCCGGTCGGAAAAGGAGGCGGACAGTGGGACAGGCACCGATCATCGTGATCGGAGTCAGTCCCATTTTCCGCTGTACGTCGTGGTCGAGGACCGCGAATGCTGGGAAATCGACTCGCGTACGGGTAGCACGCTGCGCGTTCACAAGCCGCCGCATCGGGACGGCGCCGACCGGGATCTGTGGGCCTGGATCGCGACCGACGGCCGGCGGCTGTACGGCAGCCGCGCGGTGGTCGGCGGCAATCGCGCGGACGTCCAGCACAGCGACGAGTTGTTCGCGATTGACCTCGAGTCGGGACAGCTCAGCTGGCGATGTTGTGTCGGCCGGGTCGAGCACGACGGGATCGCGGTGGGCGAAGGCCGCCTGTTTCTGGTGGACGAAGTGCTGAGCGAAGCGGAGAAGCAGCAGGCCCTTCAGATGCTGCTGAGAGATCCGTCGGTGCCCGACCGGCGGCCCGTCGACCGCCGCGGCCAGAGCGTGCCGCCCGACTTGCGCAAGCTGGTTGCTTTGGACGCGGCCACGGGCCGGCCGACGTGGCAAGTGGCGTTCGACGCCACCGACGTCACGCTGGACGACACGGTGGTCAGCGAAGGACGCGTCGGCGTGGCCTGCATGGTCAAGGATGGCGTGGTGATTGTCCACGGCACCGGCAGCCTCGGCCATCCCCACCGCGAGTTCTTGGCCGGCGAGTTCGCCCGGCGCGCGTTGTACGCGTTTGCCAGCGACAGCGGCCGTTTTCTGTGGGGCGGCCGCAAGGGATACCGCAAGCGTCCGATCATCGTCGGCCAGCAGGTTCTGGCCGAACCGTTTGCCTGGGACTTGAAGACCGGCCGGCAGCGGACCATCGAGAATCCGCTCAGCGGCCAGCCGCAGACGCTCGACTTTCATCGCGGCTACATCGGTTGCAGCCATCTGCTGGCGTCCGGCGCGGCCCTGTTTGGCAACAAGCCCGGCATCGCCTACTGGAACGTCGACTCGGCCGAAGGTTTTGTCCCGTTCGGCAGCCTCGTGTTCGGCTGCGG
>CAYUFW010000054.1:1401-32101 GCA_964443915.1 uncultured Pirellulaceae bacterium
TAGGAAGGTCCATGTTCAAAGCACTGGCAAAAGGATTGTCCCTCACCTTCAGGACCATGTTCCGTCCGCGGATCACCCTGCAGTATCCGGAACAGAAGAAGGTCATGTATGACCGATGGCGGGGATGCCCTTATCTGGTGGAAGAGGACGGCCGGGAGCTCTGTGTCGGCTGCGGCATCTGCGCCACGCCGGCCTGCGGGGTGTTCGTCGCTCCGGAGGGCCGTTCCGGTTGCACGTGCCCGGCCGGCATCCACACGTCGCTGGCCCTGTATCCCAGAAAGGACTCGCGGGCCTGGGGGATCGGCTTCACCGGCGGCAGAGCGCCGGTGGTTTCGCTGCCCGTGCGGCAGGCGGCGATCAACCTGGGCGCGCCCGGCTGGCGCGAGGACGCTCAGCATCGCCTCTGGCTGTCTTACCCAGCGCGCGGCGAGACCGGCCTGATCGGCTCGTGGCTGCCGCGGTACCAGCACAAACCGGAGCAGTTCTACTACGTGACTCCGGAACTGCTGCCGATCGGCGGCACAAGTCAGCCGTGGCTGTACACGTCAGGCTGCGAGGCGGAGACGGATTTCAAGTTCCGTCTGATCGAACAGGGCGGCGCTGCGGCCGGCTACACCATCCGGCTGCACTTCGCCGAACCCGAAGAAATCGCTCCCGGCCAGCGAGTCTTCGACGTGCTGTTGCAGGGCGAGCCGATCCTGAAGGACTTCGACATCGTACAAGCCGCGGGCGCCCCGCGCCGGGCACTCGTCAAGGAATTCGCGGGCGTCCGAGTCGCGGACGAACTGACGATCGGCCTCCGCAGATCGACAGAGACATCCGGGCGCAAGCCGATCTTGTGCGCGATCGAAGCCGTACGGGAGGAATGAACGTAGGTGCAAAGTGAGAGTTGAAAAGTGCAAAGTGCAAAATGGAGAAGGGGCCAACGAGAGACCGTAGGCACAGCCAGCCGCCGTCACGGCGATTCAGACACTTTGCACTCGACACTTCTCACTTTTCACTTCTCACTTTGCACTTCTGACTTCCTGATACGCGTCCCACCAGCCTTGGATCATCGCCGGCGTCTGCTTGCCGGCGTGAATCCACAGCCGGTACCGCAGCACCAGCGGCCGGTCTTTGCTGATCGTGTACCGCGTGTTGGCGGCCGGGAAGGTCGGCTGGATCCAGGACAGATTGGGATACTGGACCCAGTCGCCGGGATAGTCAGGATTCTGGGCGTGTTGCAGGATGGTGAAGCCCACCACGGTTTGCCCGCCAGCGGGGATGCCCGTGCGCTGGGCCCACGCGCTCCGCCGCGACGCGCCGGCCGGATCGGTCGCGGTCTCGATCTGCTGGTCTGAGGCCGCGGACAGCCGCACGTTCAGGCCGCCGTAGTGACTGGTGCCGCGGCGGGCGACCTGCACGTCGGCGTCCAGCGCGGTGAAGCGGAACTGCAAGTCGATCGCGCGCCCGGCGGCCGTCTGCCGCGCGGCGCGAATGGTCGTCTCCTCGCGGACGATGGGCGTGCGATCCTCCCAGCGCCATTCGTTCTCGGCCGCGATCTGCACGAAGTCCGCACCTTCTTCGATCCAGACTCTGCCGGTGGGGCGGGCGAACACCAATTGCAGCGCGTGCAAGTCGCCGCGCTGGCCTTGCCAGTCCACTTCCGGCCAGGCCCAGTAGATGCCGCGGTGGTGCGGGTGATCGGGGCTCCAATCCTCCGTCAGCACTTCGCCCTGGGGACCGTACAGCGGATGGATGTAGTCGGAGCGGGCCACCGCGTACTTGCGGCTCGCCGCGCTGATGCGATCCTTGACCTCCGCCGGCTCGGGCACCAACTGGTAGTTGTACCGCAGCACAGGCGTCTCGCCCTCGACGATTTCCAACGGCCCCGGATCGCCCAGCTTGCGGACCGCCAGCTTGGGCGACTCCGCAGCCTGCGACGCCGGCTGTGCCCCGAGCGTCAGAGCAGTCAGTTCAACGATCAGCGCGGCGGCAAACACGTTGGACAACCAGCGCGACAATGAGCCTATCATGGTGGGTCTCCTGGGAACGCGGTGCTTTGGCCGGGACAGATGCGGTACCAGTCTACCAACGCGCCCTGCGGCCGCAACCAAAGCAGAAAGCAAGGGCGGACGTTAGATTGCCCTTCGTCCGAAGAACCGCGATAATCTGCCGTACGCGGAGAATCGAGAATGGGAAAGAAAAGGGATCTGCCATGAACACCAATCTTGCCGGCCGCCTCGTCGCCACGTGCTTGGTATTTGCCTTAGCCCGGACCTGCCCCGCGGACGACTGGCCGCAGTGGCTGGGTCCGCAGCGCGACAGCGTGTGGCGGGAGACGGGGATTGTGGAACGCTTCCCGGACACCGGGCCGCCGGTGAAGTGGCGGGTGCCGGTCGCCGGTGGCTACGCGGGGCCGGCCGTCGCCAAGGGCCGCGTCTATGTCATCGACTATGCTACGTCCGGCGACCGGACGCCCGATCCTAACAGCCGCGCCAAGCTGCTGGGCCAGGAACGAGTCCTCTGCTTCTCGGCCAGCGATGGTCAGCTCCTGTGGAAACACGAGTACGATTGCCCGTACGGGATCTCGTTCCCAGCCGGCCCCCGCTGTACACCCACGGTGGACGGCGATCGGGTGTACACGCTGGGCGCCGAAGGCGATCTGCGCTGCCTGAAGACGGACGACGGCTCGCTGGTCTGGTCGCACAACTTCCCGCGCGACTACCAGGCCGTGACGCCGATGTGGGGCTGCTGCGGGCATCCGCTGGTCGACGGCGACCGGCTGTTCTGCGTGGTCGGCGGCCAGGGCAGTATCGCCGTGGCGTTCGACAAACGCACGGGCAAGGAGTTGTGGCGGGCCCTGTCGGCAAAAGAACAGGCTTATTGCCCGCCGACGATGATCCAGGCCGGCGGCAAGCGGCAGCTGGTGATCTGGCACGCGGAGGCGATCAACGGACTGGAACCGGAGACGTATTGGTCCGTTCCTTTGGACGCGAACTATGCGATGGGCATCGCCACGCCGCGGCAGTTGGGACCGTACCTGTTCGCCGGCGGCATCGTAAACAAGTCCGTCCTGCTGAAATTGGGCACCGATCAACCTACCGCCGAGGTCGTTTGGCGGGGCGCGAGAGGCAAAGGCATCGGCCCGGTGATGGTCACGCCGTTTTTGGAGGGCGACTACTTGTACGGCGTGGACGGCAAGGGTGAACTGCGTTGCGTCCGGCTGGCGACCGGCGAACAGCTGTGGACGACCTACGCCGCGACCACCCCGACCGGGCGTCCAACTCACTCCGCCTGTGCGTTTCTGGTCAAGCACGGCGACCGTTTCTTTCTGCCCAGCGAGACAGGCGAACTGATCATCGCCCGGCTGACGCCGGAGAAATACGACGAGATCTGCCGAGCCAAGATCATCGAACCGACCGGCGTGGCTTTTGGGCGAAGTGTCTGGTGGAGCCATCCCGCCTTTGCCCAACGCTGCATCTTCGCCCGCAACGACAAAGAACTGGTCTGTCTATCGCTGGCCGCCGAGGCGGAACCAGGCCCGTCAGGTCGCTAGACCAACGGCGTCTCGCGAACCGGAAGAATCGGGACAGAGGCGAGCAAAGATGGAAAGGGCGCCGCCGTGCGAAATGGGCTGTTGGGCGTTTTGGTGGGGATGATTTCCGTGCAGCAAAGCGAGCGAGGCGAGGAGAGATTTCCGGCCGGGCTCTGGAGGACCGCGTACAGCGAGGCCGCCTGGGGAACCAACATCGTGCGGTTCTTTGCGGAGCACGGCTACCTTTCGGCCACACAGGACTGCCGCGGGCGTTTTCAGTCCGAGGTCGTGAAGGCAAGACTCGTTCTCTTCGCGCTCCTGCTCGCCACGTACACGCCCGCCGACGGGGCCGACGTGGTGGCAACTTCCCCTCAGCGTCTTGTTCTCAAGCCGCCCAAGCCCGTGGTCGTCGATGGCCGGCTGGACGAGTGGGCGATGGACGGTACACCCTACACGATCACGGCCAGCGGCAAGGACCCGCTGAACGACATCCACAGCAATGATGCGACGAACCCGGTCAAGGGCGACGCGGATTTCAGCGGGCGCGCGGCTCTGGCTTGGGACGAGCAGTACCTGTACGTCGCCGGGGAGATGACCGACGACCATCTGCTGGGCGTGCGGCCCGACAGCTTCGGCAACCAGGGGCCGCCGGGCTGGGGCTGCGACAGCTTGATGGTCACCGTCGCCTCGTTCCGGCAGCCGATGAAGACGAACTCGCCCTTCAGCCCGACGCCGTGCCTCGGCTTGCGGTACGCTCCGATGGGAGCCAACCCGCGCGGCACACTGGTTCCCGGCGGTGCGGCGGTGCTGGACAAGCGGGACTTCTACTGGGTTCTCACCGAGCATTCCAAGTGGGCGGTGGCGGAGACGCCGCAGGGCTACAACGTGGAAGCCGCCATTCCGTGGCAGGACTTGAACTTCGTCGCCCGGCCCGGCGAGCGCCTGTTCATTGCGTTTCTGGGTGCCGATGTGGATCCTGACGAAGCGCTGAACCAGGTGGGCTGGGCGTACAAGGGCGACGCGAAGGACCACCCTGTGTTTCGCCTGGCCGATCGCGACGACGTGCTGGGCGACGTGACCGTGTCTGCGGACCGGACGCCGACCGACCAGCCGTTTTCCGTCCGCGCCACGCTGGACGCATTGACGGGGCCGGCAAAGTTGGAGGCGGTTCGCGTGCTGGACGCAGAACGCGGGCTGGTTGTCGAGCAGTCGATCGGCGCCGAGGTCCCCGCAGGCAAAACGCTCGTCGAGTTGCGGGAATTCAAAGCCGGCGCCGTCCCGAAGCCCGGCAACTACACGGTCGAACTGACGGCTGGCGTCGGCGGGAAGCCTGGCGTCGTAGCCAGCGCACCGTTACGGATGGTGGAGCCGCAGCCCGAGCCCCCGACGATCCGCAACCTGCCGGGCGAGATCCGGCACATGGGGGCCGACCGCGTGGCGCACAACGCCTACGCCGAGCATCGGGCCGGCTTCTACCGGCACGGCTGGGTGAAGAGCAAGGAGGATTACGTCCCATACATCCGCAGGCACGTCGAGCCGGGCTTGAAAGAGGCCGCGCGGGGCGCGATCAAGACCAAGAGCCCGTGGGGCTACGTGGACGCTTTCCGCTGCCTGGCGCTTCACCGATTGACGCAGGATGCCGAATTCGCCCAACTGGCGCGCGACATCGTGGACTACATGCTCGACGCGGGCGATCTCGGCTGGTTCAAGCTGACCGCCGTCGCCCAATATCGCTACCTGACTTGGAAGCAAGATCCCAACAGTCCCTTTGCCCCGCCTCGTGCGGAAGAGCGGTACCGGGCGAACCTGCACAAGGTCGCGGCAGCGCCCGATAAGGAGCTGTTTGCCGAATCCGGCACGCACAACCGCGTCTGGCACCGGTACGCCTTGCTGAAGATCGCCCGTCAGGACGCCGCAGAAGACGGGAAGCCGGTGGACCCCCGAGTCCCCGAGTACACGGACTATCACGACAAGCTGATCGGCGAAGTGGGCGACACGGACGACGCTTCGGCCGGCTACCACTGGGTGTTCTTCGATGCGGCTGCGGCCATTTACTTTCACACCGGCGACTGGGATGCCTTCCTGAAACACCCCGGTTTCCGCAAGACGCTGTCCCGCTACGTCGAGATGGTCAGTCCCCAGTGCGGCGAGAACTGGTTCAACGCCTACTACGATGATCTGTACTACACGGGGCTGGGGCTCGGCCGAGGCGTGCAGGCGATCCGGAACCCGTCCTGGGACCTGCTGGTCTACTTCTCGCCGCGGCCCGGCCGGACGCACACCGTGGTGGACCGCTACCTGGAAAACCCCTATCGCTGTTCGCCGGTCCAGATGCGGCAAGCCTGGTCCGGCATGGTGCGGGCCGGCGAGGAGATCACGTTCACCTCGATCCTGCTCCCGCACGCCCCGACGTTCACTCCCCAGGATCTCCTCGACCCGCCGGCGGACTCGAAGGACCCGAAACGCATCGAGGTGCTGCGGGACGACGATCAAGCAACCGTCGTCAAGGCCGTCAACGAGACGGACCCCTCGCACAAGATCCGCTTTGAGACCTGGGTCCTGCTGAACGACACCGGCGAGTCCGTGCAAGCCGGTCCCCTGGCAAGCGACGCCACGGTCGCCGTCGTCGGACTGGCTCCCGACGGAACGATCCAACACGGCGCCGCGGTAGGCGGATCGGCGCTTCGATTCCGGGACCGAGACGAGTGGTCCACGGCCAGCAAGCTGCAACCGGCGGCGGTCGAGATCCCGGATCCCAAATCCAAATTGTGAAATCCAAAATCCAAAATCTGAGATCCAAAATCTGAGATCTGAGATCTAAAATCTGAAATTCAGGCCGCCGGAGTCCACGGCCATGCGATCGCTGTTCGCCTCGGTCTCGTCCACGTCCACGTCCGAGGACATCAAGCCGCATCGCGCCGCCGCGTGCCAGGCGGCCGAATCGTTGGCCGACGAGATCGAATCATGTGAGCTTGACCCCAAACAGAACGCCATCCCAGGAGATCATTCGATGCACCATCATCCTTGCTGCAAACTGCTCGCGGGCCTCGTGGTTCTCGCCCTGTTTGCGTGCGGCGCGGCCCTGGCCGCCGAGCCGCCGGCAAATCGGGACGTGCTTTGGCAGCGATTGCAGCCGTTCTTCCAGCCGCCGGCGGAATTCGCCGGCCAATTCGGCCCTTATCGCTCACCGCTGAAGTTCGCCGACGGCACCGAGGTCAAAACGCCGGAGGACTGGGCGCGGCGGCGTCAGGAAATTCTCCAGACGTGGCACCGGCGGCTCGGAGCGTGGCCGCCGCTGGTCGAGCGTCCGGAGGTGAAACGGCTGGAATCGGTCGAGCATCCCGGCTACGTCCAGCATCACGTCCACGTGCAGGTCTCGCCCGAGGGCCAATTGGCGGACGGCTACCTCTTGATTCCGGACGGCACAGGACCGTTCCCCGCGGTGTTCGTGCCGTTCTACGAACCGCTGACCAGTATCGGCCAAGGCAAGAAAGGCCAGGGCACCCACGATTACGGCCTGCAACTGGTGCGGCGCGGCTTTGTGACGCTGTCCATCGGCACGCCGGGTTCGGTGGAGAAGATCGGTCTGGACACGCGCCAACTGCTGATCGAAGCGGGCCAGCGGCAGCGGCGTCAGCCGCTGACGCTGTTGGCCTACGTGGCCGCCAATTGCCACACCGCGCTGGCTCAGACGCCGCAGGTCGATCCGCAGCGGATCGGCATCATCGGCCTCTCGTACGGCGGCAAGTGGTCGATGTTCGCCTCGTGCCTATACGACAAGTTCGCCTGCGCCGTGTGGTCCGATCCCGGCATCGTGTTCAACGAGAAAAACGGCAACGTCAATTATTGGGAGCCCTGGTACCTGGGCTACGACCCGGACACGCAGCGCAAGCCCGGTATCCCGTCGGCCGAACGACCTCGCACCGGGTTGTACAAGGAGTTGTTCGAAGCGGGCGACGACCTCGTCGACCTGCACGCCCTGATGGCCCCGCGTCCCGTGCTGGTCTCCGGCGGCACCGAAGACCCGCCGCGGAACTGGATGGCGCTCAACCACCTGATCGCCGTCAACGAAACCCTGGGCCAGCGCCACCGCGTTGCCATGACCGCGCGCCCCACCCACGTCCCCACGCCCGAAGCGCTGAAGCTGGAATTGGCCTTCCTGGAGTACTGGCTCAAGTCGCAGCCGTAGATGCAGGCATCCCTGCTGGCGCGCCTAGGACCGTGATTTCCCGGCAGCGAGGGTCTGAAGCCAACCGAGGTCGGAGAGCAGCAGATCGGCGGCAGCCGGCCATCGAGCGCCCGTTCGGCCGGAGAGCATCGTGATCAGATCTTCCTTCACCTGGTCGCCTGCCCACACCGTCTTGTCGGCGACGGCAGCCGGCCCCGCCCTTTCCGGTCCCATCCCCTTCTGTGCGCCTTCCCCTGCTCGCGAGCGGTCGACCGCAATCGTGGTCTGCAGGACACTCCGTGCCATGTCTGCGCGTAGCCGTTGCGGGACGGAAACCGCCAGCCACGCGCTGGAAGCAACGGCGGACGGACTCCACGCAGAGTCGCCCGCGGGAGTCTCCTCGGCGGCCGCCGACGGATACGCCGCCATCCTCCGCAGGCTGCCGTCCGGATCGACAATGTCTTGCGGGCTCTTGTTGCCGGGCGCCAAAGCGAAAAAGCTGTCGGCCTTCTTGCTTCCCGACGTCCACGCCCGCCCGCCGGCATACTCGTACACGCGGTCCTTGCTGACGTCGACGATCCAGATGCTTTGGCTGGCCCCCGTCGGGTCGATGGTAATCCCGGTCGGCGACACGTTCGTGGGGTCGATGTTCCAGTAACCGCGGTATGCGCCCGCCATGTCGTACACGTAGACGCGGTCCGGCTTGCCGCTGTTGACGACCCAAATCGTCGTGCCGTCGGTGGCGATCCCTTCTGGCATCGCGTTCGTTTTGGCCAACTTGAACGATGAACTGGCGATCAATGCCCCCGTAGTCGCGCCCGCGGCGTTGTTGAAGCGGTACACCGTGTCCGTGCCTTTGTCCACGATCCAGATGTCCGTGCCGTCGGTCGTGATCCCGGTCGGCGTCCTCAGCTGGGCAGCCTTCCAGGATCCCAACGCCTTGCGGTCGGCGTCGGCCACATAGACGGTTTTCTTGGCGTGCAGGATCCAGAACTGGCTCGCATCGGGGGTCGTCGCGATGCCGCGCGCGTCGGTGGCGCCGGCGACCAGATCGCTGCGGCTCAGATTGTTCCCGTCCGCATCGTATCCGAACATGTCATCCACCTTATTGTCCACCACGAAGAACCGAATCAAGTCGTCGTTGGTGATGACGGCCGTCACGGTCTGCGTCCCGTTCTCTGTTCCATTCTCGACGGTGTCGATATCCACGACGATCGTCTCATCGCCCTTGTCCACGGTGTCCTGGACCGCCGTCAGCGTGATCGAACCGCTGATGCTGCCGGCCGGAATTGTGATGCAGTCAGAGGATGACGTGTAGTCCGCCATCGGCGTTGCGGCGCCAGAGAACGCAAAGCACACCGTGACCGGCAGACCGGACACAGCCGACAACGTGGCCGTGACCGTCGCCGTGCCGCCGGCCTCCGCCATCGGACTGCCCGCCAGGCCCAGCGTCACCGTCGGCGGCGGATCGTCGTCCGTGATCGTCGCCGTGACCTGCTGCGTCCCATCCTCGGTGCCGTCGCTGACCGAATCGACATCCACCACGATCGTCTCGCCGGATTCATTCAGCACGTCCTGCACCGCCGTAAGCGTGATTTGGCCGCTCGTGGCGTCCTTGGGGATCGTAATGCTCGTGCCAGACGGCGTGTAGTCGGCCGCGAGCGTGGCCGTGCCCGAGAAGGCCAGATTCACGATCACCGGCAGCCGGGACTTCTCAGACAACGTGGCCGTGACCGAGGCCTCGCCACCAGCCTCAGTCATCGGGCTGCCCGCCAGGCTGAGCGACACTTCGGGCGTGGGCGCTGGTGCGAACGCCCCGCTCACCAGCAGCGTATAGGGCTGGCTGAAGAGCGAGCCGGTGCGCCCGACGTGCAACTTGTACACTCCTGCCGCCGGCGCGTCGATCGCCACCTGCTCGACGTTGTCCACATGGTTGGCCTTGGTCCGTACCGCGGCGGCGGACGGGTTCAGAGGATCCAGCGTCCACGGATAGTACGTGGCGCCGCCAGGCCCCGTAATCCACAAGTCCAGGTCGTTGACCAACACGGGCGTTGGATCATCCAGGCCCGATCCCGGCAGCACGGTCGGAGCCGGATCGGTCCACACGATCGTGGCCTTCAATGGCTGGGTTCCGTTCGAGACCAAGTCCAGCGACCACGCCGATCCGCCGTAGCTCCGCTCCTCCAAGTAACTGGTCGTGTCCGCGGTGGCCGCGTCGCTGATGAACGTGGCGGCGGCGGCCGCATTGACCAGACCCCAGCCGTAGGCGTAGTCCGGCCCCGGATTGCCCGCGTCCGACGCGGTGTGGATCAACAGGCCCTTGGTCGAAGCACTGAGCGGCTCAACGCCGAATTCGTTGTCGAAATGCTCGATGACCAACACGGACGTGCCCGCGACGTTGGGCGACGACATGGAGGTGCCCGACGCGTACCCGTAGGCGGTGTCCGAAACGGCGACGGGCGAGAAAAGGCTATTTCCGTTGCCCACCACATCGGGCTTGACCCGTCCGTCGTCCGTGGGCCCATAGCTGGAGAAGCCCGTGGTCACGATCTGCGCGGAAGTGTACGGGTCGCTGGTGACGTCGTAGACGGCGCCCACGATCAACGCGTTCTTGGCGTTCTTCGTCAGACTCAGGCTGTCGTAACCGGTGCCGGCGTTGCCGTCGCCGCCGGGGGCGGAAGTGGCGCCCGAGTTGGGCACGAGGTACCAGCCCGGCCGGGACCAGCCGATGCCGCCCGGATCGCCGGAAAACCACGTCACGTACGTTCCGTTCCCAGCGGCGTTTTGAAAGGCATCGGTGCGGTCGTTCCCCGCGCTCCAGACGCTGAGCAAATCCGCGTTGTCAAACAGCACCTGATCCAACTCGCGAGAGTTGCTATCGTACTTGCCGAAGGAGATGGCCTCAGCGGAATACAGAAAACGATCCTCCCACCAGACGTCCACGTAGCCGGTTGGCGTGGAGAAACCGAAGGTGGAGGCCGGGTAGATCACCCAGCCCGCGATGAGCCCATAGGAGTGATTCGACACGTCGATCAGCGCGGCGTCCGCATCCATCTCCGAAAAATCGTTCGTCCATTCCCGGCTGCGAAGACCGACCTGGGGCGCCATGCCCTTCGCGGCGGCGTTGATGCCCGCCGCGCCGATAGTGCCTGCGACGTGCGTGGCGTGGTCCGCGGAACTGCTGCTATCGACCAACGTGACGCGGTTGTCGAACTCCTGGTGCGTGCTGCGGATCAGGCCGCCGTCCCAGACCCCCACCGTGTAGCCCTTGCCGGTAAGGTCCAGGCCCAACGAACCGCCTACCTGGAGTTGATCGGCGTTCGTCGTGTCGGCGGCGTTCCGGTTGTCTGCCAGCCGGATCCGCAGATCGCTCGGGGCCGGGCCGATGGCCAAGAGCTTTATCTCGGCGGGCCCCAGCTCGATCAAGCCGTGCGGGGCGTCGACCAGTTGCAGTTCATCGGCAGTCGAGTCGTTGTCCAACGATACCACAGCCAACTCGCTGACAGGTACCGCCCCGTCGGCCGCCTCCACGCCGCTCGCCGCGTGCAGGTCACTCAGCACGCCGGCCATTGAGGCCAAGAGCCTCCGGTCCTCCAAGAGTTCGAGCATCAAATGGCGTCTTCGCTTCGGTCGCTTCCGACTGGCCGAGTTATGATGAGGTGTCAAGACGCCGGGGAGCCGACGGCCGCGGTGGGAGGATGCGGTTGCCATCGTTGTTTCTCCATGTGGGAGAGCACGTTAGAAAACGTTCCTAACGCGGCGGAAATTTCCAGGGAGCGACTTGAGTATACGCCTCCTGGCGGGCCACCGCAACTGAAAAGAACCGGTCGCACAGAAAATGCTGGCCCGTCGGGAAAAGAGCCTTGGCCGCGGGGCCTCTTTCCTGCTACGTCGCTTCGCGCTATTCACCGGCGCCAGCCTCTCGGCTGGATTCCGACCGGTGCCGGAACGAGAGAATCAGGCCCGTGTGGGTCGATCCGCCCTCGCGCCAGACTGAGGGCGATGGCTGGAGATGGCCACGGATCAGCGCGCCCAGATGAGGCCGATGTTGGGGCCGTGGTAGACCACGCTGCCGCTGTGGTCGACGGAGGCGGGGCCGTTGATCAGGGTGCTGGCATCACCGACGAAGTTCTCGGAGGCCAGCGCGACGCCGGTCAGCCACATGGCGTTGTAGCCGGCGCGAATCGTCCAGGACGGGGCGAACTGGTAGTTGAACTGCAGCGAAATGTCGCCCAGGAAGGAAGCGCAGTCCACCTCGTCGTTCAGCGCCGACGTCTCGTTTTGCGCATTGAGGACATCGTACACGTCAGCGGCGACGCGGCTCTCCGCCTGGTTCAAGAAGAAAGCGCCTTTGACCTGCAGGTCAATCCAAGCGCGATTATGCACCAGGAACTGGGCCAACGCCCCAAGTTGCACGCCGAAAAGATCGTTTTCGGTGCGAACGTCCACGGCGTTCTGTGTCTCGAAGTCGGGCAGCGGGGACTGGGTGAAATAGCCGAAATCCTCGCGGACTTGCATGTACCTCAGGCCGACCAAGCAAGACATTTCAGCGGCCACGTGCCGGTTTGCGGGCATGCATACCCGGCGCCGCACGTTCAACTCGGCGCTGTCCAACTCAGACGAAAAGCTGATCGACGCCAGCTCGTTGAAGTCCAAGCCTTCGACCGCCTCGAAACTTCCGTCATCCATCAGTGGGTCCAGCCCCGGCCGGCCTAGCCGGTCGCCAAAACTGGAAAACGGGGAAAGGAGATTGCCGTCTTCACCATCCGCGTTGTTGTAGCGGACCGCTGCCGAGTCCGACCAGGAGTGCAGACCGAGATACGAGAACTCAAGGCGATACCAATCGCTCAGCGCCACGCCCACCAGCGCGCGCTCGCCCGGCTTTAATTCGTCGTCAAAACTCGAGGTGCTCAGCACCGCCTCTCGGCGGTAGGTCACGATCGGGTCATCGTCGTCCGACTCTTCTCGAAAAGCTTGAGCCTGGAACGGCGTCCATCCCGACTGGTCGCGCACTAGCGGCAGGAAATCCACCATCACGTACACTTGCGGTCCCTGGGCCAGGTGGCTGTAGTGTTCGCCCGCCCAGCAGTAGGTTGGCGTCGTGCAGGGATCGTGCCAGAACAGGCTCCAGCCGCTGAATTCTTCCAGCCTGGGCGTCTGGGAGCAGACGCACCCACCGGGATCGCCGCCGCAGGCGCAATCGCTCGCGATGCCGGGATGGCCCGTCGCCAAGAGACCGCACGCCAGAATGGCCGCGCTGACAAAGCTAGCAGTTCTGCTGAAGCCGCTGTGTCTGGTCCGCATCTTCTCGCCTCCCGTACCGCGTACCGGTATTTCGAGCCGTCAAAAGCCGTAAGGTTGTTTCGACGATCCTAACCGCCAAGAACAGAGTATTTGGAAGGTTCGACACAGTTTCGCTAATCGTCAAAGTCACGCTGCTTGGTTGTGGCCAGCGGCCGCGATACTATGTTGACTTGCGAACCCCCACTTTTTCCAACAAGGAGCTTTCCATGATTCACCGCATTGATCGACGCGAATTCCTTCGCAGCACGGCTGTCCTGGCCGGCGGCGCATCGCTGGCCGCTAGCACCCGCACGGCTCTCGCCCTGGCCGCCGACTCGGCCTGCAAGACGCCCAACTGTGCCAAGCTCGGCTGGCAACTGTGCTGCTCGCTGTACACGTACCGGCGATTCTCTTTCTACGAAGCGCTGGCCATGATCGACGCGCTGGGGTTGAAGCACGTCGAGCCGGCGTTTTTCCTGGGCCTTGACAAGGAGCGCCCGAAGTTGAAGACCAACGAAGATCTGCCGGACGAGGTGCGGGCAGAGTTGAAGCAGAAGCTGGCCGCCCGAGGCATCGCGATGACCAACTACTACGCAAACCTGGGCACCGACGAGGCGGCGGCACGCAAGACGTTTTCCTATGCCAAGGAGATGGGGGTCAAGACGCTCGTTGCCGAGCCGCCCGCCGCGGCGTTCGACATGATCGAGGCGTTGTGCAACGAATTCGAGATCAACCTGGCCGTCCACAACCACCCCAAGCACGACAACTATACGTACTGGGAACCGCAAGGGGTGCTGAAGGTGATCGATGGCCGCGGCAAGCGAGTCGGCGCGTGCGCCGACACCGGCCACTGGGTGCGCTCCGGCCTGAAACCCGTCGATTGCCTGAAGAAGATGGCAGGCCGCATCATCTCGCTGCACCTGAAGGACGTGGGCCAGTGGGGCCAGCCGGAAGCCCGCGACGTGCCGCTGGGCACGGGCCTGGCCGACTACGGCGACGTCCTCAAGGAACTCCGCCGTCAAGGCTTCCAGGGCGTGATGGGCATCGAGTACGAACACGACTCGCCGCAACTGCAGGAAGACGTCGCCGCCTGCATCGCCTTCGTCGAGAAGACGGCGGGCGAATTGGCTTGACGGGCCGCGGGGATCTGCATCGGTGGCGGATTGGCATCTCCCTCCGCCCCCGTTCCCGGAAGTGGGGAAACATGAGCGGAACAAATCGACGCTTCCAGTTCGCGTTTTCTCTGGCGTTGGCGACGGCGTGCTCTGGCCCTGCTATCCGTGGGGGCCTTTGGGATTGCCGGCTCAGCTCGCGTCAGGGATCGCAGACGGCGATCAGCACCACGACCAAGGACTGACGCGTCCAGTAGGCACGGAATCGCTCCTCCAGCGATTCCAGCTCGTCGTCCAGCCACGCGGAAAACGGATCGCCACTGGCCATGGCGGTTCGAATGGTCGGTTCCGTGCTGCCCTTCCATACCGAGCGAGGAACGGGAGCGGGCAGGCGAACATCCGCATCGGGGGGAACATCTGTGCGCCAAGTGCAGGGGCAACCGAACGTACGGCGAGAAAAGGGTCTGTCCATCGATGTGTAGAAGATCTCGGGTTCAAGAACGGCGACATCAACGATTCTCGCTGGGACATAATGCACGTTGAGTGCCGCGGACGCCTGGGCCGAGATGCGGCACGCAACTCGTTTTCCGAAAGCGGATTACGAGATTCGGCCTGTTCTCCTTTCTTTTGTAATTCCTGCCTCCGGTTCGCCGGTCGAGTTCGACGTTCGGAATTCGGCCTGTTCCCTTCCGATCGGTGGGGAAAATTGTGGGATCGAATCTCCCCCGCTGCATTTCTCCCAGGCTTCCCATGTTCTCGCCGCAACTCCTTCTCCGGCTTCGCGCGGACAATCTTGTCGTTTTTGAAAAAAATTCAAGCGGTCGGCCAAGTTCCGTATCTCGGCGGCGAACTACACCCAGAACGTCATGCCGAGGAGGCCGGCAGGTTAAAGAGGTTGAAAGGACGGCTCAACAGCAATTTTCACCCGTACACACCATACTTGGGAGGCAGAGAAATGTTGAGGAAAGGTCTGGTCGCAGGTGGTGCCCTGGCATTGCTGCTGGGGTTGTTCTTGGGTCGCGACGTGTTCAGCTACGTCAAGACCAGCTTTGGATGGGTCAAGACTTCCGTCAAGGATTCCGTCCCGGTTCAGTTCGAGTTGGAACGGGCTCGGAAGATGATCCAGGACCTCGGTCCGGAGATCAGTCAGCACAAGCGGCAGATCGCCCGCGAGGAACTCGACCTGCAGAAACTGACCGCTCAGGTCGCGGACGAGCAGGCGAAGCTGACCAAGAACTGGAGCGAGATCCAGACGCTCAAGACGGACCTGGCGCGGGGGGACAGCAACTACGCCTACGCCGGTCGCACGTACACGGTCAAGCAGGTGGAAACGGATCTGACCAATCGCTTCGACCGGTATCAGACCAAGGATGCCACGGTGCAGAAGCTCCGCAAGATCCTGGATGCTCGCCAGCGCGGGCTGAACGCGGCTCAGGAAAAGCTCAAGGCCATGATCGCGGCCAAGCGGCAACTGGAAGTCGAGGTCGAGAACCTGGAAGCCCGGCTGAAGATGGTCGAGGTGGCCAAGGCGGCCAACGAGTTCGTGATCGACGACAGCCAGCTGTCCCGGACGCGTCAGCTGCTGAGCGACATCGAATCGCGGATCGAAGTCGACGCGCAGATGGTCAATGCCGAAGAACTGGTACAGGACGAAATCCCGCTGGAGACCCCGGCCGAGAACGTCAAGATCCTGGAGCGGATCACCGCGTACGAGAAGGCCCAAGGGCAGGAGACGACGGACTCGCAGTTCGTCGGCGTCGAGAAGTGACGGTGGGGTTGAACGGAAGAGGCTCGGAACTCGCGTTCCGGCCTCTTTCCTTGGACCGTAGACATCGGACCGTAGACATCTCGCTCCGCGAGATGATTTTCTCCTCTCGCCCGGCGAGAGGCTGCTCTGAATGCTTCTCCTCTCGCGGAGCGAGAGGGCTACGGTGACGGGGTACAGGCCATGTTTCGCAGCTGGCGGATGCAATTACGCGAGGCGGAGGATGCCTTCCGCTCCGGTCGGCTGGATGAGGCCGAACGGCTGATCAGCGGGGGTGACCTGCTGCAGTACCGGCCCGGCAAACAGCTGGCGGCCGAAGTGGCAGAGAAGTTGGCCCAGCGGGCCAAGCGGCGCATCCTCAGCGGTGAGCTGTCCACGGGCTGGCGGGACCTGGAAACGGCTTGTTCGTTGGGCGGCCAGACCGAGGAGTTGCTCGCGTTGCGGCAGGAAATGATCGGCCACGTCGTGCAAGCGGCGGAAGCCGACATCGCCGCGGGCGAGCCCGCAAAAGCCGTCGCGCGGCTGGAGTCGATGCAACGGCGGTCCGCCGCCCCCGAGGCCGTTCGGAACCTCTGGGAGAAGGCCCGGCAACTGGCGGCCGCCAGACCGTTGCCGAAGGACGCCGCGGGCGACCGCGACGGCCGTTTCATGCTCTGGGTGGACGGCGTCGGCGGTTACTTGGTGTGTCTGCAGGATTCCGTCTGTTTGGGTTTGGCCACGCCGGGCAACGCCGTCGAAGTCCCGATCATGGGCGACTTGTCACGGCAGCACGCCCGGCTCCGCCGCGAGGACGGCTATTTGATCGAGCCCCTGCAGCCGGTGCGCGTCAACGGCCGGCTGATCCGTGAGCCGACCAACCTGTCGGACGGCGACGAGATCGAGTTGGGCGAAAGCGTCCGGCTGCGTTTCCGCCAGCCGCACGCGCTGAGCGCCACCGCGCGGCTGGAATTCCTGTCGCGGCACCGCACGGAGCCCTCGGCCGCCGGGATCCTGTTGATGGCAGAATCATGTGTGCTGGGTCCGAAGTGGCAGGACCATGTGGTTTGCCGCGAGTGGTCGCAGGATGTCGTGTTGTTCCGCCGCGACGAGCGGCTGTTTTGCCGCGCCCTGGAACCGCTCCAAATCGACGGTCGCCGCTGCGAGGGCCAGACGCCCGTGGCGCCGGGCGCGCACGTGGAAGGAAGCGATTTCTCGTTTTGCCTGCGGCAAGTCGCGTGACGGAGGAAGCTGGAAAATGTTGCCATTAACCGCTACGCTAGAAGCTGATGAAGAACTGGGCGGCCAGGCGGCCGTCCCCCGGCAGCCTCAACCCAAGGCAGGCGGAAAGATGAAGTTTGCCTACAAGACGGGCGCGCGGCCCCTCGACGGCTACGAAATCCAATGCGGCGTCGGCATCGGCGGGTTCGGCGATGTCTACTTCGCCAAGACGGACGCCGGCAAGGAAGTGGCCTTGAAGCGGATTCAGCGCAACCTCGATGTCGAGGTGCGGGGTGTCAAGCAGTGCCTGAACCTGAAACACCCCAACCTGGTCGCCTTGTACGACATGAAGTCGGACGACGAGGGGCAGACCTGGGTGGTGATGGAGTACGTGGCCGGCGAGAGCCTGAAGGCCGTCATTGACCGCAACCCCAACGGCCTGCCCGCCGAGGAGGCCGAGCGCTGGTTCCGCGGCATCGCCGCCGGCGTCGGCTGTCTGCACGATCACGGCATCGTCCATCGGGATCTCAAGCCGGCCAACATCTTCGACGACCACGGCTTCGTCAAGGTCGGCGACTACGGCCTCTCCAAATTCATCTCCACCAGCCGCCGCAGCGGCCAGACGGAAAGCGTGGGCACGGTCCACTACATGGCCCCGGAAATCGGCCGCGGGGTGTACGGCAAGGAGATCGACATCTATGCCCTGGGCATCATGCTGTACGAACTGCTGACCGGGCGCGTGCCGTTTGACGGGGAGAGCAGTCAGGAAATCATCATGAAACACCTGACGGACAACCCCGATCTGTCGCCCGTGCCGCAGCCGTACCGCGACGTGATTCAGCGGGCCCTGCGCAAGGACCCCATGAAGCGTTTTCGCAGCGTGCAGGAAATGCTCGACGCGTTGCAGATCGTCTGGCAACCTCCGCGGGCCGGCGCCGGAGCGAAGCCGGCGGCCGCAACTCAGCCAGCGGCACCGGAGATCGTCTTCGGGCCGGTCAGACACCACGAAGTCGTCCAGGCGGAGATCGTGCCGCCGGGCCGCGGTGCGCCTCGCCCGTATGCGAGCCAATTTGCCGTCCGGCCGCCGCCCTCCGCGGCCCAGCGTTCCGCTCCCGTGCCGGCCGCGCAAGCCGGCATGAGCGGATCTACCAAGGCGCTGATTGTGGTGGCGGCCGTCCTGCTGCTTCACTTCAATCCGGTTCTGGTTCCTCTGGCCGCCGTGTTGGGCCTCGGCTTCCTGGCTTACCTGGGCATCCGCAAGTTGAGCGGGGGCGCGCCGCGGAGCCATACGCTGGCGGATCTGGAGAAGCCTCGCAAACCCTGGGTGGACAGTGGGGCGGTGTTGGCGGCGGCGCGGGCCAAGCTGCGGAACAAGCCCTTCAGCGAGCACGTTGCCGAATTGACCGGCTCGATGTTGCTGGCCGCATTCATCTCGGCCGTGCTGTGTTTGGCTTTTCTCCTGATCGATGGCAAGGTGTTGGATGGGTCGAATGCGGGCTGGGCCAGGTTCGCCTGGCTGGCGTCGGTCAGTACGCTCGGTTCTTGGCTCTTGCTCACGCTGGCCAAGTTCTGGGAAGCGGACGCGGGCGACCACTTCCGCCGCCGCGTCGTGATGTTGGCCGCCGGGCTCGCCGTCGGCACGGCCGCTTGGGGCATCGGCAGCCTGTTGCTGGTGGACCTTCCTGACCAGGCCGGCTGGGTTGCCCCCGCCTTCAGCGACGAAACGTGGCTGTCCCATGCGTTCGGGAAAGGCGGCTCGTCGTTGACGACGTATCTGGTCTTTTTCGGCGGACTGTTGGCCGTGCTGCGTTGGTGGCGGCCGGTGGATCCGCTGCGGAGAGTGCGGTTGAGCATCGGTTCCACGGCCGTCTGCCTGTTCTGGGTCTGGCTCATGTGCCAAGCGCTGTGCGAGTTCCCGCAGCCTTGGGGATTCGTGGTAGCCGCGACGATTTCCGTGGCCGTGCAGTTGGCTGCGCCGTGGGTCACGCACGCGGAACGCGTTGCGCTGGTGCAACAACCGCGGGAGGTTTGACTGCCATGAACCTGGTGTTTTGGATTCTGGTGTTGGTGCTGGTGCTGGCGGTCGCGTCGCGTGCCGTTGGCTGGGCCGCGCGTCTGGGCTTGGCGGCGCTGGCCGTGCTGCTCGTCTTGCTGGCAGGCGTCTCCGTTTACCGCCTGCGGACCATGCATGTGGCGACCGAAGTGGCCTACTCGGCCGAGCACTCTCAGCCGGTCATTCCGGTTCACGCCAAAAAGCCTGCCAAGCTGCCCCCGGCGCCCGTCGAGAAGGACAAGCCGATGGTCGAGGAAGCCGAGGAGTCCGCGATTCCGCTGGAAGCCGAGCCGGGCAAGACGCCGGTGCCCGCGCGGCCCGCCTGGGTCGACAGCGAACCGGCACGGGCGGGCGATGTGTACCAAGTGGCGGTCTCGTCCGGCCCCCAGGAGAAGCTCGGCGAGTGCCGGCCCGCTCTGGAGCAGGCGCTGAACAAGGCGGTGGCCGCGTACATCGACGAGTACTTCGGGCCGTCTGCGGCAGGCCCGTTGCGGCCCTCCGACGTGATCGTGTACGACCAGGGCTATATCCACAAGCACCTCGTGAAGCCGGGGCACACGTTCGAAGAGAAGCTGAAGTTGTCGTTTGGGCCGATGTACCAGACACACGCGCTGCTGGAGTTCGGACCGGCATTCCGCGGCGAACTGGACAGCCGCCGCGGCCAGTTGGAGCGGTATGTGCGGGAAACGGCCACCGCCTATCGGCTGCGCGGCTTGGCCCTGGGATTTGGGGCGGTCTTGTGCTTGTTGGGGGTCGTCTTCAGCTACTTCCGGCTCGACACGGCCACGCGCGGGTACTACACCGGACGCTTGCAGTTTCTGGCCGCAACGGCCATACTGGTCGTGATCGTCGCCGGCGCGTTGCTGGCGAGCCGCGTCCTGTAGCCGTGGCGGGCACCCGAACGCCTGCCCTCCCGTCTTATGACTGCGCCGTCCCGAGCCGAAAAGTCGCTGATCGACCGGATTCGCCGGGGCGAATCCGACGCCTGGGGCGATCTCATCGCGCGGTACGAAGGACGATTGTTGGCCTTTGTCGAAGGCCGGGTCGGCCGCCGCGCCGTAGCCGAAGACATCGTGCAGGAGACGTTCCTCGGTTTCCTCACCAGCTTGCCCAACTACGACGGCAAACGCTCGCTGGAGAGCTACTTGTTCTCCATCTGCGCCTACAAGCTGACCGATCACCTGCGCCGCGAAGGCCGCCGTCCGGCCCTGCCCTTCTCCGTCCGCGACGATTCTCAGACGCCCTGGCAACCCGCCTCGACGGCCCGCGCCGCCAGCAGCATCGCCCGCAGCGTCGAACGCCGCGACATCGAGGAAAAAGCGCTGGTCGAAGCCATCCAGCACCAGGTCACGCGCATCCGCGACCGACGCGAATGGACCAAGCTGCAGTGTATCGAACTGTTGTTCGTCGGCGGCTGGGCCAACAAGGACGTCGCCACGGAACTGGGTCTCAGCGAACAGCAGGTCGCCAATTTCAAGTTCGACTTCCTCGCCAACCTGCGGAAGCTGATCCGCAAACAGGGTCTGTCGCCGGATGTGTTTCCGGAGTTGTACGAGGAGTGAGAAGACTTCGACCAACGCTGCCGGAACAGGCGATGAATGCATGGTTGGGCCGATTCGTTCGGCGAGAGTTGAGCCGCGAAGCCGGGCTTCTTCAGAGCACGCCGGCCGGTGACGAGGCCGGATGGGGGCCGTCGGTCACGGATTGAATCGTCCGCCGCCCAATTCCGGCGGCCACTCGTCCAGGTCGTCGGGCGTGTCGTACTGGGCGTGCAGCAGCGTCAGCTGCCGCTCGCGTTCGGCTCGCGGCAATCTGGCCCAGGCGGCTTTCTCTTCGCCGAAAAGGCGTTCGAGCAGTTCGTAGTACTCGTCGGAGTACAGTGGATCGTTCGGTTCGCGGGGCCCAGAGGCGTCGGGTTTCATGGTAATATTGTATGGCTCGTGGCCAGCAAACTGCAACCCGCAAAACCGGCCGACGCGGAAACGCGGAGCGAAAACGGCGTCAGCAGGACACCGAAACTGGCCCGTTAGCCGTCGCTCAACATGGACCGCGCTGGGCGGCCTCGGCAAACTCGTCAACCGTGTCGATGTCCTTGGCAAACGAGCGGATCGGGCTCAGCGAAAAAACAACCGGCCGTCCGTGGGCATCGTGCAGATGCCGGCGGTGCAAGAAACCCTTGGCCACCGCTCGCTCGAAGTCCCCCACGGTCGCTTTCCCCCGCCGATACCTGAAAAATGCGGCCAGAGCATGGTAGGGAATCGAGACGGTCAGAATCGGCAGTTGGAAGGTAAACAGGTTGCCCACGTCTTCCTGCAGCAACTGCCACAGACTGCGCGCGACCATGCGGACGTAACGTTGGCGCAGATCCCGATTGCGATAGCGATAAGCCACGCTCAACAAATGCACGGCCACGCTCAAGCGCAAGGCATGCGGCCGCGCGATCACCAGATGGCCGGGATACAAGTTCCGCGGAGGATGCTCGGCGTCCGGGCGAAAACGGTAAGAGGGCTTCCACGAACTGGCCCCCATCTGGTCCGGCTCCGCTGCCACGAACTGGCCCCAGAACAAAGCGTCGCGATGGGGCAGGTAGCTTTCGTCCAGCAGCCGGCAAAATTCCTCCGCCGTGGGCAAGATGTCAGAAGTGGCAAACGCCACCGGCTCCGACATGCTGTAACGGCCGCGAATCGCCTCGATCGCCCCCTGCAGCGTCGCGGCCAGATGGCCTTCCACATCCACGACAGGAACGTCGACCAAGCCGTCATAGATGCGCCGCGGCCCGATCAACAGCGGCTCGTGAAAGCGATCTGTCTGCCGAATGCGGTGGATCAACTCGGCCACCAGGCACCGTCCCCACGGCAGCGGCTTGGCGCCTTTAAATCCGGTCAGCAACTGGCCCGGCGGCACGCCTTGCGGCACGGCATCCGGCCCCGGGTCGCTGCCGCCGAGCACCACGATGGGCAGACGGCCTGACATGCTCCCCAATCAACTCCGCAGCAAAGCTTCATGGCACTGCCGAACGATCTCGATCTCGCTGGCCCGATACAGGTGTACCGGCTGCTCTCGCCAGTACAGCGTGTCGCTCAAGCCGCAATTCAGGACCTTCCGCAGCCGTAGCCAGTTGACTTGAATCGAAGTCAAACCGCAGCGTGCGGAGGCTTGGGTCAGGGTTAGCCATTCCTCCTGCTGCGGCGGCCGGTGACGCTGGATCCGCAGCCACAACTCCTTGTGCCAGCCGGCCAGATTCTGTTCCGACGGTTCGGACGCCAGCGTCCTCTGCCGCGACTGCTGCCGGTGAGCCTGGATGCAGCGGGCGGAGCAGACACGCTGGGCCCGGTGCTTCAAGCGGAACGTTTTCCCGCAGTACTTGCACGTCTGCTGTTGCGTCACGTGCGGATGCCCGGCGACCTTTTTCAGCCGCAGATGGCTGCGCTGGACGACCCAGACACCGCGGGCGTTCTTCGTGAGCAGCCCGTTCTTCTGCAGCAACTTGCGGAGCGGTCCCGGGTCGGTGCCCAGTTGGATCGCGGCTTCGCGCACGGTCACGTACGGTTGTGGCCGGGGCGTCACCATGCGGTCGCCAAACCGCTTCCGAATCTTCTCCCGGATCTGACGGACCCGTTCGCGAGTCACGTGCAGAACCTCGCCGATCGCGGCCAGCGTCGCTCCCGATTGCAGCATGTTGACGACCCGTTGAAAATCCTCATGGCTCTTGTCCGTCCATTTCGCCTGGGGCCATCTGGACTCGACCGCCCCATCTTCGACCAGTTCGCTGACGGCCTCCATCACCCGGTGAAACGGGGCCTTCAGCTTGGTCGCGATGGCTTTGTTCTTGTAGCCTTGCTTTCGCAAGGCTGCGACTTGAGCTTCGAATGATTGCACGGCACCCTCCCACGATGTTTGTCCGACCCGTGCGTCCATTTTACCCACATCGGAGGAGGTGTGAAGTAGTGTTAACGTCGATCGGCTCGAGCCTCCGGCAGTCCGCGATGCTGGCTTCTTTTCACCGGTGGACCCGCCTGCGCCCCGCGATTGGGATTTCACAGATAGAAGGCGGGGGGCTTTTCTGGCCCCGGAAAACGCACGAAGACACGGTAAAACACCGTGCGAACCGCCTTCTCGGCTCGTCGCCGCAAGACGCCGACAAGGCCCCGAAGAGGCCGGGGCGGGTGTCAGTGACGCCGGGGCAACCACATCTGAAGTGCCGATTTTCCACGGGGTTCCCAGCTGCGGAGCAGCGAAATCGCGCCTCGCAGGTGCTGCGGGCCCGATTTCCCTCGCAAAGCGACGGAAATTCGATGCGTTTGCCCTGGTGCCCCCCGTTCTGCGATCCTGAACGGCAATGCATGACGGCTGACCGAGAACAGCCCCACGTCCGGCGGCGCTTCTGGGAAAAACTCAGCCCGCACCCGTGCCAGGATTTCGGGCACCGAAAACGGCGTGAACCAGAGATGCGGCTGCAGGCGGGCTTGTGCCAGTCTACGGCGTTCCTTGAGGTCCGTGAGTATCGTCATCTGCAAAATCCCGAGCCAAATCGTCGGCCGGCTTGAGCTTGCCGAACAGTTCCCGCGCCAGCCGCCGCGCCACTTCCTCCTTGGTCTCGCCGGGGCGTAGCCTGGGGCGGCCGAGAATCGTCTTCAGGGGCTTGTCGCCTCGCGGAGGTTCTGGCGGGCTCGGCTGCGGTTTGTCGCTGCTCATGCCTCTTGTCCTTCCGGGGCTTCGGGTTCATCCGGCCGTTTCCGCTGGCACATCGCCCGCCGTGCCGGCCCCCCGCCCATATCACCGGACAGCAGGGCGTCGAACAGCTCCGCCTGACGTTCCAGCGTGGCCGGGTCGCTGCCCCTCAGTTCGTCCAGTTCGCGGTTGATCTCGCCCATCGACATCGTCGATACGTCGCGGTACGGGGCGGTCATGGGTGCCTCCTGGGAATGGGAAACGACAGGGGACAAGCTCTGTTCGTCGGACAACGCCCAATATTTCCGAAAAACGCTGTCTCTTAGTGTTCGACTTCACGCTGTAGCAGTTTCACTTCATCAGCTGTCAAGTTGAACACGTGATAGACTCTGTCGTTAAGCTCGCCTTCGGCATCGACGAGAGATTGCGTCAACCGCGCGACTTCGTGCCGACGTTCTGCTAAGTAGGGCTCCCATTCGTCGGCCACGCGGGGTGCCCTGAACGGGTTGGCAGACAGCTTGAAGCTGGTCTTCAATGCCTGCCCCAGCTCGTTGAGCGACAGGTTCGACCAGTCCTGCGCCTTTTGGTTGAGCATTCCAAATGGTGAGCCAGTCGCGTCGTGTCCGAATGCTTGCAGCAGCCGACACTGCACCTGCGTCTGCACTTCGTATCTCGCCATCGCGTGTTCGCCGCAACTACGGGCCAAGGCGGCAATCGGCTCCCTATCGGGTTCGCTCGCATCGGGCACCGGTACCTGCTCCATGTACTGAGCGAACAG
The DNA here is from genome assembly GCA_964443915.1 of uncultured Pirellulaceae bacterium. Lineage (GTDB taxonomy): Bacteria > Planctomycetota > Planctomycetia > Pirellulales > Pirellulaceae > Anammoximicrobium. The sequence continues at coordinate 25,946 of CAYUFW010000054.1, forward strand.
GCGATATTGCCAGCGATCGCCGCGAAGTCGGAGCGGCTGCGCCGTCTTGCTGAGAAAGAACCACGTCGCCCACGAGTTCAGAATTCCCAGTAGGTAGTAATCCTGCCCGGGAATGATAAACGCCGTGTTCCCGAGATACCTTCCCCCAGTGTCCATGCTAAAACGTGGCAGCTTGCTGATGTCCGGCCAGACAATCTTCGGCCCGTGGAATTCCCTCCAGTAGTCGATCGTGTCCTGGATTTCGTACCATTTGTACGCGCCAGGCTTTCTCCCTTCCCACGCCTTCCCGGAGGGCCAGTCATCGGGTCTTGGCATCAAGCGGTTCTTGTATCTTTCGAGGTAGGCAAGAACCGCAGGATACTCCTCGACCGCGATGCCACGTCGTGTGAAGACCAAGTACTCGTTCGACTCTTCGATGTACCAGGGACGCAGATGAGTGCCTTGCACAAATGGCCGAATGATCTCGCCGCTCGAAGGGTGTTCCGCGACAAGTTGGTCTCTCAGGGATGCTCCAATCACGAACACTTCCGTCGATCCGCTCACGATCCCGCGGAAGATACGGCCGCCGGTATACGCGCTCAGGGCGCGACGTCCCTCAGACAATCTGCGTCGCAATGCCAACAACTCGTCCGAATCCAATTCCCATGCCTCCGTGCCGAGGTGCTCCGTCCCCATCGTGGGCGCGGAGGCGATCACTTCCGACAGATTGTCCGGCGGGGGTCCGCTGGTCAGCCACTTGAAGATTCGCATCTTGCCGGGCGTGTGTTGCTTTTTCAGGACCGCCACCGTCGGCCGAATCATCTCCGCGTCTTCAAACGGTTGGAATTCGCCAAAGTCGATTATTGACTCGATGGTCGCATTCTCGGCGAGATACTTCCTCAGCGGGCCGGCGAAATTGCCGCGCACCCAACTGCCGGACGTGATGAACGCTAGCCGGCCGCCGTCGCGCAAGACCTGAATACCACGCTCGAAAAAATACGTGAAGATATCCGCCACGCCGTGATAGCTTTCAAATACGGATTCCCAGTGATCCTTGAAGCTAGACAGCCACTCCTGCCGGATATACGGCGGGTTGGCTACCACGACATCGAAACCGCCGGCGTTGAACACTTCGGGAAACTCCCCTTGCCAATCGAATGCCAGGGGATCGACGGCAGGGTCGGTCACCACGCTATTGCCGACGCGAATCGAGTGGTCCAGGCTGGTCAGCTTTCTGCCGGCATGGGCGGTTTTGATCCAAAGGCTCAGCCGGCAGATCTCGATCGCTTCTTCGTTGATATCCACGCCGTACAGGTTGTTCTCCAGAATCCGTTTGTCAACGTCGAACAGCGACCGGTGCCCGCGCAGTTCGTTCAGCCGCCCGTTGGACGCCTGGTACTCGGCAAACAACTGGTCGAAGGCTTGAATCAGGAAAGCGCCGCTGCCGCACGCCGGGTCCAGAATACGAATCGTCGCCAGTTCGTCCTGCCAGGCTTCCCAGAACCGTATCAACGCATCACGAGCCGGCTTCTTGAGCTTGCGTGTCTCGTAGGCCGAAGGGTTTGCCAAGGCTGCTTTCGCGCTTCCCCGCGCGGGCTCGAAGTGCTTCCTCCGCAGCTGCTCAAACCGTTCCTGGAGAACGCGCCCGAGCGACTGTTCGACGATGTAGCGGGTGATGAACGCGGGCGTGTAGAACGCACCCTCTTTCTTGCGGCGTGTCTTGTGCTGGTCCACGCCGGCCGGTTTCACCAGTCCGTCCAACTCGTTGCGCAGCCGCTCCAAATCCGTAATCGATTGCTCGAAGATGTGGCCGAGAATGTCCACGTCCACGATCTGGCCGCGGCGCTGCGAACCCATGACCTGTTGGGCAGGCCGATAATCGTAGTCCCCGAAGTCCCGGAAGTACCTGCAAACCTCATCCGACACCGCGAGGCCGTCGAGTGTCGCATTGTCGGCAAAAAGTCCACCGTTGTAGCCGTGTACTCGCAGGGCCGCATTGCCCCGGTTGATGCTCCGAAAAAGCCCCCGAAATGTATCCCAGATCGGCCGCGGACAGAAATCGTCACGGTGTTCATAGGTCCGGCGAAGTATGTCAGCCGGCAGCAATCCACGGTCCTCCGCGAATGCGCAAAACAGCACGCGGTCCAGAATCTTCTGCGCGCACTCCAGGACCTTCTTCGGTGGCACCGCCGGGTTGTCGTGGCAGAGCTGAACGAACGTGTCTTGTCGAACATCGGCGTACTTGATGTAGAACTTCTTCGTCAGTTCTTTGCCGACGCGCGCCGATTCTTCCAGCAGGTCGTACAGGTGACAGCGCCCGGACTCCGGGACAACCCGGTCTGCACCCAAGAGAAACACGAACTGCCGGAACAGGAACTCGTTGCAGTCCATCGCTTCCGTGTCAAACAGTTCGTAGGTGAGTTGATCCGCGCCCTTGTGGTACAGGCGGGTCTGCCGCATGGAAGTCACCAGAATCCAGTCGCACCGCAGGTTGATGGCGTACTGGTAGCCCTGCTGGACCGCTGACAAGGGACGGCCGTATGGAATATCCAAGGGGTCCTTGGTGCCTTTCCCCTCCACCGGCATGACGGGACGGTTGCTGCCGTTGAAGTCGCCAAGGACGGCATCCGGTCGCTCGCCGATGTCTTCAATGGTCCGCTGGACCGTCATGGTATATCTGGTTCGCGCGCCAATCGGGCCGGTGTATCCCAACAGTTCGGTGAAGAAGTCTGTCAAGAAGCTCGGCAGCAGCTCGCTTTCCGTCAGCTTGTCGGCCGTCCCGTTGGCAATGTCCCTGGCCCAGTTTGCCAACTTGGGCCGGAAGTCAATCGCGCGTTGCGGCAATTGGAACTCCGACACACGCGGGTACAGGACATCAGGTCGAAACAGGGGCTTCCGTTCGCTTGCCATTGATCTTCGTCCTCAAAAAGACGCGGCAAATGTCTACCGCTTCCGATCTGCCTGTCGCTTGGCCTCGTCAAGCAGCACGTCCCGCATCCACGGCGACAGGTTCTCCCCGGTGACGGATTTCAGCAGTCGCCGCTCCGCCGCCGTGACGCGCAGCATCAGAATCTCCGACCGGTTCAGATCGGGTGGTTGCGCGGGGCGTCCGGTCTGGGCTACACCCCTCGCGGCGGTGCCACCAGTCTGCCACGCCGCGGAGTTGCCCGTCAACCAGCCTTTCCCCGCTTGATGGCCGGACGCCGTGAACGACAGCGCGTGCCGATGCCTCGCCGGTGTCGAGCTGATGCTGCCTCTCACCTTTCGACACCAGCGGCCCGACGCCCCGTGAATCCAGAGCGGGAAGTCCTTCGGCGGCTTTTGCGGCGCGGATTTTCTGCTAGACTTGGGCACTGGACTTGCCTCCGCTTTGACAGGTGTCAGGCAGGCGTCCGAGACCCGCTCGTCACAACCGGGCGGGTGTCAGATTATGATCAGAGAAAAGCAACGGGTGTCAAATCGGGCGTCAATGCCAAGATGCCGAAAAAGGAACACCAAGAAAACACGGTAAAACACGGCCTTTCGCCCTCGTAGCTCAGTGGATAGAGCACCGGTTTCCTAAACCGGGGGTCGCGCGTTCGAATCGCGCCGGGGGTGCTCTCTCAGGGTCGCAATACCCGCGCAAGACGGGAGTTGGCACTCTCGAGGCGAACGGTGGCTGACGCACGTCGGGACGTATCCGCCTATTGTGCAATAGTTTGCGACGACAGCCGTGATGCTCCCGGCGTCTCTCTGGAGGCCCTTCCTCATCTGCCGCTGTCTCCGCCAATCGACTGTGGCGGCAATCGGAAGGACATCCGTCTTCTTGATCGCAACGCGGCCACAATTACCGTCGCGGGATTCCATCTGGCGGTCAGGGGCGAGGACGGCGATACCATTGCCCGCGACATCGTGGCTTTGGGGCAGGCTCCGCCGCCCGCCAGACAGAGGAACGGACGTACTGCGGCCGAACTGACGTAGGCGTGACGATCAACCTGCGCACTGGTAGCGGCACGCGGGAAAGGAGCTTGTCCGCTTGTCGAATCGGGTTCCGTTCGCTCGAATTACTGGAAATCGGGCGTCAGCTTGAGGAGTATCGGCATGAGCGAACGACTAATGAAGGACATCGGGGTGGCCGTGGTGGGGGCCGGGTTCATCGGCCCTGTGCATGTCGAAGCATTGCGGCGAGCCGGCGTTACGGTCACGGGCATCCTGGGCGTCTCGGACGACGAATCGCACGCGGCGGCCGCCAATCTGGGGCTGCCTCGGGCGTACGCGAGTTTTGAGGAAATTCTCGGCGACGCCGGCGTGACGGCCGTGCATCTGGCGACGCCGAACCGGCTGCACTGTGCGATGGCGAGTCAGACGCTGGAAGCCGGCAAGCACGTGATGTGCGAGAAGCCCTTGGCGATGAACTCGCGTGAATCGGCGGAATTGGTGGCCTTGGCCGCCAAGACCAAGTTGGCCGCCGGCGTCAACTACAACGTCCGTTTCTATCCGCTGTGCCTGCAGATGCGCGAACTGGTCCGGGGCGGCGACCTGGGCAGCGTCTTCTCGGTCTGCGGCAGCTACGTGCAGGATTGGCTGCTGTATCCCACCGACTACAACTGGCGCGTGCTGGCGGAAGAAGGCGGCGAGTTGCGGGCGGTGGCCGATATCGGCACGCACTGGCTGGACCTGGTCCATGCGGTCACGGGCTTGGAGGTCGAGTCCGTGTGCGCCGATCTGGCGACCGTCCACCCGGTGCGACAGCGGCCCAAAGGTGAAGTGGAGACGTTTTCCGGGAAGACGGGAAAGACGGCCGCGACGGAGCCGGCCGAAATCCGCACCGAGGATGCCGGCTGCATTCTGCTGCGGTTTGCCGGCGGTGGCCGCGGGTGCGTGTGGGTTTCGCAAGTGACCGCCGGGAGGAAGAACTGCCTGCGGTTGGAGATTGCCGGCTCAAGCGGCGCGGTGGCGTGGAACAGCGAGCAGCCCAATGAACTGTGGATCGGGCATCGCGAGCGGCCCAACGAGCAGCTGATCCGCGACCCGGCGCTCGTGTCCGGCGCGGTGCGGCCCTACATCAGCTTCCCCGGCGGGCACAACGAGGGTTTCCCTGATACGTTCAAGCAGTGCTTCCGGGCGTTCTACGGATACATCCGCCAAGGCGACTTTGCCGCGCCGCCGCCGTTTCCCACCTTCGCCGATGGCCACCGCGAGATCCTGCTGTGCGAGGCGATCCTGGCCAGCCATCGTCAGCAGCAGTGGGTGGCGGTCGGTAGCGCCGCCGGCGCAGACAAGTAGTCTCCGCGCAGCGATGGGGGGAAAGCATGAAACTGGGACTCGTCAGCGCGATCGTGCCGGAACTGTCGCTGCGAGAAGTGTTGCAGTTGGCTGCGGAAACCGGTTTGTCGTGCGTCGAGCTGATGTGCTGGCCGCGTGGCAAGGCCGAGCGGCGATATGCGGGTGTGACGCACGTCGATGTGGACGGCCTCGACCAGGCCGGCGCGGCGAGGATTCTGGAGTTGGCCTCAGCGGCGGGAGTCGCGATCAGCGGCTTGGGCTACTATCCTAACCTGCTCACGCCCGACGCGGTCGAGGCGCGCGTGTGCCGGGAACACCTGCAGAAGGTGATCGCCGCCGCTGGGTTGCTGGGCGTCGGCGTGGTGAACACGTTTGTCGGCCGCGACTGGACGCGATCGGTGAATGACAACTGGCCGCGGTTCTTGGAAGTCTGGCGGCCGTTAATCCAGCTGGCCGAATCGCACGGCGTCCGCATCGGCATCGAGAACTGCCCGATGCTGTACACGTCCACGCCAAGGACGCGAAAGTCGAGCGGCAGCGATTGGACGACGTGGGCATTCTGGCGACGCCGCTGGAGTACCACCGGCCGAAGTTGCCGGGACTGGGCGACGTGGCTTGGAGCAGGTTCTTCTCCGCCTTGACGGACATTGGATACCAGGGCCCCGTGTGCATCGAGGTCGAGGACCGCGCGTACGAGGCGGACATGGAGTCCCGCCGCCGAGCGTTGCGGCAGAGCGCGAGGTTCCTGCGGCAATTCGTGGTGGAGTAGAAGGCTGCGACACAAGGAGACCGAAAGTAGGCCGGAACAAGTCCGCGCCGTTCCGGCAGAGACTCTCGACGTTTTCGGACAGTTGGGACTGCCGGAACTGCGCGGACTTGTTCCGGCCTTCTATGATCGCGTGGGTTTTGTCA
>CAYUFW010000055.1:0-2576 GCA_964443915.1 uncultured Pirellulaceae bacterium
AAACGCCACCGCACTTTAGAAACGAGGAAGTTAGAAACTGGAAATGGCACTAGGCGAGATCTATCACGTCCGCATTCACTACCTGCAGATGGCCGGGCACGACCCGGCGCTGCCGCCCGACAAGATCTGGGCTTCAGGCTGGCCGCACTCCGGGTCGCTGCAGGGCATCGGCAGTCACGCGATCGACCAGTGCCGGTACCTGGTCGGCGAAATCAACAGCGTTTCGGCGCTCGTTCGCGCGTTCCACCCGGAGCGTGCCGTGCCCAGCGCCGGCTGCGGCCCCGAAGTGACTAGTGACGAGGGCGCGGCGGCGTTGCTGGAGTTCGCCAACGGCGCCGTCGGCGTGCTCGAATCCTCGGTCGTGGCCACGGGCCGCAAGAACTACCTGGCTTGGGAAATCAACGGCTCGCACGGCTCGTTGAGATGGGATCTGGAGCATCCCAACAGCCTCTGGGCCTGCTTGACCGGCTCGGGCGGTCCCACGCTGCTGGGCTTTACGGAAATCTCCGTCACCGAAGCCACGCATCCCTACGTTGGCCCCTGGTGGCCGCACGGGCACAACATCGGCTGGGAGCACGCGCAGATCATCGAGAAGTTCCATTTCCTGGACGCCGTGGCCAACAACAAGCCGCTGAGCCCTCACCAGGCGACCTTTGAAGACGGCTACCGCGTCGCCGCGATCATCGACGCCATGCGCCGATCCAGCCGCAGCGGACAGCGGGTTGAGGTGACGTTTGGATGAGTCTTGGGGGGGCGCGGTGTTCTCGGCTCGGCTCCTCGCCGCCAAGCCCCGCTGCGCGGGTCCCGCGACGGCCGCTCCGACGCGTCCACATGCTGCCCGCCCCACTCACGGTTTCCGCTCGGCCTGGGCCGCGTTGCGCGAACTGGCCGCGGACCCGCAGCACCTGGGCGCGCACGTGGGCGCGGTGATGGCGTTGCGCGCCTGGGGCCAGAATCTGCAATTTCAGCCTCACGTGCACGCGGTGGTGCCGGGCGGCGGCTGATCGGAGGAGGGGACGCGCTGGGTGCCCCCACAGCACCGGCGGTCATTCTTTCGAGTCCAGCACCAGCACCCAATCGTTGTCCTCGCCCGCGCTGGGCGGCGTGAATTGGCGCTCGCCGGTATTGGCGAATTCGCCGATCGCCGTCATCTCGCCGGTGCGCGGGTTGAACCAACGTGCTTTCACCGCCGGGCCGGCGAGCTTCTCCATGCACACGTGGACGGCGCGGCCCGAAGGAGAATACACGATCGCGTAGCTCCCCTCGATGTCCCGCGTGGCTTGCAGGTGTTCGTCCCCAGCCAGCGTGTCGCCCGCGTGGAAAAGTACCGGCTGACTGCCGGCTGATCCTCGGTCGTCTCCCGCACCGACTTGCCGAATATGTGCCAGGCGGTATCGCCGAGCCAGAAGAACGGCGCGCCCCGCTCCGTCACCAGGAACCGCCCACTGTCGCCGACCCGCAACCGGGGCGGCGTCTCCGCGGCGCCGGCAACGCTGACCGCAACCACGACGACAGACAAAACGCGGGACACGATTCTCATCCGAGTTCTCCTTGGCCCACGAGATGATCAACTCGCATCCCCAATGTATCACCGATGGCAGGCCACCGCCATCCATCCCCGCCCGGCTCTGTCACCGGCCGTGGTCAGGACAGAATCCCGCCGACTGGCCCGGCGGATCGGTCGTAAGAACGGTTTTCAGGCGGCCGTGCCGGCGTCGATGCGTTCGATCAGAAACCGTGAACCTTCCGTGTCGTGCCCTGCGCTGATGTGCTTCCGGCCGCGCTGGGGATTGCCGGACTTTCGATGCCTCCTCGCTGATGCGGCAATAGCACGGAAAGCGCCGCAGTCCGACGGCGCACCGAACGCATCGGTGCCTGAGCCCGAACTCGCGTCGGTGGGGCCGCCCCGTCGATGTGCATGGATCGTTCGGGGCGGCCCTGCCGCCGTCTCAGTCCCGCAGGCTCCGTTCCTGATTCGTGAGGGCGGAAGAAAGGACGCGGCTTGATAGCGATCGCTGCTGCCGTTTTGTACGTGTCCCGAGCCGCCGCATGGAGAGGAAGGTGAACGGAGGGAGGGCTCGGCGCTTCTTAGGCGGTCTCGGCGTAGTCGTGAGAGCCTTTGGCTTCGCGAACCAAGGCCAGCAGACGCGGCAGCTTGCGCCGATCGGTGCCCAACGCGATCCGCAGCACGCGGGCGCCTTCGGGCACGTCGGAACGCGCGATGCGTTCCAGCTTCTCTTTGCCGAACAGCAAGATGTCGTGTTGGGTTTCCGGTTCGACTGCGTAGATCACGTCCGCGTGATTGATCAGCCGCCGTGCGTCAGCCGGCGCGGGCGTCCCCGCGGGCGTTCCCGACAGCACCGACTCGACAGACACGGTAAAACGTCGCCTCTCCATATGCCAGTTCTCCCGAACAAAAATGGAACAAACCCCCCCCCCTCAATTCACACGTTACCAGAGTTCCGAGAGTATTCGGTCAAACGCCGGTCAAGTCTTGATGAAATCCGGCACGGACTGGGAACTGTTCATTGTCCTGCGATACCCTGCGATTTCTGGAGGGTTTTGCCGGGGCAAGC
>CAYUFW010000055.1:2689-20120 GCA_964443915.1 uncultured Pirellulaceae bacterium
GGGGCAAGCGGCGCTTGTGCGGCATAATGCGGTATGTTGTCTGCAACCGTGGCTACAAAATTGGAGCGCGCCGGGGCAGCCGTGGCACGGGCAAAGTGATCGTCGGTCACCTGCAGGTAATGCTTGCGTGCCACTTGGGGACTGTTTCCGAGCCATGCGCAGACCACGTGCGTAGGGAAACCGGAGTCTTCAAGCTCCGTCTGCCGGCCAGACCGCAGGTTCTGAAATACCTTTGGCCATGGGGTCAACCCAGCGTGCTCGATGATCTGTTTCAGGCGCCTTCGCAGGTACTCTTTCGACCTGTTGCGGTAGCGGTGGACGAGGAACTTTTGGCCGGGTTCTGCTTGCTCCACAATCTCGTCCCACGCGGCCGTCAGGAAGGGCCGCAATTCCGGGAAGATCGGAACCCAGCGGCTCGGCTTGCCTTGACGTTTCGTCTTGGGACTGTGAACGAGAAACCGGTTTTCGTCCCAACGGATATCTTCGAGGCGAAGCCCGAAGACTTCGGACGGGCAGCGCAGACCGCCGAATCGGCAAAGGGCGAAGATCAGCTTCCATTCCACGTCGGGGCAGGCTTTCAGGACGGTTTCCGCCATGTCCAAAGTGACGAAGAACTGCCGGTCCTTGTTGGCCGGTGTACCGACCTTCAGACCAGCGAACGGGTTCTCAGCGATCAGCCGGCGGTCCCGTGCGTCCTGGAAGAACTGCTTGGCGAACTGGACGCGTTTCTTGCGTGTTGCGTCGGCGAGTCCGTCTGTCTTGGACGCGTCGCCGTACCGCACAATCCGGGCGCTCGTTTTCAGGTATCGCTCGAAGTCCTTGGCATCGGCTACGGAGATGTCAGCAAGGGGCCTGTCGGTGCCAAAGAACGCAACCAGGTTCTGTTGCGGTTGATGCCAGATGTCGCGCGTCTGCGGCGTGACGTCGATCCGCCTGTCGATGTAGTCTTGCACCGCCTTGCCCAGCGTCAGGACGTCCGGCGTTTCCGCCTTCTGGACGTCTTGCCCGGACTCCGTGGCCGTTTCGCCACGCTGCCCGTCAATCAAGCCGGCGGCGACCAGCCGGGGGAGCAATCGCCGGGCAAACTTGGACTTGTCCGCTTGCTGCTTGGCCAGCCAGGCGGCCGTCTCGGGATCCGGCGTCGTGCCCGTCTGGATGGCGGATAACAGGTTCTCGATTTTCAGTTTGGCCGCGGTCGCTTGCCGCTCGGATTCCGTGTACAGCGTGATGGTTTTCCGCTCGCCGCGCTGGTCGATGTACCGCAGAATCCAGCCGGCGCCTCGCTTGGAAATGCTGGCCATGCTACGATGCCCCTTGTGTGAAGGTTCGGGCCGCGCCGGTGATTCGCAGTCGCCGGCGCGGCCTGTTTTTTCTCTCGACAGCCGGCTGCAGTCACGCCGAATACAGACTGTCGTACCTCGCCCAGGCTTCGGCTGGCGGAGCAATCGAGACCACCAACCGCTTCATTCTTGCAGCATCCCCGACAGCAAAGAAGCCGGCCACTCGTCGATCATCAGACCATCCGCAGGCAACCACCGGGCAACCGGCCCGCGCCGCGATGGTCATTGTCTCTTCGAGCGGGACAGGCTCCCCTGCAGGAAACACCAACACGCAGTAGATGATTCCAGGATACATCTCAATCGTGGTTATGTACCGCAGGCGGTCGATCACCGTTGGAAAGTCCTGCACCGCGCCGGCCCGCTCCATGTTGGCAAGCGCACACGCCAGGTCAGGCAGCTTGTCGAGGTTTTCTCGGAGCCACGCCACCGCCTGGAGATGATGCGAGTTGCCGCGGCAACCTTCCCACGACAAAGCACAGCCCGCCATCAGTGACAAGCCGCTTTTGAGCATCACACGACGGGGAACCTTCGTTTGGTCACAACTGGTTTTCATGGTCGTTCCTCCCCGCGTTTGAAGCATCCGGAGACCTGCTTTGCTCGCACAAGTCCGGTGGCAACGGAGCCGCCGGCAACTGTCGGGTGTCGATGTAGTGCATCAGCGTAACCCGCGGTGCGGAATGACCCGCCGCAAGCGTCCCCGCGCCGCTCTCGATGCATTCGCGGGCCGTTACGGATGCCCGCCGCAACCATTGAAAACTTCCGTAACGAATGCCGTCCGCAGCTTGGACCGCAAGAACGACCCGGCGGAACATCTGTTGGACGCCGTTCTTGGCACATACCCAGCGCCATGGTTCCTTGCGATTGACCGCCGAGCCCTTCCCGCTGCGAACACAATCGACGATCGCCTCCACAGTTGTAGGCCGCAAGACGAACCTCACGTATCGCCCGGACTTCCGCTGTTGGAGAACGTATTCCGCCGATCCGTCAGACAGGACGTCAAGCTGATCGGTCTGCAAGCCGAGCGTATCGCCCAGCCGCTGGCCCCCGTCCCAGGCGGCAAGAATCAGAGAGCGTAGGAACTTCCTTTTCGAGACTCCCGACATAGAGAACGTCTTGTCGCTGCCATCCTCCCGGACGAACACAAGGTCCACGGCCCGGAGGATCGCTGCCACTTCAGCGGGAGTCCAGCACTCGACGCAGCACGCCAACCTGACCCGCCGAATACCGCGCGGCAGATCCGCCAGCAGCCCAGCATCCCATGCCGCCCGCCACAGCGCCAACAGATGACACCGAGCACTCTTGATCGTCGCCTTTGCCCGCCCGATGGTCTCCAGGTGGGAAAAGTACCGGTTGACGTTTTGCCTCTCCAAGTCTGCCACCATCGGCGCACGGCCGAGAAACCGACCGAAAGCCCGAATGTGCTCAATCATCCGCGTCACAGAACTCTCGACCAGTTTGCGGCTGAACACGTAATCGTCGAACAGAAACCATTCTAGGGACCCGCTCACGTTCCTCGCCGCGTCTACAGCTTCTCGTTTGCCATTCCGCGAAGGCCGCTCGTAGATCCTGCCCGCATGGACCAGGACCTTCCGCACGAACTTGACGTACCGTTCAGTGACGCCGCTCGAAAGCCCGGCGTGCTCGATGTACCGTTGGAACCCATCCAGCTCTTCTTGTCCAAGTACGGCAAGTTCAGTCCGGCCTTCCCGATAACGGGAGAACCAGCCGAGGGCCGCTTCGTAGTGATGCCGTGTCTGGGCGGATGGCTTCCCGAAAATCGACGGCTTGTAAGTGTGCTCGAAGTAGTGTTCCAGGGTGTCGAGTCTTGGCAGACCATGGGCCGTTGTCCTTGGCTTCGCGGTGCCGACGATCGCGGGCAGTTCGCGGAACTCGCGCAGCAGTCCCTTCGCGACGGAGTAGCCTTGAAGCCTATTGATTCGCTGGCGGTAACTGCGGACGGTTCGAAACGACTGCCCCCTGTCGAGAGCATACCGAAAGAACTTGGCCAGCATCTCTGTGTCGTTCAGATCCGCGACGATCGGCTCGCGCTCCAAGTAGAGCCGCAGCCATCGAATCACCTGTCTGAACTTACGGGCGTAGGTTTCTGCCGAAATCGCCTCCGGTTGCAGAAACCGATTGAAAAGGGTGGTGAGGGTCAACCGTTGGTCATTCTGCGCTTGGTCGTATTCGCGGTCCATGCCGCAACCTCCCCCTGCGCGGCAGTATCCGCGCAGCAAAAAAGCCGCAACCCTCGTTTGTCGTTGCTTGGGCGCTCGGGAGAGCGCCTGCGCGGTGTTGCCACTCGCGCACGGCAAACGAGGGATGCGGCCTTTCTGCTCATCGAATTGTCCTCCCGATCCGGGTCTTGCGACCGCGGTTTAAGCGCCCGTCACACTACGCTCGCTCCCAGTGGGCGTCAACTACCCTCTGGCGTTTTTTCTGGCCGTTCCCGTTTCGGCTGCGGCTCAGCGGCTTTCCTGCTCAGCCAGGTCCGCAGTTCATCCACGGGGTAAATGACCGATTTGCCGGTCTTGCCGATCCGCACGTGCGGCACTTGATCGGCCTTGGTCATTTCCCACAGCACCCACTCGCAGACGCCCAGCGCGGCAGCCGCCTCCCGCGGTCGCAACGCCAAGCGCAACTCGCCGGCGGCCGGCTCGGACTGGTTGTTGGTCAAGATCGTCGTCACGTTGGTTGCTCTCCTATTTCGTCCGCAGTCGCTTGAATCCGTCCAGGACCATGCCCAGCAGCCGGGCGCAGTGTCGGACGTCCGGCGGCATGGTCTCGGCTTCCAGTCGTTGGACGATCAGCCGGGCCGCCTTCAGCAGCTTGCCCTTCGTCCACTTGCGCGGCTCGTAGTGCTGATTCATGAAGCCCAGCTTGACCAGCTCGGCATCGAGCGATTCAACACCGTCGCCGCTTCGCTGCAGCTCGGGCGCCTTCGGGCCGGAAGCATCGACCTGGCTTGGCGATCGCCGGCGGGGTATTGCCGCGGCGATGTCCGGACGGGCCGCGCCGGCTTGCACCCGCAGGGCTTCTTCTTCGTCGGGGGTCCGGCCTTCGTCGATACATCGCTGGCACCGCTCGCCGTCTGCGCGGATCCCCACGCCGCAAACACGACACGGATCGTCGTCCACTGGACGACGTGCCGCCGGGGCCGGGCTCCGGTCGGTCGTCTCGTCAGGCGTTGGGGCCGGCGCCGGGCTCCGCTCGCTCGCCACGCCAGGCGTTGCGGCCTTGCGTCGCCCGATGTGCCTGGTCCGCATCCGGCGGCCGTCTGAGGCTTCCCGCTCGCTACCAGCTGCAGGACTTGCAGCGTTGCAAGTGCTCAGCTGCTCACGGATCTTGCCGACGAACGTATGGGAGCAACCGACCGTCTTAGCCAGCCAGTTGTCAGACCGCTTCGCCCACTTGGGATTGCTCAGCAGCGTCTGGACCGTGTTCCGCAGATCCGCGTGCGTCCGTCTCAGGCCGTGCCGCGCGTTGCAGCCGCAGGCGTACAGGACTGCCGCGTCGCGGTCCCCGTAGCGGATCTCCGCCTCGATCCGTTTCAGCTCGGCAGCGCGGGCCGCTCGAATCCGATGGTCGCCATCGGCCACGATGTCCAGGTTCCGTTGATCGTCCAAGGCCGTGCGAAAGACGACGATCGGCGGCAGCGTACCCTTGGGATGCTCCCGGTAGATGTCCGCGTATTCCTGGACCGTCGCCTCGGATCGCTTCTCCCGCAGTTGGATGATGTTCTGATCGTCGATGTCGGAGACGCTCAGAAGCTCGATGATCGTCTTGTCGCCGCTCTTGCCGGCGGTCTTGCTGTTAGCCACGGCAGCCCCTCCCCCCGCGTCGCCTTCGCACGGGTTCGAGGACGTCCTGATCGCCGTCGCCGTCCAGCAGCTCGCCCCGGACGACGTCCACCGCGGCCGGGGCCTCGATGCCCACGCGCACCGCGTTGCCTGTCAAGCCGATGATGGTTATCATGGCCTCGCCGATCCGGATCTGTTGGCGCCGTTTTCGTCTCAGAATCAACATCGGGATTGCTCCTTGCTCGCTGTGATGGGTAACCTGATGTTCAGCCGGTCGGCCGACATTGGCCGCCAGCCCTGGTTTGGTCTCACGTCGGTCGGCCGGCTCCTTTCCTGCCTGTAGCGAGTCCTTGATGACTTGCCGTTGGGCGTCCTGCAGGGCCGCCTCAAACGTCGGTCCTATGCCGAGTACTCGCCTACCGCAGACGATCCGCACGTCGCCGGGTTTCTTGACCGTCCCGATGGAACCCGCCAGCCGGGCCCCGGGTCCGAAGAGGCGTTTCACGATGGCGTCGAAAGTCTCGCTGTGTCTGTACATTCTGGGAAACCTCCTATGCGGTGCGCAGCATCAACTTGGGCACGTCGGCGGGCCGCTGCTGCGCGTCGATGCGTCTGGGGATCTCGCCAGCCCAGGGCAGTCCCGTGCGGATGACGATCCGATCTTGCGGACGGTCGCCCAGGCCGAGCGTCGCGTTGTGCCGCTCCGCGATACCGATCAGCGGCCTGGTCACATCGCCGGTAACGCCCGTTCTGCAGAGCGAGGCATACGCGGCGCAGAAATCCTTGCGGAACCAGACAGAGAACTCCGCGTCGGGCTTGCTGCAAACCTGAATCCATCCGCCGCAGAAGTTCACCGCGGCCGTGATGATCGGATCGTCGAATTCGACCGACTTGTAACCGCCGTACTTGACGACGGCCGCCTCCAAGCTGGCAAACGCCAGAACCGCGCGGTCGTCAGGACTGGCCACGCCGGCCAGCTCTCGCAGTTCGACGGGCGTTGGCATGAAGCGCGACGACTTCGCCGCGCGGGCGGCGGCTTGTTCGACGGCGCCCACGGGGACGTCCTCGAGGGCTAGGAGATACATTCGCAGTCCCGGCGAGGACAGTTCACGGCTGTACAGTTCGGCCAGGGCGCCGATGGCGGCAACCTTGCGCTGCCTGTCGGTGTGTGTGATCTCGGCTGATTGATTATTCATTCGCGACTTCCTCCATGACTTGCTGATTCCGTGCGGTGCGGTTGCTTCCGTTCGGTGGCCCGCGGCTCTGGTGCGGTCTGTCGTTGGCGTTGTTCAACCAGCGAACCAGAAACTTGAGCATGCCCTTGGCGGTCTTGTGTTGGTTCGCCTTGACCCAGGCCAGCGCTTTGCGGCACTCGCCCAGGACGTCCTGCTGGGGATACAGCGCTGCCCACTCGTCAATCTGTCGCTGCGTCAGGTGCCAAGTATCGGGCAAGCCGGCGCAGGGGAACGTCAGCTGGACGTCCGGGGGCGGCGGGTCTGCTGGCGGCGGGTCCGGTGGGCTGTCGCCGGCGGCCGGCTCTGCCGCTGCTTCAGCGGCGGAGCTATTTTCTGGCTTAGGCCCAGGCTTTGGCTCGGCTCGGCTCTGGCTACGGCTCTGGCTATGGCTGGGGCGACCATTTCCAGACGTTTCCGGAATTTTCCGGACGTTTCCGGAATTTTCCGGACGTTTCCGGAATTTTCCGGAAGAGTCGCGAAGGCTTCCTGCCGGTTCCGCAGCGTCTTCTTGACCGTGTCGTCTGCGTGATCGTGCCAATCGTGAACCAGCAGCCGGTGAACCTCGTCACGATCAAGCCATCCCGCCTCGACCAAGGCGTCGATCAGTTTGCCGGGTTCCTGTTCCCAGCCGATCGCCTCGCAGATGTCTTCGTCCGACCATCGCCCGATGTCGCCGCGTATCGCGTGCCGCGCGGTGAAGTGCCAGAGGCTTTCGAGAATCCCCACGGCGCCCCACCGTTCGATCTGTAGCAGCTTCGCCAATCGCAACGTCTTGGGATGGTCCGTTGTGCCGCGCTTCATCGGGGGCCCTCCAGGTCTGGAACGATCAGCACGGCGGCCGCGGCGTGCTGCTTGGTGGGCCGGCTCTCGGCAGTCTCGACGATGTGCCCCTCGTCAAGCAGCGCGCGGACCGCTGGACAGATGCTTTGGATTGCGATCCCAAGCTCGAGGCTAAGTTGCTCTCGGGTAGCGCCGCGCTGGCCACAGCTGCGGACGTAGTTGAGGACGTCGGCCTTGCGCGTGCCGGCGCGGGGCTCGGCTCGCCGGGCGGCCTGGCGGGATAGGGGCGATGTCCGGTGCCACGTCGGACGAGGCAGCACTCGCCCAGCAGGGCCTGCTGGCGTAGCCCAGAGGGTCAACTGTCGCCCGGTAGACAGACCGGGGGCGTCTTGCGTATCATGAGTCGGCATCCTAACGGCTCCCAACCGAGTCCACTTCACAACGGCCGCTCGGGTCACATCCGTGCGGCCGTCTTCATTCATGGGCGGGCACGATTACAGCCGTTGTGCGCCGTTCTGTCGAAAGGGGCCCCGAGTTTCCCACCAAGTTTCCCACCACGATTTCGCGCAGCGCCTAGCAGACACGGGACAAGAATTTGTGTGGGAAGCTTGGTGGGAAACTCAGTTTCCCACCAACGCTCCCAGCCCGTCAGCGCAATGTTGGAAGGATCGCGTCAGAGAAGATCGGCGGGGGGTGTGCCGATAAGCGATCAGCACGCTGGAAAGTCACTTCCCGCGGTTCACGTCGATACGCGCCCGTTGGATTTTGCGTCTGGTCGGAATGGCGGGACGGCCAGCTTCCTTTGCTTCCGCCTCAGAAATCTGGTTGTACTTGAAGTACAACGTTCTCACCTCCGCGTCCGTCGCGTCTGGATAATCCACCAGGATCTTACGCAGAAAAGGGTACTTGGGCTTTCGGCCTCCGGCGCGCTTACGCGGCTCTGTCACCCCATTCGCCGCCGGGATCTCGGCAGCGGATAGGCTCGGCACTTCAACGGGAGTCTTTCTCTCCATCGGAACGCCGCGTCCGGACAACTCGCCTTGGGTTCGCGGCGTCAGGGCGTCTGCCTGAAAGAGCAGAAAACAGCGTCCCGGAAATTGCCGTCGAAGCTCGCCGAGGTTGATGCCCTTGGCCGTGCGCTGACGGTTCGCCAGTTCTCGGAATCGCCACATCGCGATCGATGGCGCGAACAGGCCTTCCCTCACGACACCGCACTTGTTCATTCCGCGGCCGTGATCCAGCAGAACATACCGCCGGAGTGCTTCCTTCAGAGGTTCGCCGCCAACTTTCGCCGCCTCTTTCTGATAGTGCTCCCAGGTTTGCTGAATCATCCCGATGTCTTTCAGGGCGGCTGCAAGGGTCGATGCCCCAGCGTACTGCAGCATTCGCTCTGCCATGCGGCGCGTCTTCCAATCCTTCGGATCGATGTCTCCGTACAACGTCTGCCAGGCCTCAGTGTTCTCAGGCTTGCGGCTCTGGCGTACCGCTTTAACAGCCGCTGCCAGGGCTTTCTGCCGCTGCGGGTCATAGTTCCAATTCACCCAGCTCTCGATACCGGCGGCCTTGCCGATGCCCGCGGGGCTCATTCGATTCCGCAACGCTTCCACTTTTTCTGGGACCACAAACCAGCCGGCGGGCGCTCCGCTGCCATACAGCCAGTCGATCCATTCGGCGCGCTGGTCCTGCGGGAAGGCGGACGAAAGCCAGGTCTGATAGGTCAGCTGTTTAATGCCGAGTTGTGAGAGCAGCCGAGGATACGCCCAAGCGGATTCGCAACGCTGGATTTGGGCGACCGTCGCGACGTAGATTCCATCGGGGTTCTCGCCACGCAACAGCCACCCCTCGAACCAGCCGAGATGTTTGTACTGATCCAGCCATCGGCGGACGTACTTCTCCGAGACCCCCACGGCGTTGACGGCCTTCACGGCGGAGCCGCGAGACGAATAGTTGCGAAACGTCGCCATCTCAGCGGTGGCGAAAAACTCGTCGGGCTTCGGGCCTCGTTTGATCGTTGTCCTGCCCGAAGCATGTACCACTTGGGTTCCCTTGGGGGGGCGCTCGCTCCAGTACAGCCAAGGGAGAACCCAGGTCTGTTGGTCTTGAAATTCCGACTTCCACTTGTACCACAGGCTCTGAGGCAAGCCGGCGCGATTCAGGACCGTCGCCGGCTTGTTGGCTTCGTGCAACAGCCACATGTTCTTGGTCGGAACGAAAAGCCGATTGCCGAGACCATCATCGTAGTAGCCCGTAAGAAACCGGTGGGGCTTCGCCGCCTCGCTCTTGGCAGCAACGTCGGGGCTCATAGAAGTCACCTCCTTGCTAAGTGACCCTTGCAGAGAGAAAGCAGCACGGCGGGCCGTGCAAGGTGTACGGCTTTCGGGGTGCACTCCCTAGCCGTGCCGATGTCGAGTCTACCGCAGCATCGAGCCACGTCAACAGGCCACGGCTCCAAGTCGCTTTCCAGAACGCCGGCCAGTCACGGGCCGGGCAGCCGGCGAGACACGCGGCCGAAAGCCGTCAAGTCACGGGCCCATGGGCACGTGGGGTCACATTTGCGCCGCCGGCGGGGTCACGCGGTCTTAGCCTGGTCTGTCACGGGCTGACAAGCGACCGTGTCACAAGCGGGGCGATCGGCGAGTCACGAACCGGCCCGCAGCGTGGTCACGCGGCCGGGGTCCGGATCGTCACTGGGATCCCTGCCGCGCCGCTCCCAACTCAGCAACGTGTATCGGCACCCGCAATCCACGCACAGCACGCGGCGCCGGACCAGCTGTTGGCGGCCGTCGCCGGGCAGGGCGTCGCGGCGAATGGTCCGCAGGGCGTAACGGGCCGTCGAATCGCAACACGGGCAGCCGGCGGGATGATCCTCGACAACCATCGACCGCCAGTTCTTCGAACCCCGCGGGCGCCCCACATACTCGTTCCTCTAGTACTCCGCCGCCGTTTCCCGCGCCCCGGCTGCCACCGTCGCCGTTGTCCGCGACGCAACCTGGCCGCGCCGCCGTTCTCCGCGACGCGGGCCCAACGGGCAATGGTCAGTGGGTGTAGGCCAGCTTCTTTTGCTCGATCCGGTCGAGCACAGTTATCATGCGATCGAACATTCGGTGACCGATCTTGGTCTCGGCCAGTTGTTCTTTTGCCGTCTGTTCGAGACCGCCGAACTGGCCCGTCAGCCGCCAGCCGGAGAACGTGCCAGCGACCGATTGCTTGGGACCTTCCGCCGCTGCTGCCTGGTCTTGCAGTTGGCGGACCGTCGCAATTTGTTCGTCGTTCGCCCCCAGCTGCTGCAGTCGCCAGCGCTCGATTGCCGCCGCGTCCATGCCCCGCGTCTCGATCTGTTCGCGCAGCCGGCGCGTGGTCTCGTCCAGCTCCCGCTGCAGGTCCTTTTGCTCGCCGATCACCTCGTCCGTCCCGGCCAGCGTCAGCTCCGGCAGCCGGAAATCGGCCATCGTCGCGGCCAGCTCGCCAAACGGGTCCGGGACCTCCGGACGGGCCGACGTCAGCCGCTCCCAGTCCGATCCGGCCGCGTTGATCTCAATTCGTTGCCCGGCGATCGCCGCCGTCGTGTCACGGGTCGCCGCGCCCAGGGTCGTCTGAGCGGCCGCCGCCGCCGCGGGCGGCGGCACAGCGGGGGACGGCGCCGCTGGCGGCCGTGTCACAGTAGGGGCCGCCGGCGGGGCACGCTCCGGCTCGGCCTGGCCCGTCGTAGCGGCGCGCTTCCTGGCCTCTGCGACTTGCCCGAATTGGTACGCCTGGCTTTGCCCGATGAGTCCCGCGACGAACGCGCCGCCGGCTTGCGTCATGGCGGCGGAGAACGATTCTTCCGCGCCGAATGTTTCGCCCACGAGTCCCCCTGTTTTGGCGCCGAACTGGACCACGCCCGACTGGTTGGTACTTTTCAAAGCGGCCATTTCTTTATCGATGGCTGCCTGTCTCGCCGATCCGCTCGCCACAAATTGCCGTTCGTTTTCGCGCTCGCGATTGATCGCCGCCCGAACCCGCGCCAACCGGGCCTGCTCGCCAGGATCTGCCTCCGCAATCCGCCGCTGCCGATCCAACAGCGACTCTTCGCCGGCCGCCACGCCGGCCAGCTCGGCCGCCAGTTCCGCAGTCCGGGCCCGGATCGTCGGCATCTCTTCGCTGAGGATGGTGAACGCCGCCCGCAGTTCCGCCGATTGGCCCAGGAACTTGTCCTGGGCGTCTGCCCCGGCGGCAACCAGGGCGTCGAATCCGCCGATCAGTCCTTTCCCCGCCGTCGTGCTGTCAACGGCCAACTTTGCGGCAAACAGCTTGATCCGCTCGGCCGCCGTGTCACCGCTCTTAAATCGTCCAGCCAGCACGCCCAGGGCACTGGCCGTCTCTGCGAACGAGCCCCGCGCTTGGGATACGCCTTCAGCCGCTTGCGGCAATGCCTTGGCGATGTTTTCAAAGTCAAGCCGGCTCTGCTGGGCGGCCGCTAGCGTCCCGCTGATCGCCTGCTCTGTGCTGATCTGCTCCGTCTGGCGGAATAATCCGGGGACCTGCCCCGCGACGCCGGCCGCGGCCGTGGGGGACACCACGGTCGCATTTTGCATGACGACTTCGTAATCCCGCTCGAATCCTTCCGAGCGGGCCTGAAACATCACTTGGTACGCCTTTTGCCTGTCCACCCCGAACTTGATCGCCGCGGCGTCGGCTCGCTCGAGCATCGCCGACAGGTCCTGCTCTGACGACGCCACCTGGGCGAGCCGGCGGCGGGAATCGACCAGGGCGTCCTGACTCTGCTTGGCTTTTTCGGTCTCCTCTCGCACAAACGCCATAGCTTCGGCTGTCAGATTCAGGACCGTCGTCCAGCTGACATACCCGGCCGCTAGTTTTGCGATCTGCGAGCCCAGCGACGACAGCACGCCCTGTTTGCTCTTGGCGGCGCTTTCGCCCAGCTGGGTCGCCAGTTTCGCCTGTTCCATGGCCGTCTTTGCCTGCTGAACTGCCGCGGCGTACTCGCCCTGGGTGATTTGTCCTTTCTTCAGCTGGGCGTCCAGCGTCGCAATCTCTGCAGTGTATTGGTCCGCGGGCCCGGCCGCCTCGCGGAACTCCCGATGCAGGGCCGCCAGCTGCCGCTGGTATTCGCCCTCCGTGATCGCCCCGGTCCGCAGGTCCCGGTCCAGTGCCAGGATCTCGCCCTGCAGCTTTTCCACCGGGCTGGCCGATTCGCGGAACTCCCGCTGCAGCTGCTGGAGTTTCGACCGGTATTCGTCCTGGGTGATGGCCCCGCGCGTGATGTCCGCGTCGAGGCGGGTGAACTGCAGCCCCAGCTGCTGGACCGGGCTGGCGGCCGCCCCGAGGGACGCCTGCAGGCGGTCCAGCTCGGAGGTGAACTCCCGCGGCGATCGCAGCCCGTCCGTGAACTGCCGCTGCAGATTCGCCACGGCCGTGGAGTATTCGCGCATCGGCCCGAGGGATTCCGCCCCCAGCGTCGGCAGCGTCGCCCCGCTCAGACCCGCCACGGTCTTGGAAAAGCCCGACAGCCGCGACGTGATCGCCGCCATCGCCGCGGGCGTCATGTCCTTCAGCGCCACCTCGACGAAGGCTTTTCCGGCCGTGATTTCGCCTGCTGCCATCTGATTGCCTCATACTATTCGGTTACCGCGGGAACAAGGAAAAAACGCCGCGCGGGGACAAAGCCCCGAGGAACCGCCTTTCCATCGGCGGCAATTTCCGGGAGCAAATTACCCGGGAATTTAGACTTCGCCCAGCGAGCCGCGCGGCGTCTGGAAACGTGTGGCTGGTCAGAGCAGGATCTTCGCCACGGCCTCCACTGAACCGAAATGGCCCCCTTGTGGTGTTGTGGTGAAAACTAGACTACGCCAAAACTGCGGCGCGGTCACGAATCCGTTCAAGCTCTGCACGCAGCCGGACCATCGCTTGTTGATTCTGTTGGTTGATGGCGGTATCGTTCTGCTTGCTGCGCAGACTCATCAACTCATTCCGGGCGGCATGGACGCGCGGATGGGCTGCGATCCATCCGGGCTGAATCTTCCCCGCTACGTGTTCCGATAACGGCGCCTCGACGTAGCCGATGGCAAGAAGGTCTTCTTTCACTTTGGCTTCCAGCTTGCCGATGTGCCTTTCCGCCTTGTCGATGGCGCCACCTCTGTCTTCTGACATCTGTTGCAGAACTTCCGCCACTTCGCCACGCAGCCGCAATGCCGCCTGCAGCAACAATGCCTGGTCAACCTTTCGCGGTGGCGAGAGGATTTCTTTGAAATTCACCTCGCTCACATCGGCCGCTTCGAATTCCGCCTTCCTTTCTTCCGCAGCCAGCTGTTGCTGCAGCTCCCGGATACGGTTGTTCAGAGTTTCCACTCTGCCCCTGAGCGACTTCGAGAAGTACGGTTCGACCGCCAGTTCATTCGGTGCAATCCATGCTCGCATCGTCGTGTCCTCCTTTGCGACTGTTGACCGTCGAAGAACCCAGGTAACATAATACCGGAATGCCGCGTCCCAAGCGAACCCAATTCCCGTTTCGGACGCGCGCAAGCAAGTGTGTGTGGATCTGCAACTGTTCCCGTAGGGCTCCCGGCCCGTAAGGCAAAAAAGTACCTACGACGGTAGCGGACCATTGAGTCCGTAATCAGCCGGCGGCGCGGCGGGCGGCGCCAAGGTGTGGCCACGGGGATCACTGGGTGCCAAGGTATTGCTGCGAGGATCAGCGTCAAGGATTGTGGTCCCGACAAGCCGGCTCAGTGCATCGCGACACATCCCGTTTAGGGTTTTCCCGTCGCTTTGAGCGCGTGCCTTCAAGGCTTGGTGAAGATCGCTCGGCACTCGGACGTAGACGACAGCCATGCCCTGAGTGTACCGTCGCCGAAACTTGCGACTAGACCCGGGTTGCCTCGTCAGCTCGAGCGCCGCCACATTCCGCGTCGGTGCCAGGCCGCCGCTTCCGGCGTCCGCCGCGGCCGTGCGGACCAACGAGCGGTCCAGGGAGCGCCGCCACATTCCGCGTCCGGGGCCTTGGCCGCCGCTTCCGACGTCCCTGCAGTCCGCTGTCCGTTTCGGCCGCAGCCGCTGATTTCGGCGGCCGGTGTTGGCGATCGCCGCGGCCGTGCGGACCACAAATTAACGGCCACGGTGGCCATTAGTTTCCCGGCGATCGGCGCCGACTGCCGGCGCCGATCATTTCGGCGGCCGGGGCCCGTGGCTGCTGACGTGCATGGTGGCGATCGCCACGGCCGTACGAACCAACGAGCCCGTCCAGGGCCTCAGGACGCGGAGTCACGCAAGACGCAAGCCGAGGAATCGCTCAGCTTGGCCTGAACGTCCCGCACGGTTGCATCGGAGAGGTCAACGGATGGCGGATTCAGATCTGCGGCCAGGTTCCGTGCCGTTTCACCCGTGGCTACAAAAATGGAGCGCGCCTCGTCGAAAGCGCATAAAGCCCATGTTTCTGGCGTCTGAGGAAATCCGGCACGGATTGCCGCGCCGCCAGAAAGGCGGATGGAACGCCACGGCAGGTGGCATCGCGGCTGTACGCAAGCACTTGCTCACCGCATGGCTTGGAGCGCGGCGCGAAGTTCGGCCAGGGCCCAGTCGGGCTGGGACGCATCCAATTCCAGCGACGGACCGCGGCCTGGCTGAAATGCGAGCCGGCGCAGTTCCGCACGCACGATCTGCCAGCGATCCGGGACGGTAGGGACGTCCAGCAGCACCAGCAGCTTGGGCTGAACCGCCTCCGCGTCGGCGGTCTGGCGGACAGCAGCGAACTCGGCCTGTTGCCGGCCGTCCGGCCACAGTCGGCTGTAAGCCAACGACTGTCCGAGCCAGAAATCGCTGACGGCAGCCGGACTTTCCGCGGGCCAGCGCTGGCGTGAGAGCATCTCGGCGCGCTGACGCCACCGGCACTGTTCGGCCGCAAATGGTTGATCGAGATCGACTTTCGGCGACGGCCCCGCTGCCGGGTCCGCCAGAAAGCAGCTCGCCGTCTGGGCGGCGACTTCCCGTGCCAAGCGCGTCTTACCCATGCCCGGCACGCCCGTCAGGGCGAGGTAGTTGGCCGCCGAGTTCAGGTGGCTGAGCAGTTGTTCAACGGTCCAGCCGATCATAGGGTGTACCATGTCGGCAGCCACGTCGGCCGCAGGTTCGAGAACGAACCGCCGAAAAGCCATGCGCGGATGTGGCAGTTCCAAGTCGGCGGATCTGAGGACCAAATCGTCGAACAGCAAGAGATCCAAATCGACGCTGCGAGCGGCCCACCGCTGGCGACGCTGCCGGCCCAGCGCGGTTTCGACCTCGCGCAGGGTTGCTAGCAGTTGGGACGGCGACAGCGCCGTCTCGACGCGTACCGCCGCGTTGACGAACGCTTCCTGGCCGGCCGGTCCGCCGATCGGCGCGGTGCTGAACCAACGGCTGCGCGCCACGACGCGCGTGGACGGCGCGCGGTCCAACCAATCCACCGCGGTTTGCAGATTGCCCCGGCGGTCGCCCAGATTCGCACCCAGTGCAATCAGCGTCGTCGCCATGAGGAGAAAGCAGCGGTGCCGGCCACGGGCACAAAAAAACGGCGACAGCCTTGGGGGGTCGCGCTGCCGCCGTACACCAGTCAACTCCGTCCGCTCAACGAACGCGCCGGCCGCCGTGCACAGACACATCCGCCAAACGCCTTGGAGGGGACCTCCGAGCCACGACCGAGGGCCGCCGTGCGTCGATTCCGTCAGTCGCCGCCCCCCAAGGAGCTTGTGAGCGGCTTGGAGTTCAACACGGGCCACATTGTCGGCAGCGCAAAGAAATTGTCAAGGAAGGTTAGCGCGACTTTTCGGTTTTCTTTTTCGCGCGTCGCGGAACGGCTTCGGGAATCGCTCCTCGCGGCGGCTTGCCAACGGGCAGACGCACGGCGTACGATGATCGGCATGAAGACCAATCCCGTCAAAGAAAAGCTGAAACGCGGCGAGCCGACGTTCGGCACGTGGCTTTCTCTCGGCAGCCTCTACGCCGCGCGCGTCTTGGCGCGGATGGGCTGGGACTGGCTGACGCTGGACCTGGAACATTCGCCGGTGGATCTGGAGCAGGCGGCCGCCATCTTCGGAGCGGTGGCCGACGCGGGCGGCGTGCCGCTGGTCCGCGTGCCCGAGGGCAGCCATCACTGGATCAAGCGTGTCTTGGACGCCGGCGCGATGGGCATCGTGGTGCCGATGGTCGACACGGTCGAACAAGCGCGGGCCGCCATCGCCGCCGCCAAGTACCCGCCGCAGGGCAATCGCAGCGCCGGCGGGGGACTGGCCGGGATGAACTTCGCCGCTTCGTCGCAAGAGTATTTCGCGGGCGCCAACGAGCAGATCCTGGTCGTGCTCCAGACGGAAAGCCCGCGCGGCGTGGAAAACGCCGAGGACATCTACCGCCTGCCCGGCTGCGATGCGATTTTCATTGGTCCGGTCGATCTGCGTTTCCAGATGCGCGCCTCCGACGGCACGTTCCCCACGCCCGACGAGCACGAGGCCCTGGTCCAACGCGTGATCGACACGGGACGCAAAGTCGGCACGCCCACCGGCATCCACACCATGGACCCGCAAACCGCGCGGCGGCGAGCCGAGCAAGGTATGCAGTTCCTGGCCGTGGGCAGCGACCTGCGGCTGATGACGCAGCAGGCTGAAGCGGCCCTGGACGTTCTGTTCCCGGACCAAGGCCGGCGCGACGTGGTGCGGTACTGAGTGACGCCCGGCGCAAACAGCAGCAGCCCGCCCGCAAGCAGGCTGACGATCGGCACACCCGCCAGGATTCGCAACCGTCGAGGAGCAAGCCTTTTCAAAAACACCATGAGCGTCTGCGGCAGGCACCGTCCCCGTTACACCGTATCTGCGCGCGACGAGGATTCTGCCCCCCGGCCGCGCCGAGTGCAACGCCTCCCAAAATGTCCCGCGTTGTTGGCCGAAAGCCGGAACGTGACCGCTGCGGGCGTCCAGAGAAACAAAGCGCGATCGCGTTCCGGCGTGTCCGGGCGAGGCCGCTACATGGCCTGCTCGTCGGCCGACGGACCGTACAGGGCGGGCACCGGGACGTCGTTCAGTCGGAGGTAGACGCACAGGTGGGCGCGGTGATGGATGCTGTGGCTGAGAACAAAACTGCGCAGCACGGCCGCCCGAGGCAGGGTGAAAACAATCTCGCCGCCCTTCAACAGCGACCACGGCTTCATGAATTGCTCGTCGGACGCGGCCGCGATCGTTGCCCGCGCGGCGGCGACATGCTTGTCGAAGCGATCCAGGATGTCTTGTCGGGACGTGGCCGCCGGAGTCCGATACGG
>CAYUFW010000055.1:20130-31863 GCA_964443915.1 uncultured Pirellulaceae bacterium
CGGCTGGCCGCCCACCGGCGCAATGTCCACCGAATCCTGGTTCAAGGCCATTTCGGCCCAACCGGGAAGCTCGGCCAGGTGCGTGGCGACCCAGCCGATGGTGTTCGATTTCGGATGGACTTTCCAGTCCAGTTTGTCCTCCGGAATCCGTTCCAGCACCTTGCGGGTGTTACCCATTTCGTGAACGAATTCCGGCAATAACGATTGGCTCAGGCTCACCGATGTCTCCTTTGAATGGATGGAAAAACGGGGTGACAGAACAATGAACGGCGGAAAGGGGATAATGGTCCACCAAAACCCGCCGTGTTACGAGATGTAAGGCGGCTAATCCGCCGGCACCGCCTCCAGCACCAGTGCTTCCTTGGGGGCCAGGGAGAACGAGAACGGCTTGCCCGCTTCGAGCTGGTACTGGGGCGGCGGCGCGGATTGCTTCCAGGGCGTGCGGAGCACGTATCGCCGCGGCGCGCCGGGCGGCAACTCGAACGCCTCTTGGAGGTCGACGGAGAACTGGGCGGAGCGTTCCGCCGGATTGCGGAGGACGAGGATGCCCATCCGCGGCTGCCAGGAAGCGAAGCCATAGACCTCGTCTTGCGCCGGGTTCCCGCCGATGCCGTGGCTGTCGACCAACACGTCGGCGTTGCGCTGGACCCACTGGATCGCCTCGGCCACGACGTCCCAGGCGGCGGGCGTCATCATGCTCGCGGTGATAAAGTACTCCTGCAGTTGTGTGCCCGAACCGGCTGCCATCCGAATGTCGTCGACCAGGTCCGGGAGGCCGGTCGTGAGATCCTTGGCCAGGCTCAGTTGGGCATAGAACACGCTTTGGAACTTCAACGAGTTGAAGGGGTACAGCGGCCCCCGGCGGGTGCGGATGCCGTAGCCCAGCGCGTCGCGGTAGGTGATCCACCGTTGCCGGCTGGAGCCCGTTCCCGCGTAGCCCACGTCTTCGCCGCCGCGGAACACCGTGTCGCTGTGGAAGAGCCAGTAGGGAGACGGCCAGGTGCCGGTGGTGGCGTTGATGAACACGTCCGGGCGCAGCCGTCGCAACTCGTCGAACAATTGCACCAGGGCCTGCATGTCGGGACCGTAGTCCTGGCCCGGCCCGCGCGCGGACCCGCCGCCCATGCCGTCGAACTTCAAGTAGGCGATGTCGTATTTCCGGATCATGTCTTCGCAGACGTTCCGGAAGACGGCGTGGTACTTGGGACCGCCCAGCGAAAAGCCGCTGCGGTTGGTTTCGTAGCCCTGGCTGCGGCCGAACTCCAGCCGCTCACGCTTGTGCTGGCCGTAGCCGCCGAACGGCGAGATCCAGGTGCCGAGCAGCGCCTCGTACTTGGCCGCCGCCTCGCGGAGCGGGGCGAAGCCGCGGGGGAACCCGGCGTGAAACTGCCAGAGCGTCTGGTTGTCGTCCCAGCCGTCGTCGAACACGAACGCGTCGAGCCTCACGCCGCGCCGAGTCGTCAACTCCGTGCCGAACGCATGGATCACCTCCAGGCACTGTGCCTCGTTCATCTTCAGCCCCGGCGCGGCGATATCAAACCAGGAGATGTAGTAGACGAAGGGCCGATAGGGCCGAGCACGCTCTCGCTCCAGGTAGTATAGAAATCCGCGGCGGAGTTGGCCCTGCGGCGCCACGCCGACCACGGCCGACGCCGCAGGCAGGCCAGCCGCGGGCGACTCGAAGATCGGCAGCTGGCACTCGGCCGCTGTCCCTTCCACCTGGTTCTTGGCCAGCGGATGCTCGCAAGCCAGGAACCAGTTGCCGGCGACCAGCGGCGAGCCGTCGACGTCCCCCTGCGGCGCGACGCCGGAGGCCGGGACCGAGAGCACGGTCAACGCGACTGGGCGTGCGCCGCTGTGTTCGAGGACGGAAACCTCTTGGCGCGCGTAGTTCGAGCCGTCGCGCAGCACCGCCTGCCAGCGGACGCGGGTCTTCCCGTCGTCGGAGACGAAATCGAGTCCGGCACGCCAGCCGGCGCAGCGCTCGGCCAGGCGTACGGCGTTGGGCCGGGCGGCGATCCGCTCCAGACTCGGCTTGCCCGCGGACCGCATCTGCGCCGACGGGAGCGCTCGGCCGTCGGCCAGCTTGAGACAGAAGAGTTCGCTCGGGCCGGGCCAGGTGGAGCCGCCGGCCCGGTCGACGGCCTCGATCAGCCGCCCCCGGCCTGGAGCCAGGTCCCACGTCACGCGCAGCGCCGCGTTCTCAAGCTGCAAACGATCACCGTCCAGACGTGCGGCGGCCGGGCCGGGGGCCGGGCCGGGAAAGTCCAGCGCCGGAAGGGGCGCGGCAACGAGCACGGCCGCAATGAATACAAGTCCTCGAAGCGATTGCATGGCGGGTCCTTTCTGAGCTTCTCACGGTTTCTTCGTCTCGACCTTCATTCGGCGCAGCCGGGAGGTCATGGACGAAATCGGCGCCTTCAACCGGGATGTTGCCGGTCCTTCCGGGATTATTGTGGGTTCTGTAGAATCGGGGCAAGAGGGCTCCCCCGATGCCGGACAAGAATCCGGGTCTGAGCCTGGAGATGTGACGTCATGCCGCGCATTTTCGACAACATGGAGCGGTCTTTACTCCCCGCACTCCGTGAAACGCTGGCTCTCGCGGAACGTGCGGATTTCTGCGTCGGCTACTTCAACCTGCGCGGCTGGAAACAAGTCTCTCCGCTGATCGACCAGTGGCCGGGCGGCGACGGGCACTGCTGCCGGCTTCTCGTCGGGATGCAGCAGATGCCCCAAGAGCAACTCCGATCGGGGATGAGTGTCCTCAGTGGGCAAAGTGACATCGACCAAGCCACGGCGATGGCTTTGAAACGCAAACTAGCGCAAGACTTTCGCGACCAGCTGATGGTCGGCATCCCGACGAACGAGGACGAGGTTGGACTGCGCCGGCTGGCCGCGCAGATTACCGCCAATAAAGTCGTCGTCAAACTGTTCCTCCGCCATCCGCTCCACGCCAAGCTCTATCTTCACTTCCGGCAGGACCCGCTGAATCCGAAGACCGGCTATCTGGGCAGCAGCAACCTGACGTTGGCCGGCTTGGCGAAGCAGGGCGAACTGAACATCGACGTCCTGGACCACGATGCCTGCGACAAGCTCGCCAAGTGGTTCGAGGACCGCTGGAACGACCGCTTCTGCCTCGACATCTCCAAAGAACTCGTGGAGATCATCAACACCAGTTGGGCACGGCCCGATCCGATTCCGCCGTACCACATCTACGTCAAAATGGCGTATCACCTGTCGCAAGAGGCCCTGGCGGGTCTCACCGAGTTTCGCATTCCCAGCGACTTTGGGAACAAGCTCTTCGAGTTCCAGAAAGCAGCCGTCAAGATCGCCGCACGCCACCTCAACAAGCGCGGCGGCGTCGTGATCGGCGATGTGGTCGGACTGGGCAAGACGTTGATGGCAACCGCGCTCGCTCGCATTTTCGAGGATGACCACGGGGTCGAAACGCTCATCATCTGCCCCAAGAACCTCGTGTCCATGTGGGAGGACTACCGCCAGCAGTACCGGCTGCGGGCCAAGGTTCTATCGATCACCAACGTCCAGCGCGAGTTGCCCAACCTGCGCCGGTATCGGCTGGTGCTGATCGACGAGAGCCACAACCTCCGCAACCGCGAAGGCAAGCGATACCGGGCGATCAGGGAATACATCAGTTCGAACGACAGCCGCGTAATTCTGCTCTCCGCGACGCCGTACAACAAGACCTATCTCGACCTGTCGAATCAACTCCGCCTGTTTGTGGACGAAAGCGAGGACATCGGGGTCCGTCCGGAACGGTACTTGCGGGATCTGGGCGAAACGGAGTTCATTCGCCGTCATCAGTGCCCGGTCCGTTCGCTGGCCGCTTTCGAAAAGAGCGAGTACGCGGACGATTGGCGCGAGTTGATGAGGCTCTATCTCGTGCGACGAACCCGTAGCTTTATTCAGGAGAACTACGCCAAGCTCGACCCGACAGCGAATCGCAAGTACCTGGAATTCTCTGACGGCGCCAAGCAGTATTTTCCCACCCGCGTGCCCAAGACCGTGAAATTCACGATCAGCGAAAAGGACCCCCAAGATCAATACGCGAGCCTGTTCGCTGACCGTGTCGTGGACACCGTCAATCACCTGACGCTGCCGCGGTACGGGCTGGGCAACTATAAGAAGCCGTCGCCGCTCAAGCCGCCGACGCCTGAAGAGGCTAGGGTCCTGGCCGACCTGTCTCGCGCTGGCACCCGGCTGAAAGGTTTTTGCCGCACCAACCTGTTCAAGCGACTGGAGAGCAGCGGGCATTCGTTCCTGCTGTCGGTCGAACGGCACATTCTGCGGAATTACATCGTCCTGCACGCCGTCGAAAACGACTTGCCGCTCCCGATCGGCACGCAGGACATGGGATTGCTCGATACCTCGGCGAACGACCAGGACAGCGACTTGTGGGATCCGGCGGATGGCGATGACGGCGGCGAGGCCGATCCGACCAAGGGCCTTGATCGCACGCTCACGGAAGCCGACTTCCAGCGCCGCGCGGGGGACGTTTACGAACGTTATGCGTCGCACTTCTGCCGGCGCTTCAAATGGCTGCCCCCAAGCCTGTTCGCGGACGCTCTCGTCGAGGATTTGCGGGCGGACGCCAAGTCGCTGATGAACGTTCTCGAAGTCGTCGGCCCGTGGGACGCCGCTCGCGACGCCAAGCTGCAAGCCCTGGTCGAACTCGTCACGAAAAAGCACCCCAACGCCAAGATGCTGATCTTCAGCCAGTTTGCCGACACCGTGGAGTTCCTCGAAGCTCAACTTCGAAGCCGTCGCGTGCCGGCCGTGGCTGGCGTCACCGGTGACACGGAAGATCCGACGGCGGTCGCTCACCGGTTCAGTCCCGTCAGCAATGAAAAGCGAGAGACCGTATCACCGGCCAACGAATTGCGCGTCGTCTTGGCCACGGACGTGCTGAGCGAAGGCCAAAACCTGCAAGACTGCGCAATCATCGTCAACTACGACTTGCCCTGGGCCATCATCCGGCTGATCCAGCGAGCGGGCCGCGTGGACCGGATCGGCCAGAAGTCGGACACGATCCTGTGCTATTCGTTCTTGCCGGCCGATGGTGTGGAACGCATCATCCGTTTGCGAAGCCGCGTGCGTCAACGGCTCCGGGAAAACGCCGAAGTCGTCGGCACCGACGAGGCGTTCTTCGATGACGACGACAAGACCGACCTGCCGCTGTTCAACCTGTATCACGAAAAGGCCGGCTTGCTCGACGGCGACGAGGATACCGAGGTCGACCTCGCCTCCTACGCCTATCAGATTTGGAAAAACGCCATCGATCGCGATGCGGAGTTGGAAAAGACCATCCCCGCCATGCCCAATGTGGTCTACTCGACTCGGGCACACAAACCGACCGCCGATCAGCCGGAAGGGACGCTGGTGTACTTGAAGACCGCCGAAGGCCACGATGCCTTGGCGTGGATGAACGCCGCCGGCAAGAGCGTGACCGAGTCACAGTTCACCATTCTGAAGGCCGCCGAGTGCAGCCCCGACACGCCCGCGCTTCCCCGCCACGAACAACACCACGAAATGGTTGCCAAGGGCGTGAAGCTCATCATCGACACGGAAAAATCGGTCGGCGGCCAGCTGGGGCGCCCGTCGGGCGCCAGGTTCCGCACCTACGAACGGCTCAAGGCTTACGCTCAGGAGGTCAAAGGCACCCTGTTCGCCAAGCCCGAATTGAACAAGGCCATCGAAGACATCTACAAATACCCGTTGCTCCAGTCGGCGATCGACACGCTGAACCGCCAGCTGAAGAGCGGTGTCAGCGACCCGGAACTGGCGGAACTCGTGGTTGCCTTGCGTCGCGACGCCCGATTGTGCCGCGTGGCGGAGGACGTGGAGTCGGCCGAGCCGCAAGTCATCTGCTCGCTGGGGCTGAGAAACGTCGGCTCAAATTGCGATGAAACGGATCGTCTACCATGAAATTCGACATCACCGCCGTCCGAAAATGCCTGAAGTCGTTTGATTTCCCCACCCTCTTTCGGGAACACTTGGGCTGGGACAACCATCAGGCCCGCCTCGATGTGCCAGTCGGTGACGGCACCGTCCAGCTTACCGCCGTGGCCCAGAAGCGAGGCTTCGTCGCCTACGTCTGTTCCTGCGGCGAGCAGGGTCCACCGTGGGAAGTAAGGGAAGGTGAGGCTGAAGACGGCACGGTCCCACTCGGAGAAATCCCCGATCGTGCCACACGTCTCAAAATCGACCAGCAAGTGACGAAATCCGCCCGCGAGCATTTTGTGATCTACGCCGACCAGCGGTCCGGTCAGCAAGTCTGGCACTGGGTGCGCCGCGAGCCGGGCAGGCCGCTGGCCAGCCGCGACCATCGGTTTGACGCGGCCCAGTCGGGCGCCCCGCTGATCCAGCGGCTTCATCAAATCGCCGTCAGCATGGAGGAGGAAGAAGAACTGTCTCTGCCCGCCGTGACAGACAGAGTTAAAGCCGCGTTGGACGTAGACAAGGTCACCAAGAAGTTCTACGAGCGGTTCAAGGCCGAACACGCCGCCTTTCTGAAGTTCGTCAAGGGCATCCCGAACGCGGCCGACTTGCAGTGGTACACCTCACTAATGCTCAACCGGCTGATGTTCGTCTACTTCATCCAGAAGAAAGGCTTTCTCGACGGCGACACCGACTATCTGCGCAACCGCATGCGGCTGGTGCGCGAGGCCAAGGGCAAGGACAAGTTCCTGACGTTCTACCGCTATTTCCTGCTGCGGCTGTTCCACGAGGGCTTGGGCAAGCACGAGAAAGAACGGCAGCTGGACCGCGACCTGGAAAGGCTGCTCGGCAAGGTCCCCTTCCTGAACGGCGGCTTCTTCGAGGTCCATCAGCTTGAAGAGCGCAATCCCGAGATCGACATCCCCGACAAAGCCTTCGAAAAGCTGTTCGATTTCTTCGACGACTTCCGTTGGCACCTGGACGAGCGCCCGCTGCGGGCCGACAACGAGATCAACCCGGACGTGGTGGGCTACATCTTCGAGAAGTACATCAACCAGAAGCAGATGGGCGCCTACTACACCAAGGAAGACATCACCGAGTACATCAGCAAGAACACGATCATCCCGTTCCTGTTCGACGCCGCCGAGAAGAAATGCCCGATCGCCTTCAGGTTCGACAGCTTCCTCTGGCAACTCTTGCGCGACGACCCCGACCGCTACCTCTACCCGGCCGTTGGGCATGGCGTCACTTGCGACTACGACCGCGTGAACCATCGGGATCACAAACGGCTGGCCGAACCGCGCGCCCTGCCGGCCGAGATCGAGGCTGGCGTACAAGACGTAGCGAAACGCGGCGGCTGGAACCAACCGGCCCCGGAAGACTATGGCCTTCCGACCGAGACCTGGCGCGAAATCGTCGCCCGCCGCAGCCGCTGCCTGGAGCTGCGCCGGAAGCTCAAGGCGGGCGAAGTCCACACGATCAACGATCTGGTCACGCTGAACCTGGACATCTGGCAGTTCGCCCGCGACGCCATCGTCACCAGCGAAGGCCCGGAACTGCTCCGCGCGTTCTGGCACGCGATCGAAAACGTCAGGGTGCTCGACCCGACCTGCGGATCGGGCGCGTTCCTGTTCGCTGCACTGCGGATTCTCGAGTCCCTCTACAGTGATTGTTTGGAACGGATGCAGCGGTTCGTCGAAGATTTGGCCAGCGGCGACCGTCACCCGGAAACCTACCGGGACTTCAAAGCGGTGCTGGCCCGCATCGCTGACCACCCCAACGAGCGTTACTTCATCCTCAAGTCGATCATCATCGGTAACCTGTTCGGCGTGGACATCATGGAGGAGGCGGTCGAGATCTGCAAACTCAGGCTGTTCCTCAAGCTCGTCGCCCAGGTCGAAACGGCCGACCAAATCGAGCCGCTGCCCGACATCGACTTCAACATCCGCGCCGGCAACACACTGGTCGGCTACGTGTCGCTCGACCAGGTCCGCAAGTCCCAGGCGGGGACGCTCGGCTTCGGAGCCAGCGAGGTCAAGCGGATTGAAGAAGACGCCCTGGCCGTCGAAAAGTGCTTCGAGCAATTCCGCGCCCAGCAGGCCAAGCACGGCGGCAAGGTCACGACGAAAGACAAACAGGAATTGCGCCGCCGTCTCCAGAAGCTCGACGCCGAACTGGACCGCTACTTGGCCGGCGAGTACGGCGTCGCCGCCGACAAGTTCAAGGCGAAAGCTGCCTTTGAGGGAGCCTTCGCCAAGTGGAAGACCAGCCACGAGCCGTTCCACTGGTTCGTGGAGTTCTACGGCATCATCGCCAACGGTGGGTTCGATATAATCATTGGAAATCCCCCTTACGTTGCCGTATCCAAAGTCAATTACCTCGCAACGGCAGCGAAAGAGCTCAAGTTGCCGGACCTTTATGCCCACGTCCTGCTGAGGTCATTCCATGTTGCGAATGCATCCAGCCGCTTTGGCATGATCGTTCCGCTTTCCGTCACCTTCAGCGAAGACTTCCGGGCACTTCGTTCAGTACTCACGGGGGCAGGGAATGCTTGGTTCGCGTCGTTCGACAATATCCCTGCCGCACTCTTTGCTGGCGTCAGCCAACGCTGCACAATCTGGATTGGAGGTCGTTCAAGACCACGAGTATTCGTGACGCCTATGTACCGGTGGCGATCCTGCACTCGACTTCAGTTGTTTCCGAAGCTCTCTTACGTCGAAGCGACACCCTTGGTCAAGTCTGAGAACGGTATTCCGAAGATTGCGACTCGCAAACTCGGCGACGTTCTCGCTCGAACGGCCGACATGAATGGTCGTTTTCGTGAAGTGCTCGCAAACTCAAGGAGCGCAAAATGCAGGCTCGGGTTCTCGCCATCTGCGCGGAATTTCGTCTCGGTGTTTCGCGACCCCCCACCTTGCCTGGATGATTCCACACTCCGATCTGTCGAATCATCCGATCAAGCATCGCTTGGCCTTACTGATTCGCAGGACATCAGTGCCGCTGTCATCGCCGTCGCCGGTGAGTGCTTTTTCCATCATTGGCTAACCTGGGGCGATGGTTTCCACGTAACGAATGGCAATATCGCTTCGTTTTTGCGACTGCTCGACCACCTGCCGGATCGACACTGGAATCTGTTGCGTTCTCTCGGCGAGTGCCTGTTGGCACGTCGAAACGAGGCGCTCGCATTCAAGCGAAATGCGGGGAAATACGTCGGCAACTTTAATTATCGCGGGCACGCGTGGCTTACCCGTCGCGCTGACTTAGTCCTGATGGCGGGTCTCGAAATGAATGCGGATTCTGCCTTGGAGCTCTTTGGATACGTGCAGCGAGTGCTGGCGATCAACGAGTTTGCTGGCGAAAAGGCAATTCCTGATGCCGTCAAGTCGAAGTACAGGCCAGGATGCCCCGATGAATCGTTCGAACGTTCAGTACTTGATGCGGCGGACAAACTGATTTTGGAGCACTTTCATTTCGCACCAGGCGAATTGGAATTCTTGCTCAACTTAGACGTCTTGTTTAAGATCTGCAACGAGGACGCGTAGTCAACCTTGCACTCGAATCTGTGGGGAACATCTCGGCTGCAGCCGCGTCGGTAGATGCCTTCTCCAAGGAGGATGCCACAACATGCCATCAGTTTCTAGTCGCCAATTGACTGAAGCAATCGAACGGGCATTCGTGTCGTCGGGTCACATTGGCACGTTGATTTCGCAGCCCGGAGACACGCCGGCGCGTTTTCTCGTAAGTGGTCCCAATGTTCCATCCCTTCCAGTTTGGGTCTACATCAAGAACCTGACACCGGCTGATCGCTCAGATCCGGATGAGTATCGTATCCAACTAAGCAGCAGAATCCTGCCATTAACCTTCAATTTAGATGGGCCAACGGTCCTTCTCGGATACCATGCCGAATTGCGATTTTTTGTCGGCTTCGATGCGAATGAAATATCAACCGGTGCTCGAACACAGTTGTCCGGTGGATACGTCAGCTTACGCGTTGTGAAAGGAGCTAGGCGGTTTGGCATGAGCTTTGATCGAGATCGTCGGAACCGAATCGCGGTAGGACTGCGACCGGACATGCTTGTCCCATACTGCCTCAACGCACGTGAAATCCACGCTGCCGCTGACGACGAGGGGATAATCAGAATCCCTGGGCGGGCAGTTGCACCATTCAGTGCCCTTAGCGGTCGCACGTTCGACGACGATTTGCGACAACTCCCTTTCGAGCGGCAGCGCTTGTTGAGGAATGTTCATGTACTTGCGCGTGATGCGGGATTCAGGAAGCGAGTTCTTGAATCGTATGAGGGTCGATGTGCCGTTAGCGGCATTCAGCTCGGGCTCGTCGAGGCGGCACACATCGTTCCCGTCAGCGTCACGGGAAGCAGCGATCACGTGCAGAACGGTTTATCGCTGCTCTCCCAGTTTCATCGGGCGTACGATTCGGGATTGATCTTTCTCACTTCTGATTACGTTATGAAGATCAATCCCGTACGTGTCAAGCAACTAAGAATTCAAGGGCTCGATGATGGGATCGAGGAGTTTATTCGCTCGCTAGGTAAGATCAGACTCCCCAGAGCGAGGCGAGACTGGCCAGATCCGGCCTTGATCGAACGCGCAAACGAAATACGCGGCATCGTGGCGTGATCAGGGACAAGGTGTAGCGGCCGACACGGCATTGCCCTTGGCGTCAGAAAAGAGACCCGTCATGATGTAGGTCAGACACTTGCTGAAGTTGTTCTTTCGAGATGACTCGCGGATCGGGCGGTCGCGTGTCAGTCACCGGCAATTGTGGCACGCGTCCAGATTCGGCACTGTGACGGTCTCCGGTCATCCGAGCGAGACGGTTCATCCCAAGACGTTGAAGAGCGTACTGCGGCAAGCAGGGCTGGAGGAGGATTCATGACCGAATACACGGTGATCTACGAACCGGGCAGAGAGAACTGGGCAGCCTACGTCCCCGATTTGCCGGGTTGCATCGCTACGGCCAAGACGCGCAAACAATTGGAGCGTCGAATTCGCGAGGCCATCGAATTCCACATCGAAGGACTTCGTTTGCACGGGGAAGCCGTTCCCAAGCCCGCCGTCGAAACCGGGAAGGTGGCCGTCGCGGTCTGAAATGCATACGGAATCATGGAGACACAGCAGATAGCCCGGAAGGACCTTTGCTACCCGCCGCTGCTGACGGTCCGGTTGGGCGTTCGCGCACCAGCCTCCGTGGCAGCGATCGGCAGCCTGGAGATTCTGCGTCACAAGCGTCTGGGGTTGATCTGTTCGGTCCGCTGTCCGGGCAGCATCGTGATCAAGACGTTCGACGCGATTCGTGAGCTGCGCGATGCCGGGATCGTGCTTGCCGGCGGCTTCCATTCGCCGATGGAAAGGGAGTGCCTGGATTTCCTTCTCCGCGGCGAGCAACCGGTCATCATCTGCCCGCCGAAGGGCCTGGCCCGCGGCTGCCGCGCACTTGGCGAGCGGCGATCGACGCCGGGCGGCAGCTTGTGCTTTCCCCATTCGGCTCTGCCGTCACCCGCACCACCGGTGCCCAAGCCCAGGCCCGCAACGAATTCATCGCCGCCCTCTGTCACGCCGTCCTCATCCCCCACGCCTCACCGGGCGGCAAGGCCGAGGCGGTCGCGCGGCAAATCCTCGACCGAAGCCAGCCACTGTTCACGTTCGACGACGACGAGAACGCGGAACTCCTCAATCTCGGCGCACAACCGTACCGAATCGATCGGAGCCGAATGCGATGAGATCCACGGAAAGCCGCGTCCGGACAGGAACGGGGCT
>CAYUFW010000056.1:0-31605 GCA_964443915.1 uncultured Pirellulaceae bacterium
CTCTTCCTAACCTCTTCGTAGATATGAGGCTTGCGTGCAGCGCATTGGGTATCGCTCCTGGATACGCCGCTTGCGTGCAGCCAGTTCTTTTCGTAACTTGAAGTTCACTCGAAAACCCTCCGTGACTTGGTCATTGGGACGTAGCACTCTCTAAGGAAAGGCCGGGGAATGCGGGGAGTTTTCGAGTCTTTTTCTCGCTACGTCAAGGCCCAGCCACAAAACCTATGCTTGTTTAAGGACTAGGAGGAACGCAACCGCCCGGACGAATTCTTCGGCGAGGCGTTCGGACGCTACAATACACGGGAGTCGTCCTCGTCCGCAGAAGGTTGTGGTGCCTGAGAGACTGTGATGGACCGACACAGAAGGGAACGTTGTCTCGGGAACGTCTGGTTCTTGTTGGGAACCGCCTGCTTTGCCATTGTGTTTGCCGGTTGTGATTCTGCGCCGAGCAAACCTGCGCCGCGAAAGAAGTCGTCCGCAGCGGGCGTTCCGGCGGCATCCGGGGGCCTATCGCAACCGACGACTGGATCACGTGCCGGGCGCTCCCCCGGCGACTCGATCACCGCGGAGCCGAAGGAAGCGTCGTCGGGCGAGAAGCCTCGGCAGCGGCGCGGCCTGCCGCCGGGGTTTGGGCCCGCCCAGCAGCCTACGGGACCGCGGACCTTTGCCGACTTGCTCGACGGCGAATCTGCTGACCCCAAGGCGACCGACGCGACGCCCGCAGCGGTATTGCGGCCGGCCACGGAGCACGATGCGCCGCCGGAAATGTCGATCGACGACACGAAGGCGGCGGTGGCCGGCATTCGCAAACTGGCCGGCAAACACTTGACGCTGTACACCGACGTGCTGCCCGGTCCAGAGGTCGACGACTTGACCGACGCCTTCGACCGGGCTGTGCCCGAATGGTGCCGCTACTTTGAACTCGATCCGGCCCGCGCCGCCGATTGGCAGATGACGGGCTTCCTGATGCACGAGAAGAACCGTTTCCTCGGCGCGGGGATGTTGCCCGCCGATCTGCCGCCGTTTCCCAACGGTTATCAGCGGGGGAAGTACCTGTGGCTGTACGACCAGCCGGACGGCTACTACCGGAGGCATCTCCTGCTGCACGAGGGCACCCACGCGTTCATGAGCCAGTTCCTCGGCGCGATGGGGCCGCCGTGGTACGCCGAGGGGATGGCGGAACTGCTGGGCACGCACCGCTGGCAAGACGGCGTCCTGACGCTCGGATACGTGCCTCAAGACAAGTCGGAGACGCCGGGCTGGGGGCGGGTCAAGATCATCAAGGACGAGGTCGCCGCCGGCCGCGGGATGATGCCCACCGCGATTCTGGACTACGGCCCGCAGGCCCATCAGCGGAACGAGCCCTACGCCTGGTGCTGGGGCCTGGCAACATTTCTCGACGCTCATCCGCGTTGTCAAGAGCGTTTCCGCCACCTGCGCGGCTTGGTGCGCGATCCGGATTTCACGGCGCGTTTCCAGCAACAGTTGCAGGCCGACTGGCCCGCAATTAGCGAGGACTGGCAACTGTTCGTGATGAACCTCGAATACGGCTACGACGTGGGACGGGCGGCGATCGTGCGAAAGACCGCGCAACCGCTGCCGCCCCGCGGCGCCACGGCGGCCATCGCCGCTGATCGCGGCTGGCAGTCGGCCGGGATTCGCTTGGAGGCCGGCGGCAAGTACCGTCTGGAGGCGAGCGGCCGCTACCAGGTCGGCAAGACGACCGACATCTGGTGGTGCGAGCCGGGCGGCGTCACGCTGCACTACTACCAGGGCCGGCCGCTGGGACTGTTGCTGGCCGCCGTCCGCGACGACACTCAGCCGCTGGCCGGCCTGACGCCGCTGGCCAGACCCGAAGCAGTCGGCGTCCAGACGACGTTGACGCCTGCGGCGGCCGGAACGCTGTACCTGCGGATCAACGAATCGGCGGCCAAGCTGGGCGACAATGCGGGCCAGATCGAAGTGCGTGTCCGCCGCGACGGCGACTGACGGCGCACGCCGGGGGCGCGGCGAGAGTCGGATCGGATGACAGGGACCACGCCGCCTGGCTGAATCGCGCCGCTACTTCTGCTTGCCGCCCTTGGGCAGGACCTGATTCAGAACGTCAGTCCACCCCGCAGCAACAGCGTGTCGTCGGGGCAGAAGGTCCCGGGGGTCGAGGCGAATTCGATTTCGCGCGAGAACACGTAGCCGATCTCGATGCGGTAGCCTGCGCCGCCGTTCCGCTTCTGTTCCCAGCCCAGCATCAGCCGCCAGTCTTGCAGGATCAGCACATCGGGGTTCCCCGCGGCGTTCAGGATCGACCAGCTGTTGCCGCCGAAGCCGCCTGCGAAGTAGACCGAATTCTCGAACCCCGGCCCCCACGTCAGCCGCCGTGCCAGCTTCGCCTGGGGAAAAGTCATCTCGAAGTTCAGGTCGTCGTTCGGCTTCCAGATCACGCCGGCCGCTGGAATCAGCTTGGTGTGGTAGCGGTTGATGTACAGCACGCCCAGGACCAGTTGCACTCGATCGGGCGTCCAATCGTAGCGGGCGATGGCGCGGCCCGTGAGCCGGAAGCCCTCGTCCGGGCCTTCAAAATCGCTGTAACAGCCCGCGCCCACCGAGAGAATCCCCAACAAACTCGGGTTGATCTTCGGCAACCACATCAGGTCCAGATAACTCGCGAACAAGTGGTCCGGCAACGGGGCGTAAGACGGGCTGTCCACGAAGTACGTTTCCAGCGTGGGGATGATGACCAGCGGCATCTCCGTCGTCGGAGCCGGGAGCGCAAACGCGGCGAACAATTCGGTCTCGCAGATACCCAGGCCGTCTCCGCCGTCGGGAAAGACCTCGGTCGCCGTGAACGAGAGTTTCTGAAAGAAGGTGTTCTTGTGCGAAGTCAGGTGCGGTGCCTCGGCCGGCAGCAAGTCCTGCGGCATGCGGTACTCCGACGGATCGCTGGCCAACTGGGCTTGGGGACCAGCGGCGGGGGCGGCCGGCAGCAGCGACGTGGCAGCGTCGATCGGTGGCAGCGGGTGGATGATCTCGGGCGGTTCCGCGCGGCCGCTGCGGCCGGCGAAGCCGACGGCCAACAAGACCAGGAACGTGCGCCAAGGCTCCTGACACCTTTTCTTCATTGCTAGAAGGCGAAACCGCCTCGCAACATCCATGTATCGCTCAAGGGCAACTCCAAGTCGGGCAGCGTGGGCACCACCGTGTACAGTTTGCGGTCAAA
The DNA here is from genome assembly GCA_964443915.1 of uncultured Pirellulaceae bacterium. Classification (GTDB taxonomy): domain Bacteria; phylum Planctomycetota; class Planctomycetia; order Pirellulales; family Pirellulaceae; genus Anammoximicrobium. The sequence continues at coordinate 3,215 of CAYUFW010000056.1, forward strand.
CACATAGCCCACCTCGAAGAACAGCCCGCGCTGACCGACGCCTCCCGTGACCGGCGGTCCCATTTCCAATCCGAGCGAGACTCGGATGTCATTGATATCGGTCAGCGCCCGTCCGCGCCAGAGAACGACGGCGGGATTGGCGGCATCGCGCACGGTGACCTCCGGCGTCCACACGCCGCCGCCGTATTCTCCTGCCACGTACCACCACAGATCGTAGTTGCCCAGCGTCGTCAGGTAGGAGGACAGCTTGGGCTGGGGGAAGAAAATGTCCAGTTTCCATTTCGGGTTGGGCGTCCAGAGAACCCCAAAGGCGGGCAGCATCTTGATGTCCGCCCGGTTGATGTACGACACGCCGCCCTTGACCGCGATGGTCGGCGTCAGGTTGTACCGCAACAAGGCCAAACCCATCGGCCGGACGCTGTCGTCTGCGACCCCGGAAAAATCGCTGTACACGCCGATCCGGCCGCCCAGTTCCGCGCCGAAGGCCCGATCGGGACTGGAGCGCCAGCCCACATCCAGAAAGCCGCTGAACGCCTCCGCCGGCAGATCCACACGCAGATCGTTTGCCGCCCACCCGGCGGGAGCGGTCCAGGAGCCAAAGGGTCCGCTCCAGGCGTGGTACCCGAAACCCGGCGAGAGGAACCACGGCTGGCCGGTCCAGAAGAAGTTCGGAAACGCGATCGTCGTCGTCGCAAAGGTGTCGTTGATCCGCATGTCGCCCGGCGACTCGCTGTCGCCGAACAGGAAGTCGTCGCTGAGGCGGACGTTCTGCAGGAACTTCAGGGGACTGCCGCTGGCGTATCCCGAGGCCGGTTGACCTGGACCTTGCAGGCCGAACGGAAACAATGCCGGCGGGCTTTGGGTACCGAATCCCGCGGTCGGCGGCGTGTAGTAGGGCTGCGCGCCCGGCGATGGCAGGCTGTAGGGCTGCGAGTACGCCGGAGCCGGCGTGCCGAAAGAGGCCGAGGGCGGCGCGGGCGTCGTCAGCGAGGGCGCGGTAAACGCCGCATTCGGCTGCGTCGAGTACGGGTCAAACGTGGGCGTTTGCAGCGTCGAGGACGGGGCTGGCGTCGGAGCGATCGGGGCCAGGCTGGGCGCTCCGGTCAGCGGTGGTGCCGTGGTCGTCGATCCCAAGCCTTGCTGACCGTGGGCTGCCTCGCCGGTCAACAGCCCCGCGGCGCTCCACCACAAGGCGCACAGAAGTCGGAGAAGATTTCGTGCCACGGATTAAAGCCACCCACTGCGAATGGACGATGGAATTCAATTTCGAAGGGGGTGGTTAAGTATCAGGACCTCCGGGTCGGGTCAAGAGCGGTTTCGGGGGAACGGCTTGGAACGTCAGGGATCCAGGCCACGGCTCGGCCGGTCCAGGCTCCTTTTTCGCGGCGACGGCGGTTTGCCAGCAGTGGAAGCACGCTGGCCGGGAAAAAAGGAGATGGGAGCGTCAGACGCCGGTCCGGGGAATTCGTCGACTGGCAAGCGTCCTACGGCTGGATCGTGGCGCTGGCCACGCACTGAGCCGTGCCTCCCTCGCCCAGGTCCGTCTCGATGGCGATCTTCTTTTCGATCTGCCCCGGCTGGTCGCCCGCTCTGAATTCCACAGGCACGAAGTGCAGCGGCTTGCTGTCGCCTTCCGGCTTCTCGAAAGTAAAGCTAGCATCGTCGCACTTGACGCTGACGATCCGGAAGGGCTTGTTGCCGCGCACCACCAGTCGCTTCTTCACGGTGTCGCCGGGCTTCACCACGCCCAGGAACAGCGACGCCGGACTGACGGTCAACGCCGAAACCACTTGGCCTTCCACGGGCAGCGACACGTTGCTGGCGCCGGAATCGTTGGTCACGATCAACAGCTGGTCGTGAATGTAGCCCGGCGGGGCGGAGGGCTTCAGACGCACGATCATGTCGTAGTTCACGCGGCCGCCGCTTCGCAACGTCTCCTGCAATTCCACTTCAAAGTGCTCGTTGGCACTGCGGACATCATTGATCTCCCAATCCTCGCGGCCAGCGTAGGACACGGAGACATTCACTGTCGCGCCTTGCCCGCTGTCGACGGCACCGAACTCGACTGCGCCGGGCTGGAACACGACGTCGTTGCGAATGTACCCGTTGACGGACAGCTGGACCTCGGCATAGTACGGCTCGTCGATCGTCACCGTGATCGTGGCGCTCTTGGCGCCCAGGAACGACTTCGTGTTGTACACCACGGTAATCTCGGACTGCTCGTGGGTCTTGAGTCTCTCTTTGGTGACGTGGGGTGTGGTGCAACCGCACGAGGACCGCACGCCGGAGATGTGCACATCCTCTTTGTAGATGTTGTTCAGGACGAACGAGTACTGTTGTTTCGAACCCCGGGCCACGATGCCGAAATCGTGGCTGGTGGTCTCGAACATCTTCTTGGCCCACTCCTGAGCCGCAGCCTCGGCGCCCCAAGCGAGGACCACAGGCAAGACAAAGGCAAGGATTCGACGCATGACTCCATTCCTCCAAGCAACTCGCACCAGCGTTGCCAGCCAGGATAGCATCTGCCGACACGATCAGCGGTCTGCTGCGCTAATCCGATTATATCGGTAAGCCTGCTACGGTCGCCCACTATTTCTCCGCGACGCCGCTCGCAGCCGGACTCCAAGGTAGCTTGGTTTTCCGGGGCCGAGCGATCTTACGTATTTTCGCGCAAAATCGCCGTCCTTGCTAGCGGGCCTATCCAGCGGACTCGCCTCACGGCCCAGGCCCGTTCCACCAGACAACCCAGCGATACACGGCGTACAGGCCAGCCGCCACGCCGACGACCAGCCACCAGGGCTTTCGTTGCGGCGGCGAGTCGACGGCCGAAAGGTAGTTCTCACAGTACGGACAACGTGGGGATTCCTCGTGGATTTCCCGTCCGCAATACGGACACGGGACCGTCGGCTCGTCATCGTCCTCCTCCTCGTCGGGCCAGTCGGCGTCGTCGAGGTCGTCGTCGGACTCCAACTCGTCGTTCCAGTCCTCGTCATCCTGGGCCCAGCGAGACATGCGCGGACGCTCCTTGCTCCGTTTCGCAACGCCGATCACTACCAGCGGTCGGTAGTATCGCACGTCCGGCCGAGGTCCGCAACCGAACTGCCCAGCCGGACGTCGTCCCCGCTGCTAGCGTTTCGCAAGATTACGATCAGGGCCGGAATCGACATAGCGTCATCTGTTTACCTCCGCTAGACTACGCACTTCCACGGGAAAGTTCTCAACGCGACGTGGGCCGGGAGTCGGCGCCGCTGGGCAGGGATGCCGAGGTCCGAAGCAGGTCGTGTGGGCACAGCGCAGGGAGGTGCTTGATGGCGGGCGAGTTTTGCCGGTTCTTGCAGGCTTCGGACCTGCACCTGGAACAGCCGTTGTACGGACTGACCGACGTCCCGGACCATCTCCGCGAACTGTTGTTGGACGCGCCCCTGCAGGCGGCCTCGCGGGTCTTCGAGACGGCGATTCTGGAAGACGTCGACTTCGTTATCCTGGCGGGCGACGTGGTCAATCCGCACACCGCCGGCCCCAGGGCCATGGCCTTTCTGCTGGATCAACTGGAACAACTCCGCGACCACAAGATCGCCGTGTACTGGTGCGGCGGCAAGGAAGATCCGCCGGAAGCCTGGCCCGAAGCGGTGGCCCTGCCGGACAACGTCCACGTGTTTCCCAAGGGCAAGATCAAACAGCTGGTGCATCGGCGCGGCGAGCAGCCGCTGGCCGCCGTGATCGGCGTCAGTTCGCCGGCGGACGGCTTGGTTCCGATTGGCGATTTTCGCATTGAACCGGCCAATATCTTCACGGTCGCCGTGGCTTGGGGCCGGACGGACGCCGCGTCCGCCGGCGCTCACAAACAGATCGACTACTGGGCGCTGGGCGGCCGGCACGACCCGCAGACGCTGTTTCAAGGCCCGCAGACGGCCCACTACGCCGGCAGTCCGCAAGGCCGCTGTCCCGGCGAAACGGGCATCCACGGTTGCACGCTGGTCCAGGTGGAACACGGCCGCAAGGTGCGCACCAAGTTCATCGCGACGGAATCTCTCCGCTGGCGCGCGGAAACGCTCAGCGTGACCGAGGGCGCCAACCGCAACGACCTGCAGCGGCAGCTGCGCGGCGCGATGCAGCGGATTGCGTCCGAGGCGGGCGGCGCTTACGTGCTGGTATCCTGGCAGGTGCAAGGCTGTGAAACGCTCGTCCGCCAGCTGCGGAAAGGCGATCTCTCGCGCGAGCTGATCGAGTGGCTGCGCACGGAGTTCGGACGGGCCAAGCCGGCGGTATGGACCACGGCCCTGACTACGCCGACGACGGAAACCATCCCCGCCGAACTGTACGAGGAAGACACGATCCTGGGCGACTTCCTGCGGGCGATCCGTGAACACGAGGAAACGCCGGCGCGGACGCTGAACCTGGCCGGCTTCCTGCCGGACCTGGGCAAGCACCGCGCGCTGGCTTCCGCCTTGCAGGCGGTGGACCGCGATGAGCGCCGCGTCTTGTTGCACGAAGCAGCCGTGTTGGGATTGGATTTGTTGAGCGGAGAAGAATCGCTGGCCTGAGTTCGTTTGACCGCGACCCATCGGGGAGCGCGAGCGTTGGCATACCCACAGGAACTGCCGCCGCGCTCCCCGATGGGTCGCGGTTAAACGATGGGCAGCCGCAAGGACAGTAATGACGGAGACAAGAAGGTGAAGATTTCCGACCTTCAAATCGACGGCTTTGGCGTCTGGAGCGACCTGAAGCTGGAGCGGTTTTCCGACGGCCTGACGGTATTTTGCGGGCCGAACGAAGCGGGCAAGACGACGCTGATGCAATTCATTCGCAGCGTCCTGTACGGCTTTTCGACGGAGCGCCGCTGCCGCTACTTGCCCCCGGTCCACGGCGGCCGGGCCGGCGGCGGCTTGGGCGTCGTCGACGCGGGCGGGCAGTTCACGGTCCGGCGGACACCGAGCAACAGCCTCAGCAGCGACGATCCGGGCAAGGTCGAGGTACTTTCCAGCAGCGGTTCGCGCCAAGGGTCGCACGTGCTGGCGACGATGCTGTGCGGGCTCGACGAGCCGATCTTCAACAACGTCTTTGCGGTCGGGCTGCGCGAGTTGCAGGAACTAGGCACGCTGGACGACACCGAGGCGGCCGCGCAGCTGTACAAGCTGACCAGCGGCCTGGACCGCGTCTCGTTGATCGACGTGATGCGCGACACGGCCGCCGCACGGAACCGGATTCTGGCTCCCGACGGCAGCGACTCCCAACTGCTGGACCTGCTCCGCCAGCGCGAACAGCTGCAGGGCCAGATTCACGAGTTGACGACCTGCGGCGAACGCTGGGGCCAGCTGGCCGCTCAGCGCAAGGAACTGCAGGACGAGGTCTCGCGGCTGGAGGACAGCATCGAGCGGATGGAACGCGAGTCGCGGGCGGTCGAGGTCGCGCTGCAAATCCGCGAGCCGTGGCTCCGCCGTATCGAAGTGCGGCAGAAGCTGGCCGAATTGGGCGAGCCGCGGGAATTGCCGGAGCGCGCCGTGCTGCGGCTGGACGAGCTGAACGCCCAGATCCGCACCCGCCGCGAGCAAGTCGACCAGCTGCAGCGGAAACGCCGCGTGCTGGTCGACGAGGCCGCGGCCCAGCCCCTCAATCGCGCGCTGTGGGCCCATGCCAACCGCATCGAAGCGATCTGCGAGCACGGCCCGTGGATCGAGTCGTTGGAGAACCAAGTCAGGCATCTGCACGACGAGGTCGGCCAGCTGGACGAGACGCTCCGCGCCAAGTGGGAGAAGCTCGGCCTGTCGGCGGACGACCTGCCCGAATTCACGCCGGATCTGTCGCAGCGGACGACGGCGGCGCTGAAAGGACCGGCCCGCGCGCTCCGTGACGCCAACGACCGGCTGACCGCGACCAAGGCGGAACGCGAGGACCTACGACGCCAGGCCCAAGAAATCCAGGATCAACTGGCCGCCGAATTGGCCGAAACGGGCGAAACGCAACTGGATAAGGCCCTGGAGAAAGCCGGCCACCGCGTCACGCGATTGCGCCGCCGCCTGCAAGTCGAAGAACGGCTGGACAAGCTGGACCGGCATCGCAAGGAACTGGACGAAGACCGCCGCGACCTGATGGAAGAGCAGATCCTGCCGGTGTCGACGCTCTTCTGGTGCGGCGTGCCGTTCGTGCTGGGCGTGATGCTGGTCCTGGCCTCGGTGTTCTGGGAACCGGTCGCCAAGCTGGGCTGGATCATCACGATCCTGGGGCTGGCTTGCTGGGGCATCGCCGTCATCACCAAGGTGCTGTTGGAAAAGACGATGAGCCGGGACCTGGAGGCTTGCGTCCGGCAGCTGGACAAGGTGCGAGGTCAAATCAAGACCCTCAAAGAAGAACGCGACGAACTCGACGTGCAGCTGCCGGGCGGCGGAGGCCCGCTGGACGCCCGGCTGACGGCCGCGGAGGCTTACGTCAAAAAGCTGGAATCCCTGACGCCGCTGGACGCGAAAATCCAGACGGCCTTGGCCCAAGCGGAAGCCGGCAAGGACAAGGCCGAGCGGGCGGCCAATGAGGTCAGAGAAGCACAGCAGCGCTGGCGGGAAGCCCTTCGTTCACTCAAACTGCCGGAGTCCTTCCTGCCGGAGCACATCCAGCAGTTCTCCGACGGCAGCGATCAGGCGATGCAACTGGCCCAGCGTCTGCACACGCGCCGCGAGGAGCTGCGGGACCGCCGCCACGAGCTGGCCACGATCACCGAACGCATCTCGCAGCTGTTGGACGAAATCCACGTCACGCCCGCCAGCGACGATCCGCGCACCCAACTGCGGCAACTGGCGGCCATGATGGCGGAACAGAAACAGTGGGTCGAACGCCGCCGGCAGCTGAAGGCCGAGCATCGCGAATTGAAGAAAGCCTTCCGCGACCACGCCCGCCAGCTGCGCGAACTGCTCCGCCAGCGGCAACTGCTTCTCAAACAGGCCAATGTGGCGGACGAGGCCGAGTTGCGAAGCGAGTCCACGCGGCAGGATACGATCTTTGAACTAACCGAAGAGCATCAAGAGCTGAACGAACGCATCGTGCTGGCCATCGGCAGCCAGTGTACTGAAGAAGCCGTGGGCGAAGTTCTGGAGACGCATGGCGACGAGAAGCTCGATCAATACTCGGACCGCCTGGTGGCCCGGCTGCAAGACGCCCAGGGCCGGCTCACTCAATTGCACCAGAGCCGCGGCGAGATGAACCAGGAGATGAAGACGCTGGCCGAAGACCGGCAACTGGCGGCCGCCAAGCTGCAACTGGGCTGTGTCGAGGAACAGATGCGGCTGGCGGTCCAGCGCTGGCGGGTGCTGGCTGTCACCGCCCTGATGCTGGAAGCGATCCGACAAATCTACGAAACCGAGCGGCAGCCGGAAACGCTGGCCGAGGCCTCGACCTATCTGGAACGGTTCACCGAAGGCCGCTACGTGCGGATCTGGACCCCGCTGAGCGCCGATGTGCTGCGCGTGGACGGCAGCGACGGGCAGTCGATGTCGTTGGACCTGTTGAGTCAGGGCACGCGCGAGGCGGTCTTCCTCAGCCTGCGTCTGGCCCTCTCCGCCGCTTACGCGCGGCGCGGGGCCGTGCTGCCTCTGGTGCTGGACGACGTGCTGGTGAACTTCGACGCCCGCCGCGCCCGCGCCGCGGCCGTCGTCTTGCGCGACTTTGCCAACGCCGGACACCAGATGCTGATGTTCACCTGCCATCAGCACATCATGCAGATCTTCGAGGCCGCCGGGGCCGAAATCCGCCTGCTGCCCATCCGCAACGGCGTGGACGGCTTCGACTGGTACGACGAACCCGCGGGCCAGCCGCAGGTCGCGGCGGAACCAGAACCTGCCACCGTCGCAGCCGTCATCCCCGTCGTCGAGGAGCCCGAAACGGTCGAGGAAGTGGAAGAAGACGTGCCTGCCGCCGAGCCTGAGCTGGAGCCGGCCGCCGCCGAGTTGGAAGACGAATTCGACGACGACACCGGGGCCGAGACCGATCTGGACGACGAGGAAGCGCCGGATCGAAGCGAGTGGCTGGACGCCGGCGTCGAAGAACCCCTCGACGACGAGCCGGAAGCGGACGAGCCGGAAGAGGACGCCGAACCCGTTTGGGATGACGACGAGCTGCAACTGGCCGAAGACGACCGCGAACCGGCCTTCGCCGGCGCTTCCAAGGCGGCCGACTTCAAAACCCGCTGGTGGGAAGACGACGACGCCGCGGCGTGACCGGCGCAGAGTGGATCCGCGCGTGTGGCACGGCCCACTTGTTGGCCGTGCCCGGAGTCGCCTCGGCCGGCTTGTCGCCGTTGACCGGGTACAGGTTGCGGACGACGAACAGCAACTCGCAGGGGAAATCGCCGTTGAGAGCGGAGGCGTCGGGATCGTCCGGCGCACGATTGGCCGCCGCCTTCTCGGCCTCGCGCAGCTTCGCCTCGCCGGGCGCCGCAGGCGGCTGAAGCAAGTCCGGAGCGACGTAACCGACCGTTCCGAACGTACCCAGTCTGCGGCTGGAGCGGTGAGCACAGAGCCGGGTGGCCAGCGGGAACGCGACGCGCATCCGTCGCCGCACGCCAGCTGAATCGCACAACCGCGTTATCACGCCCCCGCCTTCGCGCCGCGTCGTCAGGTTCATAAAGAACGAGCCAAATCCTTCTGGACGCTTGCGCAGCTCGTCCCACATCGCGTCCGCCTGTTGTGCGGTGCAGTACACCAAGTACAGCCGGATCTCATCCGTGCCGCCTGCAACATCGGCGTCCAACGGCTGGGCATCCTCCAGGAACCGGCAACTCAACAACGATCGCCGCTCGCGCTCCGCGACGGGGACCGTGTCCAGGACTTGGATTCCATGCCGCTTGAGCAACTGAAAGAACGCACCGGAATCGACGCCTTGCGGCGTGACGCTCACTTCGTACACCAGCACCAGCCGTTCACGGACCTTGCGGTCGATCAGCGTCAGCGGGGACTTCAGTGGTCTCGGCGGAGTTGGGGCGGGGCGGAGGGCGACCATCAGGACAACCGCCGCGGCCACGGCCAGTGCGGTCCACACGAACCCGTTCCAGCCGGAACGAGCCGCCGCGGGCTCCGATCGTCTGGCGGGCTCTACCAACGCCTCTGGGCTCACCTCCGCCGGTTCGCCGGCCTCGGCCTCCAACTCGATCCGTCGCCGGACGCGGTCAGCAAAGCCCGCGTCCAGATGGAAAGCGGCAAGACCCCGTAACTCGTCGCCCAGCGTGCGCAGCTCCTCGAACCGGCTCCGGCACGCGGCGCTTTCAGCCAACGAGCGCTCGACCTGCTCGCGTTCTTCCGGCGACACTTCGCCGTCCACGTAGGCGCTCAGCAGTTCTGCTTCGATTTCCTCTGGTTGTTCCGTCGGCGCGGGATGTGCCGAACTGGCCGCCAGCAGCTCGATCTCCCGCAGGATCCGCTGCTCGACTTCGGGTGACAAACGGTAGCGGGGCAAGTCTCGCAACGCTTCCTGCAACGCCCGCAGCGCCTCCAAACGGTTGGCGAACGCGGCGCTGGTGGCCAGTCGCTGGGCGATCTGCTCGCGTTCTTCCGGAGACACTTCGCCGTCCACGTACGCGCTTAGCAACTCCGCTTCGATTTCCAGAGGCAGCGCAGAGTGTGCCGCTTCGGCCGCCAACCGCTCGATCTCCCGCAGGATCCGCTCTGCCACTTCGGGCGACAAACGGTACTGAGGCAGGTCTCGCACTGCTTCCTGCAATTCCTGCAGAGCCTCCAGACGGCTCGCATACTCGGCGCTCCTCGCCAGCCGCCGTACGATCTGCTCCCGCTCCTCGGACGACACTTCGCCGTCGAGGTAGGCGCTTAACAGTTCGTCGGCGTAATCGTCCTGCCGTGTCATCATCACATCGTTTCCGGCTTCAACGGGAAATCGTCCCTCGAAGTTGCCTCGCAAAATTCGGGATTTCCCGCTCTGAATGACGCGATCGTTTCAGTTTCTGGAAATGGAGGCCTGCCAGTGGTGCCGCGTGGCAACATCGCACAGACCGTTTTCGAGCCGATCGCCTACATCCTGTTCCACAGCCATCCGACGCAGCCCGAACCAAGAAAGTTCCCGGACCGATGCGTTTCGGTTGTAGCTGGGGCATCGTATGCCGCCGCAGAGTACCAATTCAGCCGAATTGATGCAAGTTTCATTCTTGACGAGACTTGGAGCGACGGCGAGACGCTGATTCCGGAGCTTGCCAGGCGGGCGGCGAAGCACTGCTTCCAGCCGCTGCAACCGCCCCTATGACCGCGAGACTGCGGCGGGAACGGGGACGCCGGGCAACAATTCGGAAACGACAGCTTGTTCGGCACCGTCCACGGTCAAGGGGGCACCGCACTTCAGGACGAGTTTTGTCAGTTCTGGGCGGCAGTTGATCCGCAAATTCTGCAGGCCGGACACGCCGCGACTGACGTGCAGCAATGTAGGCGCCACGTAGAACACGTCGCAGCAATAGCGAACTCCGTAGCGGCTTTGTCCGATCAGCGGACCGAAAACCGGCAACTGGATCTGCCCGCCGTGGGTATGGCCAGCTAGCATCAAGTCGAAATCGCGGGCTCGCGCCCACTGGATTTGATCCGGCGAGTGCGACAGCAGAATCCGCAACCCGCGGCGGACGTCGGCGGGCACGTGGCACGCGCTCATGTCGGCCGGAGGAGAAAACCACGGAAGTTCGTTGCCGGCTAGCACGATCGAGTGGCCCCGCACGCGCAACTCGGTCCAGCGGCCACCCAGATAGTGCCACCCGGCTCGCTCGATTTCCGTAGCCAGCAGTGACCTGTCACGGATGCGGAGGTCATGATTGCCGAGAATACAGAACGCGCCCCAGTGGCTCTCGACCCGCCCCAAGATTTCCGCGATCCACCCCAGACACGACCGATAGTCGATCACGTCGCCGGTGAGCGCCACGATGTCGCCATCCAGTTCGTTGGCCCGGTCCACAACAAAACGAAAGAAATCCTGCGTCAGACGTCCCGTGAAATGCAGGTCGGACAGGTGGACGATCGTCAGCCCGTCCAGGCAGGCGGGCAGTCGAGGCACCATCAGCGTCTTGACGTTGATCTCCAAATCCAGAATCTGGTTGCCGGGCAGGCGGGCCAGCCAGCGAGTCGCCGGATCGCCGCACGGCGACCGGCCCAATCCCCGGGCAACCGGCACGATCTCCCGCTGGCACTGCAAGTATTGGGCAGGCGGCCCCTTCCATTTCCGCCAGCTCCAACGCAGGGCGGTGGCGACTCCCCAGACGCAGCACAGCCAGAAATAGCCCCAGCCGAAAACGCCTCCCGAAATCAGGTGCCCCGGATCGAGCTGCGCCGGGGGATGGACCGCCAAACGCAGCAACACGGCGGCTGGCAGCCCCAACAGCAAGACGACGATCGGCTTCTCCACCAGTTCCAGTTGCCAGCGGCGCAGTCCCAACGCATGCACCCGGCTAAACGCGCCGAGCCACAACGCCAAGTGACCGAGCACCGCCAGCAGGCCCAGCGCGACGTGGATCCAAAGCGTCATTCCTTCTGCCATATGAACATCGTCTCGATGACTTGCAGCAACGGGTCTGTGAGAAACGGCTTGCCGATCAGCGTCTTCGGGGGCAGACCGTCTTGCGGACAAGCGGAAACTCCCGCCATCGACCGCCGTTTCTGCAGATTCTAGCTAGCTTCGCGGACGACAGCAACCGTAGCCGTCCGCAAGGTCCGGTCGGTTTCTCACGCCGCCGCGGCCGGATTCCTTCCCCGGAAGCGGCAATATCCCAGCGTGCATGGGACGAATTACCCGCTGGCGTTTGCTGTTATAATCATCCGTAGCCGTACACATTCCCCACCGGCTCTGGCCGCCATCGGGAACTGAGATGACTACCCGTCCACCGCCGCTTCCTGCTTCGAGCCGCCGCTCCCGCCGGGTTGTCCCCGGCGACGGCGAGCCGCCCCGGGAAGCCGTTCGCGAAGTCACGGAAGTCGTGGAAGAGGCGCAGGCAGACCTGCTGATGGAGGACGAGGAAGAAGAGGAAGAAGAAAGCCGAGGTTTCTGGCACTTCCTGTACGGCATCAGTTCGTTCGCCCTTTCGATGCCGTTTCACCTGGCGGCCCTGCTGGTGCTGGCGTACCTGACGGTGCCGCCGCCGTCCCGGCCGGGGCAAACGATGGTGGAAGCGGCCTTTTCGCCGCTGATCGAAGACGAGCCCGTCGAAGTGGAACTCGACGAGGACATCCGCCTGGTGGAGAACCAAGCGGTGACCTTGTTCAGTTCCGCACCGACCGTGGGCGTGGCCGCCGATCTGCAGGGCAGCGCCGGGACGCCGCAACTGGATGCCAAGGTGCTCGAACAAGCCCGCGCCGAGGTCCAGGTCGGGGAGGTCACGGTCGAGTATCCGTTGGCCAGCGCGCCGACCTTCCAGCGGCTGGTCGAGGCCGTACCGGACGGCGAGTTCAAAGGCGAGCCGCGGGCCATTATCGACAACTACCAGCAGGCCATGGACCGCATCACGCAGGAACTGATGTGGAAGATGGACCGGGGACCGGTGCTGGTGATTTGGGTCTTCGACCAATCGGGGAGCATGAAGGACGACCAGCAGGAGATCCGCGATCGGGTCTACAACGTGTATGCCCAGTTGGGCCTGCTGGGCCGCGACCGGGGCGACTGGTTGACGACCGCGGTCGTCAGCTACGGCGAAGGTTACCTGTCGCACACCCGGCGGCCGACCAGCGACATCGAGGAAATCCGCAGCGCCATCGCCGCCGTGCCCGAAGACGAATCCGGCCGGGAAATGATGTGCCAGGCCGTGGCCCAGGCGATCGCCCAGCACCGGGATTACGCCCGCGCGACGAAACACCAGATGGTCTTGATCCTGGTGTCCGACGAGAGCGGCGAGCGGGAGGACAACCGGCAGTTCCTGGAGACCGCGATCGCCGAGGCCAAGGCGGCGCGGTGTACGATCTACGTCCTGGGCCGGGAGGCCGTCTTCGGCTATCCCTTGGCCTACATGCGCTGGGAGCATCCGCAAACGCACGATATCCACTGGCTGCCCGTCGATCGTGGTCCGGAGTCGGCGTTTGTGGAGCAGTTGCAGGTCGACGGCTTTCGGCGGCGGCACGACGCCTTTCCCAGCGGCTTTGGGCCTTACGAGCAGTGCCGCATGGCGCGCGAGACGGGCGGCGTGTTCTTCATGCTGCCGAGTCTCGAATCGTCGCTGGTACGAGGCGAAAAGCGGGTTTACGAGTTGGAGATCATGCGGCCCTACCGTCCAAACCTCCGCGCCCGCGAGGAACTGCTCCGCGACCGGGAACGATATCCGCTGCGGTCGATCATGTGGCAGTGCATCTACGAGCTGGATCCCCTGCAGCGTCCGGAACTGTCGGGCCAGATCGAAATGCGGGTGCATTACGCGCCGGCGTTCGACGAGTTCGTCCGCCAGGCCCGCCGCGAGCAGGCAAAGGCCAAAGACTATCTCATCTATCTGGCCCGCGTCCATCGCGCGTTGGAGAAAGGTGCGCATCATCGGGAGCAGGAAGCGGACCCGCGCTGGCAGGCGAATTACGACTTGATCTACGCCCAACTCGTGGCGTACCAGGCAAGGATGTGGGAGTTCATGGCCTCGCTGGAGGCGTTCGTCAAAAACCCCAAAGTCGTGCCGCTGTCGAAGTCGCCGAACCTGCGTCTGATCCACTGGGACGTCTCCATCCGCAAGCAGACGCTGACCAAGGAAAGCGGGCCGTACATCGAAAGGGCCTCCGAGCTGTTCCGGCTGGTCATGGAAAACCACCCCGGAACACCCTGGGCGGGACGGGCGCACGGCGAGTTGCAGCGCGGATTCGGCGTGGATTTCGTGCCGGAATACCGGCGCATCTATCCCGAACTTCCGGCGGGCACCAAGCTGGTGCCGGTCCCCAAGCTGTGAAACGAGAAACGCCTCGGATTTGGCTCCGTTGCCCCCGTCGAGTAGAATAGGGCGTGTGGGCCAGAACCACTGGTGGGCCGGAACAACTCGTACGCCGGAACAATTGGTAGGCCGGAACAATTGGTAGGCCGGAAGAATTGGTAGGCCGGAAGAATTGGCCGGAACAAGTCCGCGCAGTTCCGGCACTTCCAACTACACTTGAACCAGGAGAATTCCCGCCGGAACTGCGCGGACTTGTTCCGGTCTACCTTCTGCCCAGCCAGTTTCCCGGCACACGCCTGCCTCGACGCGCGGGCGAGAGGACATGAACATGACCGTAACGCGACGTACGTTTCTGAGATCGTTGGCGGCATCGGCCGCAGGCTTGGCCGCCGCAGACCGGCTGGGACAACCTGCCGCCGCGGCCAAGAAGGACCCACGCTGGGAAAAGGCCATTCAGCGCGGCTTGGATTGGGTCGCCCAAACGCAATCCCCGATCCGCGGCAACTGGATGGCCGGCAACTATCCCACGGCGATGACGGCGCTGGCCGGAACGGCGTTGGTCGGTTCGGGTTCGACGACGGTCCAGGGGCCATACGCCAAGAACATCCGCCGGGCGGTGGACTATCTGCTCAGCAAGTCCCGCACCAACGGCCTGATCGGGGATCCGCAAAGCGACAACCGCTACACCTACGGACACGGCTTCTCCATGCTCTTCCTGTCCCAGGTGCTGGGCGAAGAGCAGGACGAGGAAACCCGCCAGATGCTGGTGGAGAACCTCACGCGGTCGGTCGATTTCAGCTGCAAAGCGCAAACCAGCGCCGGCGGTTGGGGCTACGTCAGCGCCAAGGACGGCAGCGATTTCGACGAGGGCTCGACGACCATCACCCAGGTCCAGGGCCTGCGCGGCTGCCGCAACGCCGGCATCCCGGTGCCCGCCGAAGCGATCGAGAAGGCCAAGAAATACATCTACGACTGCAAGAACCAGGACGGCGGGATTTCCTACAGCTCCCGCAACCGAGGCAGTTCGCGCCCGGCCATCACCGCCGCCGCGCTGGCCGCCCTGTACAACGCCGGCGACTACGACAGCCAGCACGTGCCGGAAATGCTGGAGTACTGCAAGAAGACGCTGAACAACATCGCCGACCAAACGCATTCCTACGGCCACTGGCACTACACGTACCTGTACTACGCGCAGGTCATGTACCGGCAAGGTCCCGGCGAATGGAACCCGTTTCGGGACAGGCTGTACGACAAGATCATCAGCGAACAGAACGACGAAGGCTACTGGACGGGCAACATCGGCCCCATCTACGTCACCGCCTGCAATCTGATCATGCTGCAGCTGGACAAGGCCATCTTGCCGATCTACCAACGATAAGCTGCGGACAGATCGCTGCCGATCGCACCAGAGGTGGGATTCCCTTGGCGAACGGTGGGCGTCAGCCCACCGGTTGCGCGGCTACCGCGGCTGGGCGAGGGAACCGCCGGGCGCGGTCACCGGCGGGCTAACGCCGGCCGTTCGCCGGTTAGCGGCCGTTCGCCGGTTAGCGGCCGGACCCGGCAACTCGGAGCAGGCCATCCTCATCCACCGCGACGATCGCCAGCTTGTGGCGATCGGCCAGCCGCACGACCTCGTCCTGGTCCAGCACGATCGTCTTGCCGGCTTCGATAGCCAGCGCGGCGGCGCCGGCTTCGATCAACGTGTGGACGGTTCCGGGGCCGATGGTCGGCACGTCGAAACGCATGTCCTGCTGCGGTTTGGCGACTTTGACCACGGTAAAGCCGCCCGCCGGGCAGAGGTGTCCGGCGCGGCGGATGCACTCGTCGGTCCCCTCCACCGCCTCGACGGCCAGCACGGCCCGGCCTTTGACCGCCACGCTCTGGCCTACGTCGACGCGCCCCAACTCCTTGGCCAACTGCCAGCCAAACTGGATGTCCTTCCATTGCGCCGCGGACGGCGCGCGGTTCGTCAGATTGCCTGAGGTCACGAGCAACTCCGGGGCATAGTCGGTAGCCGGGGCAAAGTGGATCCCCTCCTGCTCGAACGCCCCGACGATCGTGCCCAGCAGGGTGTCATCCTTGCGGTCTTTGGTTTTCGTAATCCAGTGCGGGTAGAAGGTCCAGAAGAACCGCCAATCGGGCAGATGCTTGAGCCAATGGTACTTGCGGAAGATCAGCGTCTTGTGAATCTTGCCCGCCATCGTCGCTTGCGTGACGCCGTGACGGTGGAAGTAGCGGATCGCGGCGCCGAGTTTGGCCAGCCCCTGGGGCTGCCAGTGGTCACACCACTCGCGCAACGCCGGGTCGGCGTGATCCTTGATCGCCAGGCAGTACACCTGATGGCCCTGGGAGCGCAGTGCCTGGGCTACGACCAACGGATATCGCCCCCAGCCGGCCAACAGGCCGATCTTCTCCCGTGCCGCACCGCTCACGCCGCCTCCTGTCGCACCAGCGTCCCCGCCGCCTGCTCCAATTGCGTCACCGTGTGCTGCAGCGTGCGCAGCTGCTTCTTCAGCTCGGGCAGCTTTTGCAGCGCCGCCAGCATCACCAATTGTTGCCGTTCCGGCGTGGCCGGGATGCCCACATAGGTTGAGCCGGCCGGGATGTCGTTCATCACGCCTGCCTTGGCCCCGATCGTCACGCGTTCGCCGATGTTCACGTGGTCGCGGACGCCCACCTGGCCGGCCATCACGACGTAGTCGCCGGTGGTCGTGCTGCCCGCGATGCCGACCTGCGAGCAAATCACGTTGTGACGCCCGATGCGGCAGTTGTGGGCGACCATCACGTGGTTATCGATCTTCGTCCCCTCACCGATCACGGTGGCCCCGTAGGTCCCGCGATCGATCGCCGTACAGGCGCCGATGTCCACGTCGTCGCCGATTTCGACGTAGCCCAGTTGCGCGGACAGCCGATGCCGGCCCTCGACCGTGGTGTAGCCGAACCCGTAGGCCCCAATGACCGCGCCCGCGTGAATCAGGGCACGGGCGCCCACGACCGTGTTCTCGTACAGCACGACATTGGGAAACAGCACGGTCTGATCGCCGATCCGGCACCTGGCCATGATCTGCACGCCGGAGTGGATCACCGCCCGGTCGCCGATCGTCACATGGTCGCCGATCACGGCGTTGGCATGGACGACGACGTCGCGGCCCAGCCGGGCGGTGGGACTGATCACGGCCGAAGCGGCGACGCCCACGCGGTGGTCCTGCTGCGGAGGGCGGAAATAGGCAACGACGCGGGAAAACGCCTCGTGGACGTTGGGCACGGTCACAAACGGCAGCCGGTCCGGGTGGATTCCAGGAGGTGTGATGACCGCCGAGGCCGGACACGCAGCCAGCCTGGCAAGCAGCCGTTCGCTGTCGGCAAACGTCACGTCGCCGGGCCGGGCATCGCGGATGGTGTCCGCGCCGGTGATGGGGATGTTGCCGTCCCCTTGCAGTTGCCCATCGACCATACGAGCCACGTCGCAGAGTGAGACGACCATGATGCGGAATCCTTTCCACCAGCAAGAGGGCACGGACGGCTTCCCCGAACCGCATCCCTGCCTTCGGGGTTCTCGCGACAGGATGGTACTCGAAGTCCGCTGTCAGCGACAAGACGAATCCGCACGAGGTCGCCTGCTCGCGGCACGGCCTGGCTGTGGCACGGCCTACTTGTTGGTCGTGCCTGTAGCCGACACGGCCAACAGGTAGGCCGTGCCACACGGACGTCGTGCCCGCGGCAAGCGCCAGCATTGCTGTCGCCCCGCTCCCGGCCGCGGGCCGCCGGGCGAGATTGCAGCGGGCCTCACTATCTGTCGCCAGCCAGCAAGGGTGCCAAAGCCGCTGCCCAGATCGCGTAGCCGGCTTCCGTGGGATGGCAAAAGTCGCCCATCAGGCTGCGCGGTAATTGACCGTCGACTTGCAGGAATTTTTCGCCGATGTCCAGGAACGTGATCCCCGGAACCTGCCCCAGTTCCGGCAAGAGCTTGTTCAACTCCGCAATCCTGACGCGGTACGAATCGTCAGCCTTGGCTCCCCGCGGCAGCACTCCCATGACGATAATCCGGGACTCGGGGGACTTCGACCGGATTCGCAGGCAGATTGCCCGAATGCCTGCCGCGACCTGGGCGGGCGTGTTGGCCTGGGCGTGAGCCGTCGTCGAGAAGTTGTTCGTGCCGATGTTGACGACCACCCAGCGCGGGTGCAGGCCGTCGAACTCGCCGTGGTCCAGCCGCCAGAGCGCGTTCTGCGTGCGGTCCCAGCCGAAGCCCAGGTTCAGCACGCGGCGCTCGCCGAACAGCTCCAGCCACGCCTTCGGGCCGTTTTGGATCGGGGCTGGAGGCGGCCCCGACCAGAAGTGCGTGATCGAATCGCCGATCATGACGATCTCCGGCGCGATCTGATCCTTGATTTTCAGCACCTCCGCGTGCCGGGCGTACCAGTCGTAACAGTCGTTTTCCAGCTTGGGGACCGGCAGCAGCGCCGTGTTTTCGACCGTCGCCGTGTCCCGGTTGCCGTCACCCATCAGCTGGCACAAGGTGGGTTCCATCGCCCGCGCCCAGGCCAGTGCGCCCTGAGGCGACGGGTGGAGCAGATCCGGCATCAGGTCCGGATCCAGCGAGCCATCCAGACGCAGAAAGACGTGGTTCACGTCCAGGTAGTGGACCATCTTGCCATCTGCCAGTCGGGCGACGAGTTCCGAAGCCCGCAGGTTGGTCTGGAACCGCTGGCGGGCGTTGCCCCGTTCCGCGTCTCCACTCTTGTAGACGTTGGTGCGCGGGAAGATCCGCAGCAAGAGGATTTTTGTCTCGGGCAGCTTCTCGCGCAGCAGTCCCACGATGGCTTGCGTTCCCTCGGCGATTTGCTCCGGCGTGTGGACGATGGGGTAGTTGGCATCGTCGGAGTTGTTCGTGCCGATCAGCAGCACCGCGACCCTGGGCGATTGATTGTCCAGTTCGCCGTTTTGCAGATTCCAAAGGATGTTCTCGGTCCGAGCCCCGCTGTAGCCCAGATTGAGCGCACGGCGAGGAGCGAAGAACTGGTCCCAGACCGCCTTGTAGGGAGGCAGATCGAGGTTGTGGGTGATCGAGTCGCCGATTAGCAACAGGTCGTGTTTCTCAGCCCGTGCCGCCTTGACCTTCTCCTCATGCCGCGCCGCCCAGCCCTTCTGCTGTGCCGGAATCACCGCCGTGTTCGCGGGCTGCTGGCCCCGCGCAGCCGGCATGGCAGCGGCCAAAACGACGGCGGCCAAAACCAGAGCCAACAGAATCCGATCACAGAAGGAAGACCAACCCGACGTGAGGCCGCAACCAACAGGATCCGGGAATCTTGAACAGGAAGCAACAGAGGGAATAGAGTCCAGGAGCTTTCTCTGTTGTCTCTGTTGCCTCCTGTTCCAGAAAGGGGGCGGGAGAACGAGAAATCGGACGCTAGCAATACGGTGTACCATTGGAGTGCTCCAGGGTTTGACGGTTGAATGCACGACGCAGAAGGCCGACTTTTCCGAATAGCCAACCTTCTCTTCAGATCTTCAGATCCTCCATTGCTCCGGTGATCGCGGCCAGCACGCGGTCCATGTCGGCTTCGGTGTGGGCGGCCGAGAAGCCGTGGTGGGGCGACACGGCGAAGTATACTCCGCGGCGATAGCAGCCGGCAATGAAGGCGTGTTCCAGAGCGCGGTCCTTGAGTGCCGCTTGGCGGTAGTTGGTCACCTCGTCGCCGATCCCGAAGTACAGGCCGAACCGCGGACCGGCGTATTGCAGCCGCACCGGCACGCCGCTGCGGTCGATGATCTCTTGAAATCGACAGTAAAAGTACTCGCCGACCGCGTTCAGACGGTCGTAGAAACCGGGGCGGGTGTACTGCTCGATCGCGGCCAACGCGCCGAGCACGGTGGTCAGGTGGGCGAGATAGGTGCCGCTCATCTCGCTGCGGCCTAGCGGCCGCAGGTGCTGCATGATCTCGCGTCTGCCGGCCACCGCGCTGATCGGCGTGCCGCCGCCGAACGCTTTGCCCAACACGCACAGGTCCGGCGTCACGCCCAGGTATTGCTGCGCCCCGCCCGGCGCGATGCGAAACGCGGTCAGCACTTCGTCGAAAAAGAGCACCACGCCGTGCCGGTCGCACAGTTCCCGGCAGCGCCGCAAGAAGCCGGGTTTGGGCAGGATGCACCCCTGGTCGTAATTGATCGGTTCCAGCATCAGCGCCGCCGCGTCCCGGCCGTGAGCGGCAAACGCCTCTTCCAGGGCCGCCTCGTCGTTGAATGGAATGATGACGATGTCGCCACGGGCGCTGGCCGGAACGCCCGACGATTCCGGATAGGCCAATGGCGCGTCGGCCGGGCCGGCTTGGTTCAGCGGCGGAGCCGCACTGAAATTGAGGGCGTCCGCATAGCCGTGGAAGTGGCCCTCGAACTTGACGATCTTGTCGCGGCCGGCAGCGCTTCGAGCCAGCCGCAGCGCGTGCATCACGGTCTCGGTCCCCGAGCCGGCGAACCGCACGAGTTCCGCGCACGGCACCAGTTCGGTAACGAGCCGGGCCAAGGCCACGTGGTGTTCCGTCTCGTACGAGCAGATGATCCCCAGGTCCAGGGCCTTCGCCACGGCGGCCTTGATCCGCGGGTGGTTGTGGCCCAGCAACGACGCACCGTGCGACATGCACATGTCGATGTACTCGCGTCCCTCGACGTCGTAGATCCGCGAACCATCGCCGCGCGCCACGTACATCGGGTGCCCGATGGCCGCATTGGCCCGTGCCGTCGCGCACACGCCGCCCACCAAGTACCGCTGCGCTTCGTCGTACAACTGGTTGATTCCAATCAAGCGATCCTCCTCACGCGGCCAACCGCCGCACCCCAATTGGCGAGCGGGGCGGCGTCAGCCCCCCGGTTCTGAGTCGGGCGACTTGCCGGGAACCGGGGGGCTGACGTCACCCCGCTCGCCACGCCAAGATGCACGCGCGACGGTTGGGCCACCGCCGCGCATTCTACCAGAAATATGCTGGACTGAGTCGAATCTTCGTAGCACGGCACTCCGAGCGGCGTCAACCGTGCCGCACGGCTCGGAGAGCCATGCTCCTGGGATTGCGGCCGCTGGCCGCGTCACGATGGCCTTTCGGCAGCCGACGGCAAGTGTTCCTGAGGCCATTGCACGTGTGCGTCATCGAGTCGCGGCCGGCAGCGCTGGCGGTAGTCGATGTCCAGCGCGTAGCGCGAACGTTCGTAGATCGCCTCGATCATCGGCTCCAGGGCCAGCATCACGTCCGCATCGGGCGGGGACAAGGGCACGGGGATTTCGGGCAACGGCCGCAGGCAATAGGCCGGCCAGACCATGCATTGCGGAGCGGCTGGCTTGCGGGAAACCAGGACATAGTAAGGACTGTCCGGCCATTCATCTTCCATCGGCATCCGCCGGCCCCGGCGCAGGAGGTCGATTTCCACGAGGTTGGCGCAGCCCTCCAAGTGAACCTGCCGTTTGCGACAGTAACGAAACCAGCCCGGCGACTTGTAACGCTTGTTGGACGGTGACAAGACCTCGACAGTGGTCACCAGACGCCGTTCGGGCCGCAGTTCGTACACTTCGACGAACGATTCGCGGAATTCCACTTCGACCAGTGCGCGCATCGTCACGGGATCTTCGCCGCTACTGGTCGCCGGAAGTTCCGCGACCGCGGCGGCTCCTCGGCTAGCCGCTCGGCCCTTGCGCGGGGAAAACGCAATCGTCACATCGGCTTGCGAACTGCGCCGGTCAGGCAGGCCGATTTCGTCCGACGTGACAAGGGCGACATAGGACCGCTCGCCGAAACGGATCACGTAGTGATCAGGAACCGTCCGAGCCAGCGCGGCCTTGATCTCGCCAACTAGTTCATCGTGAAAATCCTCCCACAGACCGCACGCCTCGATGTACGGATCCATGCCGGGAAAAGGTGATCGCATCGCCGCGCCTCCCATTGCCTGATCGTCGCCGTGTCCACCCGAGTATTCTACCAAGTGCTCCTCAGCGCCGCACCGGCAATGAAGTAGGGTGGGCCAAGTCTTCGCGGTCCACCCGGTTGTTCTCCGTCCCCCGCCGGTGGGCGACGAGGCCTCGTCGCCCCCTACGATTGCGACTCAGCAGGCCAACTCGATCGCAACCCGTCGAAACGGCCGTTCCCTCACCGCCGATTCTTGCAGGAAGCGCCGAGAGAGACTAAGGTTAAGAAACCTGGAGTCGTTCGTCCTTTGGCCGGGTGAAGGGTCAGCCCGGGGGCGCGTTCGTGCTCATATTCTCTCTTATCGGATCGTGCCTATGAAAAGGCTGGATTTCGCGTCGGGCCGGCGGCGGTTGTGGTGGAATATCGAGCGCCCGGCCATTCGTCGCGCAGCCAAGTCGCGCCGCGGTGGACCCAGGCGGCGGCCACGGGTGGAAGCCATCGAGCCGCGGCACCTCCTGGCGACCCTCACCGTAAATACCACGAGCGACGTCGTGGACGGCGTCACGACCTCGATCGCCTCTCTCGTCTCCAATCCCGGTTCCGACGGCGCGATCTCCTTGCGAGAAGCGATCCAGGCGGCGAACAACACGGCGAATACGGGTGCCCCCGACGAAATCCACTTCGCGATTTCTGGCGCCGGCGTACGCACGATTCAGCCGGCAACCGCGTTACCGACGATCACCAACCCCGTTGTGATCGACGCCACGACGCAACCAGGATATGTCGGCGAACCGCTTATCGAATTGGACGGCAGCGGCGCCGGCAGCGCCAACGGCTTGCACATCACCGCCGGCGGCAGCACGGTTCGCGGCTTGGTCATCAACCGCTTCTCCGCCTACGGAATCCGGCTGCGGACCGGAGGAGGAAACCTGATCGAGGGCAACTACCTCGGCACTGATACCACCGGCACAATCGCCCGCGCGAACGGCGCGGACGGCATCTACGTGCAGGATTCGGCCAGCAATACGATCGGCGGCGTGCCTCAGGCCGCCCGCAACGTCATCTCCGGCAACGCGGACGATGGCGTGACGATCGGCGGCGCCACGTCCACGGGGAACTTGCTGCTGGGCAGCTACATCGGCACCGACAAGACTGGTCTGCTGGATTTGGGCAACGGCGACGACGGCATCGTCATTTCGGACGGCGCGACGAACAACACCGTTGGAGGAAGCACTTCGGCATCGCGAAATATCATTTCCGACAATGCCGGTGATGGCGTGGAACTTCGCCAGGCGGCCACGTCGAACAACTCGATCGTCGGCAATTTCATTGGCGCCGATCGAACCGGCACCATCGCGGTCGCCAACGGCAGCGACGGAATTGAAATCGAGGGTGCCTCGAGCAACGAGATCGGCGGCACCGCGGCGGGCAACGTCGTATTGGGCAACCGCATCGGGGTGGGCGCTGATGGGACCACGATGCTGGGTAACCGGGGACGCGGAATTTTGGTAGGCGTGGATGTGGGGGACAGTGTGATTGGCCTAACGCAGGCTGGGGCGGGCAACATCATCGCGCATAACGGTGCGGAAGGGGTTTTCCTGGCAGGGGACGCTGCCAGCGGAAATACAATTCGCGGCAATTCGATCTTCTACAACACCAAGTTGGGCGTCGACCTGGGTGTGACCGGCCCCTTTCCCTCGGGTGTCACCCCAAACGATGCCGGCGACGGGGACGCCGGCGCCAACGGCTTACAGAACTTTCCGGTTCTCGTGTCGGCCACGACGGACGGAACCCACGTCCAGGTCAACGGTTCCTTGAACAGTTCAGCGAACGCCGTCTTCAGCATCGATTTCTATTCCAGCACGCCGTCGCTGGGGGGATCAACGAGGGCGAGTACTGGATCGGCACGTTGGAAGTGACGACCGACGCGGCCGGCGAAATCTCCTTTCAGACCTTATTGAATGCGTTCGTACCGGCAGGAACCGTGCTGACGGCGACCGCCACCGACGCCAGCGGTTACGTGAATGGAACCGGGACGCTGGACGTCCTGGACCACGAGACGTTGACCGTCGTTGTTGAAGCGGCCCAAATCAGCGAGGAGGCGGGGACCACCACGGCCACGGTCGCCCAAAGCAACACGGACAACGGGACGGCGTTACTGGTGACGCTGGTCAGCAGCGACACGACGGAAGCCACGGTGCCCGCCACCGTCACGATTCCCGCCGGACAGTCGTCGGCAACCTTCGACATCGACGCAGTCGCTGATCTGACGGTTGACGGCACGAAGGAAGTGACGGTGACGGCCACAGCAGCGGGATACGGCGAGGGCTCGGACACGGTGAACGTGATCGACGACGACACGGCCGGCATCACGGTGGGGCCGACGGCCGGCCTCACCACAACCGAAGGCGGCGTGACCGCGACGTTCACGATCGAGCTTCACTCCCAGCCCACGGCGGACGTGACGATCGGCCTGACATCCAGTGACACGACCGAAGGCACGGCCGCGCCGGCCAGCGCGACGTTCACGGCGGCCAACTGGAACACGCCGCAAACGGTCACGGTCAGCGGCGTGGGCGACGACCTGGACGACGGCGACGTGGCGTACACGATCGTCACGGCAGCGACCAGCACGGACGCGAACTACGACGGGCTGAACGCCGCCGACGTAACGGTGACGAATAGGGACAACGACGTGGCGGGCTTCACGCTCAGCAAGACGACGGCGGGGAGCCAGGACACGTGTACGGTGGTGCTGACGGCGGAGCCGGAGTCGGACGTGGTGCTGAGCGCAACCAGCGGGGACACGGGCGAGGTGACGGTCAGTCCCGCGGCACTGACGTTCACGCCGGCCAACTGGAACGTGCCGCAGACGGTGACGCTGACGGGGGCGGACGACGCCCTGATCGACGGCAGCCAGGTGACGCCGGTGGCGGTGGGCGTGGTCGCGGCGGCCTCGGACGACCGGTTCGACGGCGTCGAAGACGGCCAGGTGTTGGTGACCACGACGGACAACGACTTGGCGGGGTTCAGGGTCAGCAAGAGCACGGCCAGCGTGTCGGAATCGGGCAACATGGACATCTTCAGCATCGTGCTGACGGCCCAGCCGGCGTTGAACGTGGTCCTGACCGTGACCAGCGGCGATACCGGCGAAGCGACCGTCACTCCGGCGAGCGTGACCTTTACGCCGGGCAACTGGAACCTGGCCCGGATTGTCACCATCAGCGGCGTGGACGATTGGTTGCTGGACGGCCTGCAGATGACCCCGGTCACGGTGAGCGTGGCCGACTCGCTCTCGGACGACCATTTCGACACGCTGTCCGACCAGGTGGTGACGGTGACGACGACCGACGACGACATGGCCGGTTTCCGGCTGAGCAAGGTCACGTCCTCGGTTTCGGAAAACGGGACGAGCGACACGTTCACGGTGGTCTTGACCGCCCAGCCGGATACGAGCGTGACGCTCACGGTAACCAGCGGTGACACGGGCGAAGTGGCGGTTAGCCCGGCGGAATTGACGTTCGCGCCGGGGAACTGGAATTCGCCGCAGACAGTGACCGTCACGGGCGTGGATGATCGCTTCGTCGACGGCAGCCAGACGACGGCGGTTTGGCTCACCGTCCAGGACGCGATTTCGGACAGCAAGTTCGCTGCCGTTGCTGACCAGACCGTCACGGTGACGACCGCGGACAACGACGTAGCCGGCTTGACGCTCAGCCGGACGTCGCTCACGGTCTCGGAAGCCGGTTCGGCGGACACATTCACGGTGGCCCTGACGGCCCAGCCGTACAGCGACGTGGTGGTGACCGCGATCAGCGCGGATCTGACTGAGGCGACGGTGAGCCCATCGGTCCTGGCGTTCACGCCGGCCGACTGGAATGTGCCACAGACGGTCACGATCGCGGGCGTGGACGAACACGTGATCGACGGCAGCCAGTTGACGCAGATCACGGTGAGCGTGGACGATGCGTGGTCGGACAACCAGTTCGACCCGCTGGCGGACCAATCGGTGTTCGTGACCACGACGGACGACGACGAGGCGGGCTTCGTGCTCAGCAAGACCGAGGCGAACGTCTCGGAGTCCGGGACCAGCGATACGTTCACGTTGGTGCTGCCGGCCCAGCCGGCGTCGGCCGTGATCTTGCTGGTGAGCAGCGGCGAAGGCGAGGGCGAGGGTCAAAGAGTATGGTCTGCCGCGACGCCGTCCGACAGCGCGGCCGTCGCGCCTCGCGAACCGGTGCAGATCGCGTCCGTCCGAGTGCAACCAGTTCCCGCGCACTTCGTGGCTTTAGGCAACGCTCGAGAATCGTTTTTCGGCTCCGCCGTCTTCGTCGAGGTCTGGAATGTTCGCGACCTCTCTTCTCCAGCAGGTGCCCTGCTTCCCGTGTCGCCATCCACGACCGTTCCTGCACAAGCAGCTGGCGATCAACCCATGTTTGTCAGGGAGACGGATCTCGGCCCACTTGCGGTCAACAGGCGAGGCGTGACGTCAGATGCGGTTTTCGATGCTTGGCCCGATGCCCCATGGAACGAACTGGCGGACACACTGGCCCGGGAACTCCATCGTGTCACCCTCTGAGCGTGGCTCCCAAACCATCGCGCGTACATCGTCTGGACCAGACGTTAAAGTCAGCGGAGCCCGAGTGTATTGCGATCTGCGGGCGCCGCCGCGTGGGGAAGACATTCCTCGTCAGGGAGTTCTTCGGAGACTCCGTTCGCTTGTGACCGACAACGCCTATGCCAAGGAACTGGTCGCAACATCACTGACCGACGACGCACTGTTCTGAGCGACCACAGCCGATAATTGGATGGCAAGACGATGGGAAGAACGGATTCCAACTCTCGCTGCGCGAGCTGTTCGCGCGTCCCGAACGGCACGCCCCTCGGGCGAGGCCGGATCGGCCCCCGCGGCAGTTCTGAACGGGAAATCGGCCATACGCATCGGGATTTGGCGCGCCGCTTGGTTCGCGGCGAAAAGCAACTCGAAACGGCCCGGTTTGATGGCAGCTTGACAGCGTCAAGCCGGGCGGCGAAACTCCCGTTGGCCGTCCAAGGGCCCCAAATGCGACTGGACAGCGGGCGATGGTCGGGCCGCGCCGATGATCGCCACGTTAGCTCGCGCGGCCAACCAGCCCACTCCCTGTCGGCTCGGTTGATTGCCGACGCGTGCCGTATATTCGCGTTTGCGTTGCCGAATGTTGAAAAGTGATCTGTGCATGATCGAAACGTCCTTGAGTCTGCTCGAACGATTGCGTACTGACCCGAAAGCCGACGACTGGGCGAATCTGTACGCGTTGTATCAGCCGTTTCTCTATTCTTGGGCGCGGAGGGCAGCTCTCCAGCATGTCGATGCGGAAGACGTTGTGCAGGACGTATTCGCGGAGCTTCGGAAGGCGCTTCCGGAGTTTGAATATGATCGAACCGAGGGCAGGTTTCGGAGTTGGCTCCGCGTCGTGTTCTGCAACAAGATGCGCATGTTTCGGCGGTCAAAGCCTAACCGCGAACGGGGAATGGGCGGTGAGGATGGCATGGATTTGATGGAGCAGCTTGAAGACGCGAACAGCAAGATGAGCGAAAATTGGGCACTGGACCATGACAAACATGTGCTACGGCAGCTTCTGACCCTGATTCGGCCGGAGTTCTCCGATCAGGAATGGCAAGCGTTTCACTTGCTCGTTTTTGAAGCACTGCCCGGCGAAGTCGTTGCCCAGCAACTGGGAATCAAACGGGGTACGGTTTATGCGCACAAGTCTAGAATTCTAAAGAGGTTACGCAAGGCGGCGGAGCACCTAGTTGACATGAAATGAATTACTTCCTGTAAGATTCTGGCGTCTGATCGCCATATACACGTGAGCGACGGCGTGCCAACGATCGTTCGAGTTCAACCTTGCTTGCCCCCGTCCGCGCAGCTCTGCCAAAAGGGCCTGTATGACTGACAACGGACATCCGGCTTTGGAACGCTTGGCAGCGTTCGCGGCGGGCGAACTGGACGACAGCGAGATTACGGGGATTGAGACGCATCTCAATGCCTGCGATACGTGCTGGAATATCGTGCAAAAGCAGCCCGAAGCAGTTTTCCTGGGGCTCATCCGATCCGTTGCTTCAGAGCTGGGAGAATGCACTGACGAGGAATCGTCACCTGAATCGCGTGGGCCCGCCAATGTCGAGTTGGGCGTCGACATTCCTGCCGAACTGAGGAACCACCCGAAGTACCGCGTGTTGAGTCGTCTTGGCGCCGGTGGGATGGGCGTGGTCCTGAAGGCCCATCACCAGCTGCTGGACCGTGCGGTTGCTCTGAAGATCGTCAAGCCCGATTTGCTGGCCAACCCGCAGACCGCGGAACGCTTTCGCCGCGAGATGAAGGCGGCGGCCCAACTCAATCACCCGAATATTGCCGCGGCTTTTGACGCCGAGCAGCTCGGAGACCTACAGGTTCTCGTGCTGGAATTTGTCGAGGGGAATTGCCTTGCCGAGGTCGTGAAGCAACAGGGGCCGTTGCCGGTTGACCAAGCGTGCAATTACATTCAGCAAGCAGCGGCAGGGTTGCAGCACGCGGCAGAAAAAAACATGGCTCACCGGGACACTGCACTTTAGGCGATCTACGTAGTGTTCACGAAATTGGTCTTGGCAAGAAA
>CAYUFW010000057.1:0-22861 GCA_964443915.1 uncultured Pirellulaceae bacterium
CCCTGTGGTGCGTCATTCCATGTACTCCACCATGTTCTCCGGCAGACTGCCGGAGAGAAGGAACGGTGATCCTCTCGGCGCTCAACGTTCGAGCGCACGTCCATCGAGCAAAAAGCGATCACACCCACCATTGTTGTGCAGCGGCGCAACGCTGTCAAATCGGGGCTACAGGGCGCGCCAGGCCTCGGGCCGAAGCGCGGCCCGGCCACGGCTGAGTGCGGCGTCGAGCGTGGCCAACAGACGCGGCTTGTCCTTCGGCAGCGTGCCCGCTAGCGGCAGGTAGTTCGACGCATGATTCGTCCGGAAGATGCAGCCGGAAAGACCCTCCAGGTGCAGAATCACGTGACGAAGTTCGGCCAACAACGCCTCCGGCTCCAGCAACTGGAATTCGCCCTGCCGCCATTGCTCATCCAGCGGCGTGCCGGGAACGAGCATCAACGTCAGCAAGGACAAGTAGCGCGGATCCATCGCACTGACCGCGCGGCCCGTCGCCTCGGCATGGGCCAGGGACAATTCCGGGCCGCCGATCCCCAGCAGGGCGATGACCGAGACCCGGATGTCCTCCGCCTGGGCCCGCCGCACGGCCTCGATCATCTCGGCGGCCGTGGTCCCCTTGTTGATGCGCTGGAGTACTTCGTCATGGCCGCTTTCCAGGCCCAGGTACACAAGACGCAGTCCCTTGTCGCGGAGCAACCGCAGTTCGTCGCGGCTCTTGCGGAGCAAGTCCTGGGCGTTGGCATAGGCGGCCACCCGCTGCAAGTTGGGAAAGGCGGCGGCCAGCGCATCCAGGATCTGCACTAGCCGGCGCGAACTGAGCACCAGGGCATTGCCGTCCGCCAGGAACACGCGGCGGGTGCCGGGAATGACCTGTCGGGCCAGGGCCACATCTTGCTGCACGTCCTCCAGCGGGCGCGTCTGAAACGGCTTGTCCAGGTACGTACCGCAGAAGGTGCAACGATTGTGCGAGCAGCCGTACGTGACCTGCAGGATATAGCTGTCCGCCTCGCTGGGCGGCCGGATCACCGCGCCGTAGTAACGCATGGGGGCACGATACACGGGGAGGGCCTTTCGGACAATCGGGGATCTGCACGCAGCGGCGCCTCCCGCGTCGATCTGCTGCCCTTGAACGCACATTTTTCTTGTGGTACGCTGCCCGCGATGGAAGACGCGCTCCCCAATCCCCACTCGGCCGACTTGCTGGCTTCGCTGACGCCGGCGCAGCGTGAAGCGGCCTCGCACATAGACGGTCCCTTGTTGATCCTGGCCGGCCCCGGCAGCGGCAAGACGCGGGTCGTCACGCACCGCGTCGCCAACCTCCTGCTGCACGGCGTCCCGCCCAGCCAGATCCTGGCCCTGACGTTCACCAACAAGGCCGCGGACGAGATGCGGCAGCGGGTCGAGCGTCTGACCCAGCACCGCGGCGTGTGGATGGGGACGTTCCATTCGTTCTGTGCCCGCCTGTTGCGGCGGTACGCGCCGCTGGTCGGTCTGCACGAGAACTATTCGATCTATGACGCGGATGACAGCCGGCGCGTGCTCAAAGAGGTCCTCGGCGACGGCGACGAGCCGATCACGCACACGTCGCCGGAAGCGGTTGCCAGCGCGATCAGCTGGGCCAAGAACAGCTTGGTGACGGCGGACCAGTACGTGCCGCGGGCCAACAGCATGGTGGGGGCCGTCGTGGCCCGCATCTATCCGCAGTACCAACAGCGGCTGATCGCCTCCAACGCCTGCGATTTCGACGACCTGCTGCTGCACGTGGCCACGCTGTTGCGCGAGCAAGACGAGCTGCGGGCCCAACTCGACGCGCGGTACCAGTACATCCTGGTCGACGAATACCAGGACACGAACCTGGCCCAGTATGCCATCGTGCGGGCGCTGTCGATCAACTATCCGAACCTGGCGGTCACGGGCGATCCCGATCAGTCGATCTACGGCTGGCGTGGTGCGAACCTGAGCAACATCCTCGAGTTCGAGAAGGACTTCACGCAGGTCACCGTCGTGCGGCTGGAACAGAATTTCCGCAGTACGCCGAACATCCTGCGGGTCGCCGATCAACTGATCTCGTTCAACGTCCGGCGGAAGCCGAAGAAGCTGTTTACCGACAATCCGCCGGGCTCGCCCGTGCGTCTGGTGGTCTACCCGACGGGCCTCGACGAAGCGGACGGGCTCGCCCAGCGGATCGCCGAAGAAATCCGCGCCGGACGCCGCCGGCCCCGTGACTGCGCGGTCTTCTACCGCATCAATGCCCTCTCGCGGCCGATCGAACACGCGCTGCGGCTGCAGGGCATCCCGTACCAGATCGTCAACGGCCAGGAGTTCTACCAACGGAAGGAAATCAAGGACGTCCTGGCCTATCTGCACCTGCTGAACAACCCGCAAAACGACCTCGCGCTGCTGCGGATCATCAACACGCCGACGCGGGGCATCGGCAAGACGACGGTCGAGCGGTTGACCAACTACGCGCGCCGCACGCGGCTGTCGCTGCTGGAAGCGGCCCGCCAGAGCGGCTTGATCGAAGCGATCCCGAAACGCACGGCGACGCAGATCGCCAAGTTCGTCGCGGCCTACGATCGCATGAGCCTGCACGCAGGCGGTCCGTTGCACGAAACGATGGTCTCGGTCCTGCGCGAGTCCGGCTACCGCGACTCGCTGGCCGATTCGGATTCCGAAGAAGATCAGGAACGGCTGGCCAACGTCGAAGAGTTGCTGACGGCGGCCGAGGAGTTCGACCGGCAGCATCCGGAGGCCGAACACGCGCTGGAGTTGTTCCTGGAACAAGCGGCCTTGGTCGCGGATACCGATGCGCTGGAGACGGAACAAGACCGCGTCACGCTGATGACGCTGCACGCCGCCAAGGGGCTGGAGTTTCCGATGGTCTTCATCGTCGCGGTCGAACACGGCCTGCTGCCGCACGAGCGGAGCAGCGAGGATCCGGAGAAGTTCGAGGAGGAGCGGCGGCTGCTGTTCGTGGGAATCACCCGCGCCAAGCAGGAACTACAGTTGAGCTGCGCCCAATATCGGGCCTTCCGCGGCGAGCGCCGCCCCACGATTCCCAGCCAGTTCCTGATGGAGTTGCCCCGCGAAGAACTCAGTTACAGCGAACCGGTCGGGGATCCCGCTGATCTGGACGATGACGATGACGATGACGATGACTTCGATGATATCGACGACGAAGACAACGACGGCGAGTATGGCGATGAGTTGGACGATTTGGATTACGTGGAGGATCTAGAGGAACGGCCCCGCGGCCGCCCCGCGGTCTGGTCGGACGAAGATTTCGTTCAGGACGCGCCCGCCGATTACGAGGAGTTTCATTCCGACGACAGCCTGCCGCGCCGGGGCGGGCGGTCCGGCCGAGCCGGCCCGATCGGCGGCCGCGCACACATTTTCCTGCCGGGAATGACGGTCTGGCACCCCGACTACGGCACCGGGATTGTCGTGTCGGTGAGCGGGAGCGGACTGAAACGCAAAGCCCAAGTCCAATTCGTCCAGGGCGGCGGTGCGAAGAACTTTCTGGTCGCCCACAGCCCCTTGGAACCGGTGCCGGAGTGACTTTCTTCGACGGTCACACCCCGGAACTTTCCCCCTCTGAGGCCGCCCCGTCTCAGCGTGGTTCTTCAATTGGCGCGATCTTGAGGTTATCCACATAGAACACGGCCGCCACGGCCGCGTCGGCGATGAAGCCGGCCCAGTCGAGCCGGCGGAATTTGGGATCGCAGGGCAGTTCGAGTTGGGTGAGGTCCCCGCCGAGCGGACCGTATCGCAGCGTCCACTTGCCCTGGGCGGCCTCCCCGAGGCGGCAAATGATTTCGATGTGCAGCCACTGGCTCAACGGCACCTTGCCGACTTGCCCGCTCTTGGACAGCAGCTTCCCGTCGCCCTCAATCCGCAGCGAAGGTCCGATGCGATACGAGCCGCCGTCATATTCGCGCCATTCGAAATGCCCGATCGCGCCGGGCTCGATCCGCACGTCGAAGCTTCCCCGCACCTGGCCGGTCGCCAAGTGCGGCGAATACCACAGGTGCGGATTGAAGCTGTATTTCTGGCCCGGAGCATCGCTGAACTTGAGGCACTGCTTTCCCTGGGCGGCCAGTTCGCCGGTGACGAGGATCTCGCCCGCACCCTCCGCGCTCACCGTCGGGCCCTCGGGCGCCATGCCCGCCAGGGCCTCCTCGAAATCGTCCTGGACCGGCGTCGGCTGCGGTTCCGGACGCGGCTTGGGCACGTACACCTGCCGCTTGATCCGCTGCGGCGTACGGACCCATTCCGGATCCCCGTACAGGCCGATCTGCGTGGCGTCGATGGGGACGAAACCCAGTTGGAAAGCCGGCGAGTCGGGTTGCAGGCGGAAATCGAAATGGGCCGCGTCCACAAATTTGGGATCAGCGATCAGCGAGTTCCGGTCGTGGCCTCGCGCCTGCCACTCGGCCAGCGTCGCCTCCCCAAACCGGATGTCGCCGGCCGGGTGCGAGGTGTCCCAGTACAGGTTCCGGTCCATGATAAATTTGTCGTTCGTCCAGCCGCCTTTGAGCAGTTTGCCGTTGTCAAAGTAAACGATGTTCCGCTCGAACGTGAACGACGTGTGCTCTTCCTGCCGCGCCCGGCTCAGTTGGTGGTGCTTGCCTAGCGCCCAGATGTTGTTGCGGACGATGTTCTCCTTGCCATAGTGCTGATGGAAGTTGGCGTAAGTCGTGCCGTAGCCGATGTTGTTCTCGATCAGGATGCCCGTGCTGCCCTCGTCGGTATAGATCGCCAGCGAGCCCGTGTGGTGGTCGTAGACGTCGTGGACCAGGTTGTTGCGGAGCACCGTCCCCGGCGAATCTCCCAGGCAGTAGATGCCGCCCATATCGCCGAGCACGCCTCGGCCGATGTTGTGGATATGGTTGAATTCGACCACGTTGTGATGCGCGCTGGTCGGGGCGTAACCCCAACTCCAGCCGACCGAGATGCCGGTGTAGTACAAGTCGCAGATCTCGTTGTGCGAGACGCGGTTGTAGCTGGTCCGGCCGATCCAAACGCCCACGGCGCCGGGATCGATCTTGCCGCCGTCATTGATCAGGTTGTTGTCGACCGTGTTGCGTTGGGCCGTTTCGGGCTCGGTCCGCGGATCGCTCTGCTCGCCCAAACGCACGCCGCCGGCGCCCAGGTCGTGGATTTCGTTGCGGGCAATCAGGTTGTCCTGGCAGCCGAATCGCAGCCATGCGCCGTAGGTTCCCAGGTGCGCCAGTTCGCAGCCCTCGACCGAGCAGTTCCGTGCCCCCACGGCCTCAATCGCTCCGGGAAAGTCGCAGGCGGCCTGCCCCGCCGCGTGTCCCTGCGGGGGAACTTCCCAGTCCGTGTACAGCAGCCGCAGATTCTCGAACCGCAGGTGCGACACGAATTGGCTCTCCGCGGGTTTGCCATTCAAAACGATCAACTGCTTGGCGACGGGGGCGACCACCGTCACCTGCGTCAAGTCCTCGCCGGGCAAGGGGACGTACGACAGCAGGCCGGATTGGCGGTCGAGATACCATTCGCCCGGCGCATCCAAAGCCTCGGGCACGTTCTCGACGAAGTAGCGGACGTTGCCGCCCCAGTGGTCGAACGCCCAGGGGAGACGGCTGCGGAAGGTGACGACGCGCTTCGCCTCGTCCACGGACGCGATCCGCTGATGGCCGACCTCCCAGGACTGGTACACGACGACGATGGCTTCGTCCAGGTTCGTGAACTGCCGGATGTCGCCCGCCTTGAAGCGAAACGCGACGTGGGCGCTGGTGGCGGGTTTGCCGGTCTTCGGGTCGGTGACCGGTGGAGCCTTGCCAGCCGTGTAGAAATAGTCCTCGTTCGGCATCCGCGCCCGTACCCGTCGCTCGCCGTTGACCCACAGCGCGGCGAAGGTCCACTGGCCCGCCGCCACTTCGGGCAGATGCGCGACCCAGCGGTCGCCCTGCTTCTGCCACCCGGTGATCTGCCGCCCGCCGGAGATGACCGGCCGTTCGGTCTGGTCGCCCACGTAGGTGATCGGGCACGGCGGTGTGCCGGAATCCTGCGGCTCGAAGACGAGCGGTTCGCGGACGGGGTACTCGCCGCTTTGGATGTGGACGCGAATTGGCTGCTGCAGCCCGCCTGCAGCTTTCATTTTCCGGATCGCGTCCCGCGCACCGACGAGCGACGCGAGCGGGCCGTCGGTGCGGGCCTGGTTCGGCTTGTCCAGTGTGCCGGTCCAGCCATCGTTGCCTCCGGGCGAGACGTACAGCTCGGCCGCGCCCGCCGCGTGGGCGGCCAGCGCCAAGCCGAGAATGCTCAAGAATGGCCTGCATGCGCTCATAACCAGTTCCTCTTGCGAAATGGCGGTCGAAACCTCTCGGGAGACGATCACCAGGATACAACCGCGCCATTCACCAGCGAGCCTCGATCTGCGCCCATTCGTGGGCGGTCAGCTGCACGCGAATCGCTTCCTTCTCGATCGGGCACTCGGTGAGCTGGTCGCCCTGGAAGTTCAGCTTGCGGGCCGAGCGGACTGCGCGGAAGGACTGCAGGCCGACGTTGATCTGGCGGCCCTGGGTCTCCAGCAGGCGGACGCGGAAGCCCTCATTCGTGCCGGCCGCGAATAACGGCTCCCAGTGCGTGGCCGTCACGTTCCGGGCGTCGAGGTGGAACAGCCAGCCGGATGTGACGGGCGCCGGCGCGGCGGCCGTCTGCACGAGCGACGGCACGGGCGTGACGAAACTGAGCGCGTCGTGGAGCGGGTTCTTCAGTTCCACGCCGATGCCAAGCTGAAACCGCCGGCAGCGCTCCCCCGCAACGATCAGGAGGGTGTCCAGCATGCGCCGTCCGTACCGCCGATGAAACGGCAGGCCGCCGCTGAGGATCGCCGTGTGAATTCCCGTATCGTCAACCTCGACGTACAAGGGCGCTTCGAACCGTTTGCCCTTTGCCGGCTGCCGTGTCAAATTGGCGCTGCGGTACAACTCGGCAGCTTCATTCGCCCAAGCAAATCGCGCCGCGTAGTAGCAGCTCCACGGGTCGCGGGAACATTCGGCGTGAGACTCCAATTCGATGTCCAGCAACAGCACGCGACTGCCCCGCCACAGCCGGTAGGTCTGACGGAAGCCGGCCAGTTTGCGGCCATCCCCGTCCACGAGCCGGCCGCGGGCCACGATCTCGCCCAGCGTCTCGGTCGACACTACCGTTTCCACCGCGTCGGCAATCATGCTCGAAACGACGTTGCTCGGAACCCCCTCGCCGATTTCATCGCTGTGCGCCGGGCCACCGCCGTCGTCGCTCCGGAAGATCAGTTGCTGGGAGAGCCGGTTGCGGCGCGCGTCGTATTCGTGAATGGCCCGTAGCCCGCCCGAGGCCGGATCGATCTTGACCTCGAAGAACTCGTTCCGCAGCAGGCATTCGTCCGCCAGCGTGGCAGCGGCCTTTTTCGCTCTGCCCGCGGCAGGGCTGGCCGCAATCCAGGCGAACCCGAGGGGCGGAAGGTCGACGACGACCTGCGCTGCCGCTTGGGAGGCGGATGCCGAGTACACGGGCCGCGCGACCTCGGGCAGGGCCGTCAGCCCGTCGACCTCGATCCCCACGCGGCGGACGAAGGAATGTGGATTCGCAACCAGGCATCCGGTGTCCGTGGCGGCCGCGCGGGGCAGCGCGGCGGCGAACGACTGCATCGCTTGCGGCAGCGTCCGCTCGACGGCCGTGTCCGTCTGCGCTGTCCCGCCGTCGTCGTACACGTCGATCGCCCCGAGCAGTTCGTCCGGTCGGCAGGCCGCCGCCTCGGTCCCCAGCCGCTCGGC
The DNA here is from genome assembly GCA_964443915.1 of uncultured Pirellulaceae bacterium. GTDB lineage: Bacteria > Planctomycetota > Planctomycetia > Pirellulales > Pirellulaceae > Anammoximicrobium. Next base: position 7,782 of record CAYUFW010000057.1, read on the forward strand.
GCCGGCGTCCTTCCCCGAGACCAGCGAAGCCAAGGTGACCAGGGATTGGGCCGCCTCCGCTTCGCACCGGTGCCGCCAGTAGCGGACGACGCTGGAAATGGGATCGGGCTGGCTCTTCGCCACCGCCTGCTTCAGGTACGGCGAGCGGTATTGATCGTAGCCAAAGCGGTCCTGATGTACGGGATAATCGGTCGTCCGGAAGTATTCGTCCATCGCCATGAACTTGCCCAGCGCGGAGCAGTAACTCGCGATGCGCCGCAAGTCGTCGTACCAGGGGCTGGGCGTACCGGGCCAATGGGCCAGGCAGACGGTGGCGATGTGATCCATGTCCATCGACTCGCCCAGCTTGACGCCCAGGTTCAGAAACGTCTGCGGCTTGGCGGCATCCAAAGGCAGCCGCGCCAGGGCCGTGATCGTCGTTCCGTCGCTGCCCTCCCACCGCACCTTGACTTGAGAACCTTCCGGAACGACACCGTCCTCCAGCGACGCGTGCAACGCCGCGTCGAAACCCAGCTTCGTCAAGATCTGCGGCAGGAAAGGGGTCAGCCCGAAGCGGCGGCGGCCGTACACTTTCGGGCGGCACCCCAGGACGGCCTGATAGTGGGCCAGCCCGTGCTGGAGTTGATTCAGCAACGTCTCGCACGACAGCAGCGACAGATTCCGTTCGCCGTACTCGCCGCCGACCAGGCCCACCCGCCCCGCCTGCAGCGCGGCCTGCAGCGCCTCCAGCGTGCGTGGTTCCTGCGCTGCCATCTGCTGCAACAGCTCGCCCGACAGGAGCAGATTGCAGGTGTTGGTCAGGGCCAGTTGGCTCCGTAGCGAGGCGCCGAGCGTCGTGGGCGCGAGCATCGTCAAGTCCAGCAGATACGCCTCCCCCGGATAATAATGATCGCGTTCTGCGGCCAGGATGTCGAACGACGCGGCCAGCCGCTGCCGGGCCACCTCCATGTTGCCTTCCATCGCGGCCGCGGCGGCGGCCACAACTTGGTTCTGAAAGTGGATTTCGTCCAGATTGCTGGAATACCGGAGCTTGCGCGTCAGCAACTCGACTTGCAGGTAGCAGTAGCCGAGCGCCAGGAAGTCGGCGGCCAGCGTCTGGGCGTCGGGCGGGACCGGCGCGTCCAGGCGAGACAGGGCCGACTCGATCATTTCCCGCCGGTCCAGCCGGTCCTGGATCAGGCAGGCGGCTTCGCCTTCGACTCGCTGCAGATACCCCGTGGGGACTTGCGGCTTGCTCAGACCAGGCACTACAACTAGTTTATTCGTCACGTCCTCCGGCGGAGAATCGGCGCGGTACCAGCAGGGGATCTTGCCGGCGCAGGCGATCAGGGCGGGGTGCCAAGGGGCCGTCCAGGCGGCCAGCAGGCCGGCTGCCTCGTCGCCCTCGTGGTGCGTCGGGAAGTCTTCCAGGCTGTGACAGGGCAAGAGTACGATAAGTTGCTGGTACATCATGGTTTCGTGGCATAAAATGGAAGGGGGCCCGGAGGCGGTGTCTTCAACACCATAGCCTGTGCAGGGCCGTCGGTCGAGGGTGCTGGCAGCGGCCACGGGCGGCTGGCGTCGGACGGGTGAGTCCCGCGATGATAGTTGTCCGAAGGCGGCAAAGGAATTCTTGACACTCGTCCTTCAGCGGCGTTAAACTGAAACCAGAGGGCGGCTTAGGGCAAGTCCGGCCTGTCGGGCACGATTAGATCCTCTCTTCTCAAGCGGCGGTGAGGGGTGACGTTAAGCTTGTGACTACGTCATCCGCTTCCTGTCCCTTGCGTTAGGAACGAATTATGGCGTCCACCAGCGGTGTCTGGGGTATCGATATCGGCCATTGTGCGCTCAAAGCCTTGCGCTGCGAGTACGACGACCAGAACCAGGTCCTGGTTGCCACGGCCTTTGACTACATCGAGCACCCGAAGATTCTCAGCCAGCCTGATGCCAATCCGAAGGAATTGATTCAGGAGGCCATCAGCCAATTCCTGCAGCGGAACAACATCAAGGGCGACAAGGTCGTGATCTCCGTGCCGGGACAAAGCGGCTTGGTGCGTTTCTTCGAGCCGCCCCCGGTCGACATGAAGAAGCTTCCCGACATCGTCCGCTTCGAAGCGCGGCAGGCGATCCCGTTTCCGCTGGACGAAGTCATCTGGGACTACCAGCTGATGGGAGGCGCCAACGAGGTCGACGGGTTCTTGATGGAAGCCGAAGTCGGTTTGGTGGCCATGAAGCGCGACCAGGTGTACGAGAACCTCGAGCCTTTCCGTCAGGCCGACGTGGAGATCAATGTCGTCCAGTTGGGCCCGATCTGCACCTACAACTTCGTGGCCCACAGCCTGATGACGGACGCGCTGGCGGCGGACATCTACGACGCCGACAATCCTCCGGAGTCGTTCGTCATCATCAGCATGGGCACCGACACCACGGACCTGGTCGTCACCAACGGCTTCCGGATCTGGCAGCGGAACATGCCCATCGGGGGCAATCACTTCACCAAGCAGCTGACGAAAGAACTGAAACTGACGTTTGCCAAGGCCGAGCACCTGAAGCGCAACGTGCGGGAGGCCGAGGACGCCAAGAGCGTCATTCAGGCGATGCGGCCCGTGTTCAACGACCTGTTGACCGAGGTCCAGCGGTCCGTCGGCTTCTTCCAGAACATTGAACGCAAAGCCCAGATCGGCGGGCTGATCATGCTGGGCAACGCCGTCAAACTGCCCGGCCTGCAGCAGTACCTGGCGAAAAACCTGGGCTACGAACTCGTGAACGTCGACCACGAGCAGTGGGCGGCGCGAGTGGCCGGACAATCCGTGCTGTCGTCGCCGCAGTTCAAGGAGAACATGCACGCCTTCGCCGTCTGTTACGGCTTGTGCCTGCAGGGCCTGGGGCAGGCGAAGTTCGACACGAACCTGCTGCCCAAGGAAATGCTGACGGAGCGCATCATCCGGGCCAAGAAGCCTTGGGCCTTGGCCACCGCCGCCGGACTGATGTTGGCCTTCGCCATCAATTTCTTTTTCGAGTACAACGCCTGGTACAAGGTTCACCCGACGCGGGAACAGGACGGCGTCACCTGGGAAGCCGCGATGAAGGAGGTGGACTCCGTCTCCTCGCAGTTCAGCAAGAACGAGCAGGAGGATGCTTCCCGGGTCAAACGCCTGGAAGAGCTGGTCGCGCTGGGCAAGGAACTCTCCGGCAACTCCGATCGGCGCATCTTGTGGATGGAAATGCTCAAGGCCATCAACGATGCGCTGCCGCGTGACCCGGCCCTGGCGCCCGGCCAGATTCCCGACCCGAAGGTGGTGCCGATCACGCAGCGCAAGGAAATTCACATCGAGTACATTGAATCCCAGTACTTCACGGACCTGAAGGCGTGGTTCACCGAGCCAATCAAGCGAAAGTACATGGAAGATTTGGCTCGCTTGCAGGGAACGCCCGTCCCTGCGGCCGCGCCCGCCGCTGCGGCGGATCCTGCGGCCGCCGCCGGGGCTGGCCCCGCGGCAGTGCCCGGAGCGGCCACCCCTGCGGCGCCTGCGCCCGGAGCGGCTGCGCCTGCGCCGGGAGCCGCGGCGCCCGCGGCCGGCGCCGAGCCGGCGGCGGCCGCACCGACGGCCCCAGCGGCTCCGGCCGCGGCGGATGCAGAAGCGAGCGCTCCGGCGGCAGCCCCCGCCGCTGCTCCGGCGGCCCCGGCGACGGTGGCCGGGGCCGGCAGCGAAGGCTCCGCGGAAGTCACCGGCCCGGAAGGTCCGGGTTGGGTCATCGAGATCAAGGGGCACCACTTCTACAACGCGGACATCACCACGTGGGGCGGCACGCACGTGCGCGATACGTTCCTGAAGAACCTGCGCGAACAGACCATCGAATTGCCGACGGGACCCGGCCAGCCGCCGACGCGCTTTACGATGAAGGAATTGGGAATCGACTTTGCCGTGTTGACGGTCGATCCACCCATCGATCACACCAATCGCATTCCGAATCCTTTCTATGAAGGCACTCCGGGAGGAGCGGGCGCGTATCCCGGCGCGGCCGAGGGAATGCCGGGAATGATGCCGGGGATGGGGATGGCGCCGGCCGGCATGGGGGCACCGGGAATGGGGATGGCCGGTGGCGCCGCCAAACCGGAGAAGAAGGCCGGCGAAAAGGAGGAGCCGAAGGAACCTCCGTTCTTCGTCGCGCCCAAGTACACGTTCGTGCTCCAGTTCTGCTGGCAGCAGAAACTGCTGACCGAACGCCTGCGTGCGCGAATGGAGGCCCAGGTGCAACAGCAATCGGAGCAGTCGGAGGCGCCGGAGCAGTCCGGACAGCCGGAGCAGTCCGGACAGCCGGAACAGTCTGGACAGCCAGAGCAGCCCGGTAAGCCAGAGCAGCCACCGGCGGCGATTCCTGACAACAAGGTGGCGGCAGCCAACATGGGAGGTTAGCGTTATGGACCAGGTCAAAGCGTTTGCACGAGCTGCGGCGAAGCATGTCTTTTGGATCGGCTGCGGCCTCATCCTCGCAGGCAGCATGGCCACGTGGTACATGGCGCGGCAATCGCTGCACAAGGAGTTCGAGAAGAACCAGGGCGACATCAAGGCCAAGTTCACCACGGTCTCGGGTTTGCAGAAGAAGCAGGACCCTCCCAACGAGAAGTCTCACCAGGAGATGGACAAACTGCTGGACACCACGCTGAAACTGGTGCTGGAGGCGTGGCGGTACCAGTACTCCCGGCAGGACATGATTCTGCGTTGGCCGATGGACCTGCGCGAAGACTTCGTGACCGCCGTCCGGCCTCTCAAGCCCATCGAAGCCAAGGTGGACTTCCCCACGCCGCCCAACCAGGAGTTGAAGGTGGACTTCCGCCGCCGCTATGCCGAGTACGTCGGCAACCTGCTGCCGAGGCTGGCGGATGTCGTCGGCACCCGCTGGCAAGTTGGGCGGGCGGCGGTCGGCGGCATGCCCGGCATGATGGGCACGGGGACCAACCTGACACCCGAAGAAATGCAGAAGCTGGCTCAGATGAAGCCCCCGATCGTCATCTGGGAGCCGGGCGACCAGGCGCGGCTCGTGCAGACCCACTTCGATTGGTCCAAGCAGGTGGAAAGTCTGCCGAACACCCTGCAAATCTTGTACGCCCAGGAGGATCTGTGGGTACTGACGGCGCTGATGTACATCATTCGTCAAACCAACGATAAAGCCGAGTCCCGGCACGAAGCCGTGGTCAAGACGATCGAAGGCATCATGATCGGCCGCCACGCGCCGCCACGCGCCGGGCAGGTCGTCATGCTCGGCGGAGGCGGCATGGGAGGCGGCATGATGCCGGGCGGAATGGGCGACGGAATGATGAGTTCCAGCCCCTATGGCGCGGGCGGTGGGCCCGGAATGGATGCGGGCTCCGGCAGCGCGATGCCCTCGCCAGCTGGGATGCCGGCCGGAGGCGCTGAAGCCATGATGCCGCCCGGCGGAGACGCGGGCATGGGTATGCCGGGCATGGGCATGCCGGGCATGGGGGCCTTTTCTCTGGACCCGGCCGAAGGCCGCTACGTGGACAACCAGTACCAAGCGTTGAAGGCCGAGACGTTGCGGTCCGCCTTGCGCGCGGATACGACGGCGGACGCCTTCCTCGTGGTCGCCAAACGCATGCCGGTGCGGATGCGTCTGGTGGTGGACGAACGCAAGCTGCCACGCCTGCTGGCCCAGTTCGGGAACGCGATGCTGCCCGTCGAAGTCCGCCAGGTGCGGATCAACCGCGCCCGGGACGCGGGGGGCGGTGGCTACGATATGGGCATGGGAGGCGGGTACGGAATGATGGGCGGCTCCGAGATGGGCGGTGGATACATGCCGCCGTCCATGCCCGGCATGATGGGAACGACGCCGGGCATGGATGCCATGCCCGGCATGGACAGCGGCATGGGAATGGGTTACACGCCTCCCGGCATGGGAGGTTCCGGCTATCCTTCGACGGAGTACGGCATGGGAATGGGCATGCCCGGCCAAGAGCAGAACCTGAAAGACCGCACCACTGTCGCCGCCACTTCGGTTCACGACGTGCCCGTGGAGATTTACGGGATCATTTACATCTACAATCCGGTGGATGAGAAGAAACTGGGGCTGGAGCAGCAACCCGGGCTGACCGGGACCGCAACTCCGGCGGCAGCAACTCCGGCGGCAGCGGCTCCGGCGAGCTAGTTTCGCACGCGTGCCGGAGAGGGGCGGCCCGGTTTTCGCCGCGGTTCGCAGGGGATGTCATGACGGGCGAGGCATTGGCAGGGGCTGAGGCAGGGAGCCTGGGAAGGTTGGAGAGAAAACGATGAAGCTAAAGTTGAACTTCGGCAAAGGTGGCCTGAAGGGGTTTATTGTGCAGCACGCCGAGAAGGCCATTTTTGGAATGGTGCTCGTCCTCGTAGCCGTGTTTGTCTACTCCAGCGCCACGCTGGAGTCAGTCGACGAAGGGCAGAGTCCCAGCAGCCTGAAGGGCAGCGCGGGCGGTGCTCTCAAGAACCTGCAGAATGCCAATGCTTGGGCGACCATCGGCCCGGAACGGCAACGCAAGGTGGACAATTACCCCGCTCAGGCCGGCGTGGCCACCAGCCCCGTCGATCCTCAGCCCTACACCGGCGATCCGTGGATCAAGGAACTGTTCCGCCGCCAGCAGCGACGGCAAGATCCGGCGATTTACCAGCCCGAACAGGTCGAGGCGGAAGCGGGCGTCTTCGCGATCCTGATGAGAACCAGGAAAGTGGATGACATTTGGCTGGATTCCAAAGATGCCATCGCCAAAGCGAAAGAACCGCCGAAGCCCAAGCCGAAGCCCCGCAAACGAACGCGGATGCCGGGCGGCTCCTCGGGCATGTACGGCGACATGGGGGACATGTACGGCTCCATGATGCCCGGCATGCCGGGGATGCCCGGCGCCGACGGCAGCGGGTCGTCCATGCCGGGCATAGGCAACGAATACGGAAGCATGATGCCGGGCGCTCCCGGCGCCGGCGCGGCTGGTGTCAGACGCCAACTGGGCCAGTTCTACATCAGCCATTACCTGAGCAAGGGCTATCGGCCGGGCGGCGGGATGGCCATGCCGGTTCCCGGAGTCGCGGCCGGCCCGGCGGGCGTCGCGGCCAAGTCCTTTCCGATGGTCGCTGTCAAAGCCTTGGTGCCGTTTGAGAAGCAGTGGGAGGAATATGAACGGGCGCTGGCGAGCGCCACCGGCTACAGCCCCATGCACGATATTCCCAAGTACCTGCTGTTCGTCGCGGAACGGGCCGAAGTCCCGGAGGACCCGAATGCGGAATTCCAATGGCAGCCGGTCAGCAACAGCTCCTTCGCCATGAAAGCGGCGATGGAATACGCGGGGATTCCGCCCGAGGTCGCGGACGAAACGTATCTCCTGCCCGGCATCCTCACCATGCCGATTCCGCCCGTCCTGCTGCAACCCTATGACTCGCTGGCGCTCCACAGCCAAGTTCCCAAGAAGCAACTTGCGGCGAACCTGGCCATGGCCCAGCCGGCCGCCGGCGAACAAGCCAAAGAGGGAAGCAAAGAGGAGGCCAAGCCGGGGGCCGAAGGCGCGCCGAAGCCAACGACCGATTTCAGCGAAGGCTTGCCGCAGATCCCCCTGGCCGGCGCAGGCGCCGCAGGCGGCTACGGCATGATGCCGGGGATGGCCCCCGGAATGCCCGGACCGGGGTCGATGCCGGGCATGACGCCTTACCCTGGGGCCGACGCCGGGTCGGGATCCGCGATGTACGGCGGCGAGTACGGTCTGGCCCCCGGGATGGATGCGGCCGGCGCGGGCTACCCCGGCAGCATGCCCGGCGGCTACGGGATGCCCGGCTATGGCATGCCCGGCTACGGGATGCCCGGCATGCCCAGCGTCAGGCCCGTCAAGTACAAGATGATTCGCTTCTTCGATTTGACGGCCGAGCCCGGAAAAACGTATCGCTATCGCGTGCGGGTGATGATGGAAGATCCCAACCGGCCGCAGAACAAGGCGGCGGAACCCAATCCCAGGATTCTCGACCAAGCGGTGGTGGACCGCCTGGCGAAGGTGACCGCGGAGGACGACGACGTCGCGAAGAAGACCGGCAAGGAGCGCCGCACCTATTGGCTGCAGACCGAGTGGAGCGAACCGAGCAAACCGGTGACCATCGTCGAGCCGGCCGGTTTCGCCGGCGGCAGTGCAACCGGTCCCCGCTTCATCAGACTCCCGCCCAGCGGCCCGAACGTGGAGTACGAGGAGGCGAAGGGCAAGGTGGCAGCCGTCATCTGGGACGAGCGCCGCGCGACGGAGGTGCCTGCGGAACGAGAGGTTCTGCGGGGCGCGTTCTTGGACTTCCAGCAAGATGTCGACGTGCTGCACCCCATCACCTTGCAGATTAGACGCCTGGAGGGCTTCCAGTTTAGCACGGACGCCTTCGTCGCCGACTTGCGGGGCGGCGAACCGCTGATGGTGGACGTGGACAAAGACACCAAGGAAGAAACGCCGCTGCCCGTGCCCGGCGAGTTCCTGGTCGTGGATGGCAGCGGGCAGCTGATCGCCTGCAACGAGGTGGACGATGCGGAGGAGTACCGCCGGTTGCTGTTCATCGAGGATTCGCCGGCCGGCGCGGTGATGCCCGGTTCGAGCTATGGAGACGCGATGATGGGCTCGGGCGGTTATATGCCTCCCGGCATGGGGCCTTAGCGCTCTGCGGATGCGAGCGTTTCGGCGGCCTTACAGATCGTGCGGCAGCTGGTGCCCAAGCTTGTCCCGCTTGGTCGCCAAATAGAATGCGTTGTATTCGTTGACCGGCGGCAGGATGGGGACTTGATCCACGACCTCGATGTCAAAGCCGCCGTAGATGAACGCGTCCGTCTTCTTGGGATTGTTCGTCAGCAGCCGGACCTTGCGCAGGCCGAGGTCCTTGAGGATTTGCAGACCTATCCCATAGTCCCGCATGTCGGCCTTGTGCCCCAAGGCGACATTGGCTTCGACGGTGTCCAGCCCCTGCTCCTGCAGGGCGTAGGCCTTGATCTTCTCGGTCAGCCCGATGCCGCGCCCCTCCTGCGGCAGGTAGACGAGCACGCCGGCCCCTTCCCGGCCGATCATGTCCAAGGCCATGTGGAGTTGCTCGCCGCAGTCGCAGCGCAACGAACACAGCAGGTCGCCCGTGAAACAGCTGGAGTGGATTCGCACCAGCGGCGCCGCCAGCCGTTCGGGCTGGCCCATGAGCAGCACGACCGGCTGCTGCCGCTCGTACTTGATGTCGTACGCGAGCACGCGGAAGTGTCCGAACCGCGTCGGCAGATTGGCTTCGGCGCAGCGGCTCACCAGATTCTCCGTAACGCGGCGATGCGCGATCAGCTGCTCGATCGAAATGATCTCCAGATGGTGCTCGCGGGCCACTTCCAGCAACCGGGTCCGCGAGGCGCGTTCGCCGCACTCGTCGAGGATTTCGCACAACACGCCGGCCGGCGTCAGGCCGGCCATCCGGGCCAGGTCCACGGCGGCCTCCGTGTGCCCGGCCCGGCGCAGCACGCCGCCCTCTTTTGCCAACAAGGGATGGACGTGCCCCGGCCGCACAAAGTCGGCGGCCCGGCTGTCGGGATCCACCATGGCGCGGACGGTGTGGGCCCGCTCGCGGGCCGTGATGCCGGTCTTCGCCGTGCGATGATCGATGGGCGTCATGAACCCGGTCGTCAGCGGCGAGGTATTGGCCGCGACGACGGGCGACAGTTCGAGCCGCTGGCAAACGTCCGGCAACACCGGCACGCAGAACTGCCCGCGTCCGCGGAGAATGAAGTTGACCGTCTCGGGCGTCGCTTTCTCGGCGGCGCAGACAAAGTCGCCTTCGTTCTCGCGGTCTTCGGCATCGACGACGATCACCACGGCGCCGCGCGCGATCGCATCGACGGCGGCCGGAACGCTGGAAAACTGGTCGGTGGCTGGAGCGTGCTCTGGATTCATGGCTGGGAGGCTGTCAAGGGATGGAAACAGTAGGTATTATAAGGTCCCGTGCGATTCCCGCTAGGTCCCTCTCGCAGCCTGGACCCCGTTATGCTCGAACGCGAAGAGTACGTCGAACAAGCCTATTTGTTCCGCATGTTGAGCGAACGGCTGCCCGAGAACTACCCCCTGCAGGAACTGCTGGAGCAGATCCGCCACGAATTGCTGGCGACGACCAAGCTGCCGATGGCGGTTGACTTCATGCTGGCCGAATTGCGGCACCGCGGCGTGATGTCGTCCGCCATGCGCCGCCTGCCGCATTACTTCACGGCTTATCAGACCTATATCATCGAAGCCGCGGAGGACGACCGCAGCCGCTTCGACTCGCGCGTGGCCATCGAAATCCTCCGGCACCAGGCCGCGTACCTGGCCGAACAGCCGACCCCTCAAGGGCTGTTCATGTACCAGTTCGAAACGCTCAGCCGCAACCGCCTCCGCTACGACCGCGGGCTGGACGCCATGTCCGCCGATCCGATGTACAGCGACGACTGGCGGGACTGGATCCAAACCGTGCGCCGGCAGGTCGGCATCGTCGATTTCGCCGATATGATCTACGTCCGAAGCGCCGAGTACATCCGCCGCCGCACGCACCCCGGCTCGCCGCCCCCGGCGCCGGAGAAGCCGCTGCTGTTCGGCGAGAAGGAGGGCAAGATCGCCTGGGCCAACCGCCAAAAAGACCCTATGTACCTGTTCGCCGCCCTGCAACGGCACTTGGGTTATCCCTTCGCCCCGCGTCTGAAGCGCCCCGACGAAACCCGCGAACAAATCCCCCTCATCCTCCGCCGCCTGGAGCGGCTCGAATTGCGGATCAAATTGCTGGAAGAGGAATCGAAGGAAGGCCTCGACATCACCAAGTTCTACGCGAAAGACGACAAACCACCGGTCGCGCCTTGACAGGTCGGGGCTGAGGACGATGCCCCACGCGGGCGGCCGTGCGGATGCCGCGGCCGGCTGTGCCGCACGGCGATTTCGCTCAACCCATTCGCTCCAGCGTTTCCACGAGGGCTGCCTGGAACCTGGCAAAGTCCTTCAATTCGGCGGCCACGCGCGGATGGCCGAACACCCGCACGCGTTTGACGTAGTCGTCGAACTGCTGCTTGGCCAGGGACTGGACCACCGGCGAGACTTCGCCCAGCGGCCGGTATGCGCCTTCTTTGCGGAAGAAGATCTCGATCTGGAATTCCACCTCCAGCTTCATCGGCGGCGCGTCGAACAGAATCTCGGTGGGCGCTACGCGCCGGCCGATGTGCCGGCTGAGCACGGCTGCGAACTCCTCGGCACAACTCACCAGCCAAGGATACGGCCGGCGGGCCAGCCGCTGGTACAACTCGCGCTGCTCGAAGTAGCTGAACTGGGCCACGCGCTTGTACAGCCGGCGGACCGGGCCGAACAGGCCGTCCAACAGTTCTTTCGCCGGTCCCTCGCCCGCCGCCTGTAAGAGGCTGCCGATCATCTCGGCCTCGGTCTGGCGGAACAGCGAGTCCAGGTTCAGCCGGTGGTGCAGCAGATAGAACGCCCGCTGAAACATGGCCGTGGCCGAGCGGACCGCGTGGTGCCAATACACTTCGCTGAACATCACGTAGCGGGAGAAGACCATCATCTCGGCCGCCGTTCGGCCCTTGTCCGAGATCGCCAGGGCGTCGCCGGCCTGATTCAGGCACAGACTGCCAATCAGCCGCTGCTGATCGAAATTCCGGCCGTACGGCACGCCGGCGTGCAGGCTGTCGCGGACCAGGTAGTCCATCTTGTCGACGTCGATCGGCCCGGACAGCAGACTGTGCAGGATCTTGGCGGCGGGAGTGCGCGGCGGTTCGGACAGCAACGCGACGACCTCGCGCGGCGGAATGCCCCAGCTGTCCCGCAGGGCGTCGGCCAAGTCGCCCTCCAGCAGAAAGCTGTTGGCGAACAGTTCATGCTCCGGCACACCCGGCAGGTCCATGTCCTCGATGGCGTGACAGAACGGCCAGTGTCCCAGATCGTGCAGCAGCGCCGCCACGATCATCAATTCGGCGTCGTGAGGCGTCACCGCCGCCGCGAAACGCGGATCGTGGGCCAGCTGTTTCAGGTACAACAGGGCGATGCGGTACACGCCCAAAGAATGCTCGAACCGCGTGTGATGAGCGGCCGGATAGACCAGCGAAACCAGGCCCAACTGGCTGATCTTCGCCAGGCGGCGGAACTCGGCCGTGTCGATCACCTGCTGGACGCGCCGGGTCAAGGGCACGTCCAACTGATCGGGAATCCGCACCAACTGCCGGCGCGCGTCCAGATTCGAGATCTCCGGAACCTCGAAGATCGTGGCCATGGGTTGGTACTGGCTTGGAACTGGCGCAAGAGGCCTCTGGGAACTTCATCTCCAATCGGGCAACACTTGGCAAAAACTAAAGGGAAAACGCGGTTCGTCCGCCACTTGCCAGCAAATTGCCAGCAGCGACGCGGAAATCCCGCCCGACCTGCAGGCCCTGATCGACGCTTGGCCGGCCCTGCCCGAAGCAATCAAGGCCGGTATCCTGACGATCACCAGGCATTTTGTCGTGCCGATCTGTACGGTGTGGTCCACAATCCGGACGCGATCCTCAGCCGGTTCCTTGCGGCGAAGGATTTCATACAGTCCGATCCGAAAAATCCACAGTTCTCCGCACCAGGCCGTCGGCGTCCTTGTTGCCGAACAGCGTACGACGTAGAATAGCGGCATGATCAGAATTCGCTTTCCAGATCCTGATGCGGAACGAAAAGCCCTTGGATACTTGGCGGGGCGGTTCTCCTTTAAGACGTTCTCGGACGGGTACACGCTCGTACCGGAAGCCGCCTTGCCTCGTTTGGCCGTCGAAGGGATTCCGTTCACGGCGGAGGGGCCGGCTCGTTATGAGCAGAGCATTGCGACGGTTCGAGATTCTACTGCCTCGGCGGTTTAATGACGGCCGGCCGGTTCCCGACCACTTGATCGCTGACACGATCCTCGAGTTGCGGGAGCGGTTTGGAGCCGTTTCTTGCGAAACCCAAGTCATTCGCGGGATGTGGGAGCACGAAGCCGAGGTCTACCGAGATGACCTTGTCCGCGTCTTCGTGGACGCCGACGACCGGCCCCAAAGCCGGTCGTTCTTCGAGCAGTTCAAGGAGCGACTGAAGACCAGGTTCGAACAGGTAGACATTTGGCTGGTCACGTATCCGATCGAGGTCCTCTGAGTTCAGGTCAAGTCAGCGGGCCAGTGGCACACGTGTGGAAGCCAAGAAGTCGGACATTAGACTTGAATCATTCCCGTTTACTTGCGCATCCGGCATCGCTCTGCCGGTGCCGTGCTGGCCTCCGCATGGCGATGCCGCTGCCTGCGGCTGGGCGATAAACGAAAGACACGCCGAGCGCGCACCGTACTAACTGACACCCAAACACCAAGGAACCCTCCCTATGACGCATGGTCCATCCCTGACTCGCCGAACGTTTGTGCAGCAGACCGCCGGGGCGGCCTCTGTTCCGCTGTTGGCCGCCGCCTCCGCAGCGCTGGCCCAGGATGCCGGCGCCAAGCCCGCGGCCGAGGTCCCCGTCGAACGCAAGCTCCGCATCGGGTTCGTGGGGCTGGGCAGCCGGGGAAGCTGGATCGCCAATCTGTTCAAACAGCATCCGGGGTACGAGATCGTGGCCGCGGTCGACTACTTCGAGGACACCGCCAATGCGGTGGGCGAGCGGCTCGGCGTCCCGGCGGACAAACGCTTCAGTGGCCTGTCGGGTTACAAGCGGGCGCTGGACAGCGGCGTCGAGGCCCTCGTTCTTGAAGGCATCCCCTACTTCTATCCGGAACAGACCGCCGCGGCCATCGACGCCGGCTGCCACGTGTACATGGCCAAACCGTTTGCCGTGGACGTGCCGGCCGTCTTGGCGATGCAGGCCCTGGCCAAGAAGGCGACGGAGAAAAAACTGTGCTTCCGCGTCGACTACCAGCTGCCCACGGACGCGGCAAACCAGGAAGTGAAGCAGCGCATCGCCGAAAACGCCCTGGGCGGGCTGGCGCACATCTATTCCGGCGGGACCTGCGGCCAGTTGCCGGATCCGCCGGTGGGGCCGACCATCGAGAACCTGTTCAAGCGGGCTTGGTACTCGCACATCGCACTCAGCGGCGATCTGCTGTTGCTGTACGACATTCACATCCTCGACGGCATCATCTGGGTCACCGGCCAGCGGGCGGCCGCGGCCAGCGGCTACGCGCGCATCGTCCGTCCCGACCCGCACGGCGACCGCACGGACTGCGGCGGGGTCGTGTTTGAATTGCCGGACGGAACCTGCTGGACCCATCACACTCAGCTGCTGAAAAACAACGCCGTGATGTACAACCTGGCCGCCGATCTCATGGGCCTGGAGGCCACCGCGCACATCGCATACACGGGCCAGGTGTTCATCCGCGGCGGCTCCAAGCACTATTCGGGCGCTGCGGCCGGGGGGATCTATGCGGACGGAGCCAAGGCCAACATCGCCGAGTTCTATCGCTGCATCACGCAGGGGGAATTCGACAACGCGACCGCTCACCGTTCGGTCGACAGCACCCTGACGGGCATCCTGGGCCGCGAGGCCATGCTGCGGAAAACGTGGCTGACGATGGACGAATTGATCAAGGAAGGCAAGACCCGCGAAGTCAATCTGCGGGGATTGAAGGCGTAGTGTCCCGTGGGCAACAACCGCTCAGGCTGAAGGGCGGGCAAAGAAGTCGTTGGGCCCGGCGGCGGAGCTAGATCCTTGGTGCAGAACGAGCAAGGCCTCGTGCAACTGGATACGCAACCCGGCCAGAGGTTTGAGTTCCACGCGGGGAAGTAGCCCGCGGGAAAGCAGCCGGCCCCGCATCGCGGGAGCCGACGCGGGGCACGAACTCAGGACACGTCAGATCGCGTAGGGCGCGCGTTGCTCGCGGCGGAGGTGGCCGTTGGCCTCGTCGTCGCCGACGAACCGTTCTTTCTCCGGGTCCCATTGCAGCGGGCGGCCCAGCCGCATCGAGATGTTGCCCAGGTGGCACGTGGACACCGAGCGGTGCTGGCTGGCGACGTCGGAGATCGGCTGCTGGCGGCTTTGGACACAATCGAAGAAGTTGCCCATGTGGTTGACGATCGCGTCCAGCTTGCCTTCGCGGGGCGGGCGGGCGAGATTGTCGTGGGC
>CAYUFW010000057.1:22871-29339 GCA_964443915.1 uncultured Pirellulaceae bacterium
ACAGCCGGTACTGCTCGCGCGGCAGCGGTGCGTCGGCCAGGGCCTCGACGGGCTTGCCTTCCAACGTCCCGCGGTTGACGAACATCCGCCCCTCGCTGCCCTCGAACAAGATCCCGTTGCGGCCGTGGTCGAGCACGACCATCTCGACGCCGTTGGCAAAGACGTACTTGGCCTGGAATTCAAGGGGCACGTTGTAGCCGCCCGGGACGTTGGGGTAGGTGGCTTGGCCCTCGATCCGGACCGGGCCGGAGCCTTCCATGCCGGCGGCCCACTGAGCGATGTCCATGTGGTGCGCGCCCCAGTCGGTCAGCTGCCCGCCCGAATACTCGGTCCACCAGCGGAACGTGTAATGGCAGCGTTCTTCGACGTACGGCACGTCGAGCGTCTGGCCCTGCCACAGATCCCAGTTCAAGTGGCCGGGGACGGGCCGGGTGGGAAACGGCCCGCCCTTCTGATTCTTGCCCAGCACGACCTCGATCCGCTTCAGTTGCCCGAGCCGTCCCTGGCGGACCATCTCCACGGCCAGACGGAAGCGGCTGTCGCTGCGGTGCCAGGAGCCGACTTGCACGACCCGCTGCGTCTCGCGGACAACCTGGACCAGTTGCTTGCCCTCGTCGATGGTCAGCGTCAGCGGTTTTTCGATGTACACGTCCTTGCCGGCCCGGCAGGCGTCGATCAGCATCTTCGTGTGCCAGTGGTCGGGCGTGCCGATCATCACCACGTCGACGTCCTTGCGGTCCAGCAGCTTGCGGTAGTCCTCGAAGATGGCCGGCGTGCTGCCGAAACTCGACCGCGCCTGCTCGCGGACGTGGCGGTCGACGTCGCAGATCGCCACCACGTCGCCGTGCGCGCGGGCCTTATCCGTGATCACCGTCCCCTGGTAGCGCATGCCAATGGCGCCGATCCGGAAGCGGTCGTTGGCCGAACGGGGCTTGGCCGCCTCCTCGGCGGCGGTCGTGAAGACATAGGGGACCAGCGAGCCACCGGCGAGGGCCGCGGCGGCGGTGTGGAGGAACGAGCGGCGGGAGGTGCGATTGGTGGGCACGGTCGGGTTCCTTGGGACCAGGATTTGCGGTTGCCCCGGCGCACGTAGGACGGACTTTCCAGGCCGTCCCGCGCGAGGTACGCAACCACCGGGGAAAATGCCTTCATACTGCCGGCGGCCCCATCTACTCCGGCCTGGCCGCCACGCACGAGGGTAACACGAGCCGCCTGCTGGTTCCAGTCCCCGTGTGGACGTTCCCGCGAGAACTGCCCGGAGGACGAACATCCATCATCGCGGACCGGATTGGAGCGAGAGTATTTCTTGGAAAATGCTTGCGTGCCCGGCTGGAATTCGTCCTGAGAAGACCTTAAAATCGGGGGGCATCAGGTTGGGGCCATTGCCAACGTTTAACCCAGCAAGTTGTGGGGCGTCGGCCATGATTCACTACGTGCCTTTGAACCGTCTCCCGCCCAGTTTTCACGTTCCCTCGAACCTGCAGAACCGCTTCTGGTACGACGAGGGAAAGCACTCGCTGGCCTACGAAGGTCCGATGTTCAAGTTGACCTTCGATCGGCTGCGGGAAATCAGCCGCGATTACGACTACCAGCGCGCTTTGGAGAAGCTTTTCCAGCTCTCCGTGCCCGAGGAACCAGCGCCGCCGCGCCACACCAAGGCAGTGGCGATGGCAGCGGGCTGCGCCCTGGCGCTGGTGGCCCTCGTGGTGGGCATCTTCCTGCTGCGGGGTTGAGGAGAGCCGTGAGCGGTGAGAGCTTTCGCCTCGCGGCTCACGCGGCGCGCGAGGCTTCACGGCGACGGACGCTCGATCCGCCGATCGCCGCTACTCCCCGTCCGGCTCCTCCAGGTACGTGTAACCGTTCAGCGCTTCTTCGTAGAAGTGGACGAACGCGCCGGCCTGTTTGTGGTCGATGCGGCCCTCGCGAATGGCGGCGTCGACGGCGGCCTGCAGGCGGTCGATCAACTCGCGGCCGTTGAACTGGACGTACTGCAGGACTTCGTTCACCGAGTCGCCTTTAATGATGTTCTCCACGACCACCTGGCCGTCGTCGTCCAGGCTGATATGGGCCGCGTTGGTGTCGCCAAACAGGTTGTGCAGGTCGCCGAGGATCTCCTGATACGCGCCCAGCAGGAACGCGCCCAAGTAGTACGGGGTCCCGTCGTACGGGTGCAGCAGCAGCGTCCGGTGGATGTCCCGGCGGTCGATGAACTGCTCGATCTTGCCGTCCGAATCGCACGTGATGTCGCCCAGCACGGCGTGCCGCGTGGGACGCACCGTCAGGCGGTGGATCGGCAGGATGGGAAACAACTGCTTGATCGCCCAGCTGTCCGGCATCGACTGGAACAGCGAGAAGTTGCAGAAGTAGGTGTCCGAGAGCATCCGGTCCAGGCCATGCAATTCCTCGGGGACTTCGTCCATTTGTTCGGTCAGCTTGCGAATCTTTCGGCAGATCGCAAAGAAGAGGCTCTCGGCCAGGCAGCGTTGGTCCAGCGGCAGGTAACCGGCGCTGAACAGGTTCAACGCCACCTCCAGCGCCTGTTGGGCGTCGTGATAGCCTTCCAACACATTGCGGACGCTCAACTCCTGCAGCGTCAGCCGCAGGTCGTGCAGCGGCTGCTCGTATTCGTCCGGAATGTCGGTCGGCAGTCTCTCCATGACTCCTTGGCCGCCCACTCCCATGACGCCGAAGACCAACACGCTGTGAAACGCGGCCACCGCCCGGCCGCTCTCCGAGATGATCGTGGGATGGGGGATGTTCGCCTCTTCGCACACGGTCTGCACGTGGTACACGACGTCGTTGGCATACTCCTGCAGCGTGTAATTGACGCTGGACTCGAAGTTCGTCTGCGAGCCGTCGTAGTCGATGCCCAGGCCGCCGCCGATGTCCAGGTACTTCAGCCCGGCCCCGCGCTTGACCAGATCCGCATAGACCCGCGCGGATTCGATCAGCGCCGTCTTCACGTGCCGGATGTTCGTGATCTGGCTGCCCAAGTGGAAGTGCAGCAACTGGAAGCAGTCCTGCAGGCCGCGCTGCTTGAGTTCCTCCAGCGCGCTGAGCAATTCCCCCACGGACAGGCCAAATTTCGAGCGGTACCCGCCGGACGACTGCCAGCGCCCGGAGCCCTTCGAGGCCAGCTTGACCCGCATCCCCAGCAACGGCCGCACCCCGACCTTCTCGGCGTACCGGAGTACCAGATCCAATTCCGAATACCGTTCGACGACGGGAATCACCTGCCGGCCGATTTTCTGAGCGAGCAACGCCATTTCGATGAACTCGGCGTCTTTGAAGCCGTTGCAGATCACGGGAGTTTGCGGGCCCGTCATCGCCACGACGGCCAGCAATTCCGGCTTGCTGCCGGCCTCCAGCCCGAACCCGCTGGGGCTGCCGTGCTTCAGAATCTCCTCGACCACGTGCCGCTGCTGGTTCACCTTGATCGGGTACACGCAGCTGTACTTGCCCTGGTACTTGTGATCGGCGATCGCCTGATCGAAAACCTGGCGGATCTCCATCAGCCGATTGCGCAGAATGCCGTTGAACCGCAGCAGGATGGGCAGGTTCAACCCGCGCATCTGCAGGCGGTCGACGAGGTTTTTCAAGTCGATGGACCGCTGCGGATCCTTGTCGGGATGGACGTGGACGTGGCCATCGGCTTGGATGGAGAAGTAGCCGTTTCCCCAGCGGGGGACATGGTACAGCTCGCTGGCATCCGTCACCGTCCAGGCGCGTTCGGAATCGTCGACCATCGTTTGCCCTCGTGCCACAGGTCGCCTGACCTGGAAGAGAAGAAGAGGAACGTAGTTGTCCCGCCAAACGGCTTATTTTAGAATCCTCGGCCCCGGCTGCAAAGGGGCAGTCTGGACCGTCGTCGCACGGCTCTCCGAGCGGTGCGGATTGCCGCAGACCGTCGCGGCGCGCTACACGGCTCGGAGAGCCATCCTACGAACACAGCACGGCTCGGAGAGCCATGCTAAAAACACGGTTCTTGTTCCCCGCGTCCCAGCGATGTGCCCAAGGTCACCTGCGATGAATCGACGCGAACGTGCCGCCTACATCCGCCGCCGCTTGGAGGAGTTGTATCCGACCACCCAGATCCCGCTCGACCATCGCGATCCTTTCACGCTGCTGATCGCGGTCGTGTTGAGCGCGCAGTGTACGGACAAGAAGGTGAACCAAGTCACCCCGCGGCTGTTTGCCCTGGCCGACACCCCCGCGGCGATGGCCCGCCTGAGCGTCGCGGAGATACAAGCCGTCATCCGCCCCCTGGGACTGGCGCCGCGAAAAGCCAAAGCGATCGCGGGATTGTCCCAAATCCTGGTCGCCCGGCACGCCGGCCGCGTGCCGGACAATTTCGAGGAATTGGAGGCGTTGCCCGGCGTCGGCCACAAGACGGCCAGCGTCGTGATGAGCCAGGCGTTCGGCCATCCGGCGTTCCCGGTGGACACGCACATCCACCGCCTGGCGCAGCGTTGGGGGTTGACATCCGGCCGCAACGTGGTCCAAACCGAACGGGACTTGAAACGTTTGTTCCCGCCGGACAGCTGGAACGGACTGCACCTGCGGATCATCTTCTACGGCCGCGAGCACTGTACCGCCCGCGGTTGCGACGGCACCGTCTGCGAAATCTGCCGGACCTGCTTTCCCCGCCGCCGCAGACCCGTCTCGACAAAGAGCAGCAAGGCCTGACGCGACGTTTGCCGCTTCTCGCAACGCGGGCCAGACGGTAGACTAGGTGAGCGATCAACGTGAATGGTATTCCGTTCTTTTGTTTCTCGGCAACAGGCGGTCGTCTATGAGGCAGGGCTGGTTTCCTTGGCGAATTCTGGGGTTGGCGGCGCTGTCGCTGGCCGTCTGCGGATGTCCCGGCACGTCACCGCCGCAGGGGGATCAGAACTCCAAGGCGGAGCCGGCCGCGCCGTTGCGGCTGGTGGTCGTGGACGATCCAGGCCTGGCGGAAGCCGTCCAGCGGCAGTGGCAGGCGCGGGCGGAAGGCGAGCTGGAGATTCGCCCGATGACGTCCGAGGAGATCGGCGATCCGCGCCGCAAGCGGCTGGCGGCGGACGCGGTGATCTATCCCAGCGGCTTGATCGGCGAACTGGCGGAACGCGGCTGGATTGCACCGCTGTCCGACGACGCGCTCAATTCGCCCGAATTCGCACGACGGGACATTTTCGACCATCTCCGGCAGCACGAGATCATGTGGGGCGAGGAGACCTACGCCGTGCCGCTCGGATCGCCGCCGCTGACGCTGGTGTACCGGCCCGACCTCTTCGAGAAGCTCGGTGTCAAGCCGCCGGAAAGCTGGCAACAGTACCTTGCCTTGTGCGAGCGGTTGGCCAAGTCCGCCGACTCGCTGCGGGATTCCCTTCCGGAAGCCGGCGATTGGCACCCTGTAGCCGAACCGCTCGCGGCCGGGTGGGCGAGCCAGGTTCTGTTGGCCCGCGCCGCGGTCTATGCCCGCCACCGCAGCTACTTCGCCTCGCTGTTCGATTTGGAATCGATGGAGCCCTTGATTGCTTCGCCGCCGTTCATCAAGGCTCTGGAAGAACTGGTTTCCGCCGCCAAGTTCGCTTCGCCCAAAGCGATCGAACATGCGCCAGCCGACGTGTGGGAGCTGCTGCGGTCCGGCCAATGCGCGATGGGCTTGACGTGGCCCAGCAACGCCGATCGACCGTCGGCGGGCCAGGCCACCGGCTCGACGCCCCCGGTCCTGCTAGCTGTCGCCGAACTTCCCGCATCGGCCCGAGTCTACAACGTCGGCGACAGCGCCTGGCAGCCCCGCGAGTCCTCGGAGGACGGACGCGTAACGCTGCTCGGAGTCGCCGGCCGTCTGGGCTCGGTCGTCAAAGGGTCCGCACGCGCGTCGACTGCCGCGAGTCTGCTCGTGCGGCTGTCCAGTTCCGAATGGAGCCGGGACGTCTCCCCGCACAGTCCCGCGACGACGCTGTACCGCACCAGCCAGTTGCCGGGAGTCAAGGCCTGGGTCGGCGAGAGTTTTTCGGCGGACGCGGCGACCGCCTATGCGGAATTGGTCCAGCAGTGCTTTCGCCGACAGCTGTCGCTGGACTCGGTGCGTCTGCCGGGCCGGAGCCGGTACTTGGCGGCCCTGGACGAGGCCGTCCATGCGGCCCTGGGCGGCGAGCGTCCCGCTCCCGACTGCCTGACGGCGGCGGCAGACGAGTGGCGCAAGATCACGCAGGAACTGGGGATCGAGAATCAACGCCGGGCCTATTGGCGGAGCCTGGGAAAAAGCCCGCCGTAGGCCGGCGGGTCTGGAAAGTGCCCGCGGGAGTCCTAGACAGCCCCGCGACTCCCGGATAGAATTCGGCCACTGGGTCCGGAAACTCGACATCTGGACCAGGCTGGGGGCGTAGCTCAATTGGGAGAGCGCAGCGTTCGCAATGCTGAGGTCGAGGGTTCGACTCCCTTCGCCTCCACTGGCCGCGTGAACCGGCACGGAACCGTGCC
>CAYUFW010000057.1:29349-30874 GCA_964443915.1 uncultured Pirellulaceae bacterium
CACTCAGCGCTAAGTTAAGCCGAATTCACAACTTACGATTACCTGCCGACGTTCGGCAGCGCGGCCTTTTTCCGCAGCGCAAAACGGTACATACCGTTTTGGCCAACGAAAGGGGATTCCGCCATGCCGAAACTCACGACTTCTCTACCGAAGTACCGCAAGCATCGGGCCAGCGGCCAAGCCATCGTCACGATCGGCCGCAAGGACTTCTATCTCGGTTTGCACGGCTCAAAAGCCAGTAAACTGGAGTACGATCGGATCATCACCGAATGGCTTGCTGTCGGCAGGCCGTCCACTTGGCCCCCTGCCGAAGCGGCGGAAGTCACGATCGCTGAACTGATCCGAGCGTACTGGCGATGGGCTCAGGGCTATTACCGCGACAAGACCGGCGAGTCCAGCGGAACTGCGGAAACCCGTCTTGAAGCGTTTTCGCGCCTTGTACGGCCGGACCTACGTTGCCGACTTTCGACCCCATTGCCTGGAGCCCGGTTGTCCGAGGACAGCGACGTTGATCCGGAGATCTGCGAGCAGCGGCTCCGCGACATCTTGATCCGTGGCGGCGAGTTGATCCGCGACGACGGCGGCCGAGCCTTTGCTTTCAAGCTACACCAGTTCATCGGCCAAGGCCGGGCGTTGTTCGCCACGCTTGAACCCGTAGCCAGCGGGGACGCCGTGCTGGCATGTTGGCCGGCGTCCAAGGCGCGAGGCGGTCGGGTCGTCGACTGCTCGCCGTACGGCCGCGACGGCCACGTGGCCGGCTCGGCGGGCACCGGCGAATTCGTCGAACTGCTGATCGACTCGAACGCGGACCGCAACTCTTTGTACCGGATTCGGCTCGCGCCGGAGGGCGGCGGCCAGGTCGTCTGCTCGTACCACGAACACACGCCGCCCTGGCACGACCGGACGTGGCAACGGAAGTTCGACTGCGCGGTGGCCTGGCAGAGCGACGGTTGGACCGCCAAGTTCGCGCTGCCCTTCGACATCTTCTGCAAGAACCAGACGCTGGCCGCCGAGATCGGGTTCAACGTCCGGTGGTTCGGCATGCCGGGCGGCGAGGTCCGTGGTTGGCACTGTTCATCCCCAAGCTGTTCGAAACCCTGTGCGGCTCGCTGTCCCTATACGGCGCGTTTTGGCATCTGCCGCAGAAGATCGCGCTGGCGCCGGACGGCGACTTGATCCTGGCCAACATCTACCGCGCGACGCTCTGGAGGCTGAAGCCGGACGGCAGCTTGCCGCGGGAAGGCTGGACCTCGGCGTACCACGCCGGGCGCAATGAACCGTTCGAGAGCCACAGCTGGACCCAGGACGTGTTGAACGCCCAGGACCTGAAGAACTACCTGTCGTTCCACTCGCTCCATTACCCCTACCTCTGTTTCGATCCGGACGTGGTCCAGATCGCCGTGGACGCCGCAGTCACCCCGCCGCTGGGAGGGCTACGCTGGCCAGGCCCAGGTCCTGTGTGCGCCGTGCCATTGCATTACTTCCCGGCAACACCAGACGTTGGACGGCAAGGGCTATCTGTACG
>CAYUFW010000058.1:0-8424 GCA_964443915.1 uncultured Pirellulaceae bacterium
GAGCGAAAGGCGACGCTCGTTTCTCGAACGCGGCTGGCGAACGTCCCGATCCAATTCAAGGAGTTCAACAACGAGGATCGCCGTGATCTTTCACCTAATCTTCCACGTAATCTCCCTCTCGCTCGAAGGCAGTGGGAAAGAGATTAAGTGAAAGTTTGAGTGAAAGATTAGGTTTTCAGGTTCCCACACAGCCGGCTAAATTCACAAGTTCAACAAGTTCAGGAATCGACCGATGCATCCTTTGCTTGAATCGCTGTTAGTTGACGGTCCTGTGCTCACCGACGGCGCCTGGGGCACGCAAATGCAGGCCCGCGGGCTGGCGGTGGGCGGTTGTCCGGATGAATGGAATCTGACGCACCCGGAGACGGTCGAGGAGATTCCTCGCGCGTACGTCGAGGCCGGCAGCCGGATCGTGCTGACCAACACATTTCGCGCCAACCGCGTGACGTTGGCCGACTACGGCCTCGCCGATCAGGTGGAAGCCGTCAACCGCGCTGGCGCGGAGATCTCGCTCCGCGCCGCCGGCGATCGGGCTTACGTGTTCGCCTCGATCGGCCCCAGCGGACGGATGCTGATGATGGGTGAAGTGAGCGAGCAGCAACTGCTGGATGCGTTCGGCGAGCAGGCCCGCGCGCTGGCCGCCGCCGGCGCGCATGCCCTGGCGATCGAGACGATGGGCGACGTGGCCGAAGCGGTCCTGGCGGTGCAGGGCGCCAAGACGACGGGCTTGCCCGTCGTGGCTTGCCTGTGTTTCGATTCCGGCGCGGCGCTCGACCGCACGTTGATGGGGACCACGCCGGAACAGGCGGCCCAGGAGCTGACGGCAGCCGGCGCGGATGTGGTCGGAGCCAACTGCGGGCAAGGCATTTCCGGGTACGCCGAGATCTGCCGGCGGCTGCACGCGGCTACCGACCGGCCGGTCTGGATCAAGCCGAACGCCGGCATTCCCGAACTGGTCAACGACGTCCCGGTCTGGAAAACGCCCCCTGAGGAATTCGCCAGCTACGGCCCGGCACTGGTCGCCGCCGGCGCCAGCTTCCTCGGCGGCTGCTGTGGCACGGCGCCCGAGTTCATCCGGGCCCTGGGCGACGCCATCCGGCGATGAACATCGGCATTCGTTCGGTGCTTGACGCGCGGACCGCGAGGCACCGGTGGCTAGCGCCATTCCGCTCACGTAGGTCGGTATCTCCGAGACCGACGCAGTTTTGTTGGCAGTACTCGATTCACGACTGATTCCAAGAAGCGATAACATGACTCGCAGCATTGCAGCGGCGATCGCTGCCCTCACGGTGTTTTTGTGTTCGGCGACGGCGCCGGCGGCCGACGAAGCGTGGATCGAGCGCCGGTGCAGCAAGCTGCCGTTCGAGAAACTGGGGCCGTTCGTCCACCTGTCCGATGGCAGCATCCTCTGCCTCCAGGGCAATACGACCAGCGTCACGGCCGACGGCGGCAAGACTTGGTCGGAGCCGAAACCCATCTATGACGGCCCCCCGCCGGGCGTGCCCGGCAACAGCGTGGCCGTGCGGACCAAGGCCGGCGCGATCGTCGTCGTCTTCGCGGACAGTTCGACCTACAAGTGGAGCTGGGACAACGCGAAACGGGCCCCTGCCGACGACGTCAACTTGGACGTCTGGTCGATCCGCAGCCTGGACGAAGGGAAGACCTGGGTGGACCGTCAAATGATCCTCGACGGCTACTGCGGCGCGCTGATCGATATGATCCAGACGCGCACGGGCCGGATCGCCGTGCCCGTGCAGGACCTGTTCCGCAACCCCGGCCGGCACGAGATCCGTCCCTACTATTCGGACGACGACGGCAAGACCTGGCACAGCGACCAGTTCATCGACCTCGGCGGCCACGGCCACCACGACGGCGCCATGGAGCCGACGCTCGCCGAACTCGGCGACGGCCGCGTCTGGATGCTCATCCGCACGAACTGGGACTACTTCTGGGAAGCGTTCTCCGAAGACCAGGGCCGGCAGTGGCGGACAGTGCGCCCGAGTCGGATCGACGCCAGCAGCGCTCCGGGCCACTTGTTGCGATTAAAGAGCGGCCGGTTGGCGCTGGTCTGGAACCGGCTGTACCCGGAGGGCAAGGCCGAGATCGCCCGCAGCAAGAACATCCAGGCATCGGAGGCGGCCACGAGTTGGCACCGTCAGGAGTTGTCGCTGGCTTTTTCGGAAGACGACGGCGCGACTTGGTCCGCGCCGGTCGTGATCGCCCGCCGCGCCAGCGGAGGACTGTCCTATCCGTACCTGTTCGAGCCGGCAGCGGGACAACTGTGGGTGTTCACGCGCTTCAGCCACCAGCTGGGACTGGCGGTCAAGGAAGCGGACTTCGCGAAGAAGTAGCGCCCTCGTCGGCAACAAGACTTGCTGGCTGTGCGTCAGGCCTGCCGCTGACGGCGATCATAATCCACGCGCCGCCTTGCTTCAGGTAGACCTCGGTCCACTTCCCGCTGACATCCATTGGCTTGCCACCGCGCGGAACAACGGTGGCGGTGTAGCCGTAGTGTACGACCCCGACTTGGTGATCGTAGACCTGGACGCTCCGCGGCTGCAGCGCGTACGCGGTGAGTTGCGGTGACGGGCCGGAAACGGACGCCACCGCTGCCTGCCGGTCGTGCGGGACCGGAATGCTCATGTCCCAACCCACATAGCGCGGATGAAGGGCGGCTTCGATCGTTGGTTCGTCCCGACGCTGGGACAACGCCCAGAGTTCGTTGACGCGCTGCCAAAGCTCCCGCTGCTCGGGCGACAGGTCCGTGATGGAAAGTGTGTCGGTCATGAGCAATCCCCATTGGCCAGGTTCTTATTTCGTCGCCTCAAGTTCCAGCGTCTGCCGCAGCTTGATGATCCGCCCTCCCTCCCAGTAGCCCTTGCTCAGGGAGACCTGCGGATAGACGAGGGTTCCCGGCCCGACCAGGCAACCGGGATGGGCCACCACGTTGCAGCCCGTCCGCACGCCGTCGCCGAGAATCGCGCCCAGCTTCAGCATCCCGGTGTCGATTGCGGACGCGGAGACGGCCGGAATGCGCAATTTGACGGTGCGCTGGACGCCCGGCCCTGCCGATTGCTCGCTGAGCAGGCCGAAATTGGAGAGCTTCGTGCCGGCCCCCAGGTTGACCTTGTGTCCGAGCAGCGAATCGCCGACATAGGCAAAATGGGCGGCGCTGGTTTCGTCCAGCAAAAGCGAGTTCTTGAACTCGGAGGCGTGCCCCAGGACACAGCCGCAGCCGGCCATCACGTTGCCGCGCAGGTAAGCGCCGTGCCGGACGCAGCAATCGTCACCCAGGTACGCCGGTCCGCAAATGTACGCTCCGGCTTCGACCCGCGCCCCCCGGCCCACGTAGATGGACTCGGGATGAACCAGCACCGCGCCCGGCTCGATGTGCCCCAGGATCTTGCCCGGCGTGCGGAAGAACCGCTCCAGCACGATCTGCAGACGCGGCACCGCGGCCCAAACCTCGGACACGCCGTCAAACAGGTCCGCAAAGGCCCCGGTGAGGTGGGACAAGTCGAAAAAATCTTCCGGTCGTAACACCTTAGCCTCCTTGTTCGTAGGTCGTACTTCGGCAGAATCGCTACGGCTCCTGGCGAACGGTGGGCGTGAGCCCACCGGTTTTGCTCAAGGTACGCTTGCCGGCAACACGGGAACCGATGGGCTCACGCCCACCGTTCGCCGAAGTGAGACGGTCGAACACGGCAAATCAGGGAAAAGGGACGGCAGAACCCGACGCTGGCCTGTGCCATAGCAGTTTGAGCCACTCCTTGCGGCGAGTCAAGGTCGCGAGGTACGTCTCGACAACTTCCGCCTGCCCACTTCTGTGCCTCGCCTCGTCCGGTTAGCATGAAAGCCATGAGTGACAAGACTCCCGATTTCCGTGGATTGGACGTGGCCGCTTTCGAGAGCCGCCGGGCCGCTGAGATCGCGCACTTGATCGAACGGCACGGCGGTGTCCCGCACGTCAGTCCGTCCCTGCGCGAGACCCCCCTGGAGGACAACCGGTCGGCGGTGGATTTCGCCCATCGTCTGATCACGGGCGCGGTCGACATCGCCGTGTTCCTGACCGGCGGCGGTTTCCAGCAACTGCTGGCGATCGTCCAGCGGCACGTGGATCGGCAACGCTATCTGGACGCCTTGTCGGACATCATCACCATCGCGCGGGGCCCCAAACCGGCGGCGGCCATGAAAGAAGCCGGCCTGACGCCGACCTACCGCGTGCCGGAGCCGGATACGTGGCGTCAAGTGCTGGAGACGATCGACGAATCGGTGCCGGTGGCCAATCAGGTCGTCGCCCTGCAGGAGTACGGGAAGACCAACCCGAGCCTGATCGCCGGGCTGGAAGCACGGGGCGCTCGCGTGCTGCGCGTGCAAGTCTATCGCTGGGACTTGCCGGAAGACCGCGGGCCGCTGGTGCAAAACGTCCGGGACCTGGCCGAGGGACGGCTGGACGTGCTGCTGTTCACATCGGCCCACCAAGTGAGCGCCGTCCTGCAGGTGGCCCGCGACGTGGGACTGACCGATCACGTCCGCCGACGAATGGCCGAGACGGTCGTGGCCTCGGTGGGTCCGACGACCAGCGAGGCGCTGCACAACGAAGGTCTGCCCTTGGACATCCAGCCCGAACACTCGAAGATGGGTCCCCTGGTGATCGCGGCGGCCGAGCAGAGTCACGACTTGCTCGCTCGCAAGCAGCGGCTGGCTGTGAAGATGTCCGAACCCGTCGCCGCGCCGCTCGACCCGCAGGCCCCCTGGTACCACAGTCCGTTCCTGAAAGCCTGCCGCCGCGAGCCGGTCGAGTTCACTCCCGTGTGGCTGATGCGGCAAGCCGGGCGGTACATGGCCGAATATCGCGAGATTCGGGCGAAGACCAGCTTTCTGCAGCTGTGCAAGAGCCCGTCGCTGTGCAGCGAAGTAATGTGTACCGCGGTGGCCCGTCTGGGCGTGGACGCGGCGATCATCTTTTCCGACCTGCTGCCGATCCTGGAGCCGATGGGCGTGGACCTGGAATTCGCTCAGGGCGAAGGGCCGGTGATCCACAACCCGGTCCGCGAGGCGGTCGACGTGGACCGTGTGCTGGAGTTGGAAAGCGTCGCCGCGCTGGATTTCGTCATGGAAACGGTGCGGCAGACGCGGCACGACTTGCCGGCCCACATTCCGCTGATCGGATTCGCGGGCGCGCCGTTCACCTTGGCCAGCTACGTGATCGAAGGCGGCTCCAGCCGCAACTATCTGCACACCAAGACGCTGATGTACCGCGACGGCGGCGCGTGGCGCGAGTTGATGCAGCGGCTGGCCCGCGCGATCACCCGCTATCTGAACGCTCAGATCGCCGCCGGCGCCCAGTGCGTGCAGCTGTTCGACTCCTGGGTCGGTTGCCTGGGGCCGGACGATTATCGCCGTTACGTCCTGCCCTATGTGCAGCAGATCATCGCCGGCCTGACGCCCGGCGTGCCCGCGATCAACTTCGCCACCGGCAACCCGGCGCTGCTCCCGCTGCTGGCCGAGGGCGGCAGCAGCGTGGTGGGCGTCGACTGGCGAGTGCGGCTGGATGCAGCCTGGCAGACGATCGGCTACGAACGGGCCGTCCAGGGCAACCTGGACCCGGCCGCGCTGCTGGCCGGCC
Source organism: uncultured Pirellulaceae bacterium (assembly GCA_964443915.1). Taxonomy (GTDB): domain Bacteria; phylum Planctomycetota; class Planctomycetia; order Pirellulales; family Pirellulaceae; genus Anammoximicrobium. The sequence goes on from CAYUFW010000058.1 coordinate 5,630, forward strand.
GAGCCGAAATCCGCCGCCGCGTCCAGGACATTCTGGATCAAGCCGGCGGCCGGCCGGGACACATTTTCAACCTGGGGCATGGCGTCCACCAGCAAACGCCGGTCGAGAACGCGATCGCGCTGGTCGAGGCCGTCCACGAATTGTCGAGGCGTTAATCCCATGCTCAGCCGCGTGCAGAGTTACTCGGAGGACGGCCGTCAAATGGTGCTCTGGCAGGAATTGGGCGAGGGCGCGCCGACCCTGATCGGGTTTGCCCGTTTGTGCAGCGACGCGTTGGCGGCGAATTACCCGGAGCCGGAGTTAGCGCTCAGCGAGGAAGCTCGCGCCATCCTGTACTTGGCCCGTCACCGTGGAGCGATGGAAATCAAAGGCGTGAATCAAGCCTTCGATTCGTCGGAACGCTTCCTGGCCGTCTGCGTCGAACTCGACCTGGACCGCGTCTTCATTCTCAAACGGCGGGGCGACCCGGAACAGAACGTCCGCTTTCTGGACGGTTTTCGCCAGCTGTGCGCCTCCGGCCTGGTGATGCACCACTTGCTGCGGGATTTCTCCTTGACCGTCCGCGGCTTCGAAGTCGCCCGCAGCATCCGCCAGGAGGACGTGCCCGTGCTGCTCCCGCTGGCCGAGGAACAACTGATCGACGACTTCTAGACAACAGGAGACCTCCCTCATGACCATGCGTTTCTCGACGTTGTTTGTCCTTGTGGTGTTGCCGAATTTGGCCACCAACGGCTCGGCTGAAACCAAGGACTACCCCTTTACCCCCGTGCCGTTCACCGACGTCCGGATCGGCGACGAGTTCTGGCTGCCACGATTCGAGACCAATCGCACGGTGACGGTGCGGTACGATTTCCAGAAGTGCGAAGAGACCGGACGGATCGCCAACTTTGCCCGGGCCGGCGGACTGGAGGAAGGCAAGTTCGAGGGCATCCCGTTCAACGACTCGGACGTGGTCAAGGTGGTCGAGGGGGCGAGCTACACGCTGGCCATGCACCCCGATCCGGACTTGGACAAGTACCTGGACAACTTGATCGCCAAGATCGCGGCGGCCCAGGAGGATGACGGCTACCTGTACACCGCCCGCACCTTGGGCTTCACCAACGGAATGACCGGCCCGGAGCGCTGGACCAATCTGGCGGCCAGCCACGAGTTCTACAACGTCGGCCACATGTACGAAGCGGCCGTAGCCCACTTCCTGGCGACCGGCAAGCGGACGCTGCTGGAAGTCGCCATCAAGAACGCCGACCTGCTGGTCAAGACGTTCGGCCCAGAACCGGGTCAGCTGATCAACGTGCCGGGCCACCAGGAGATCGAAATCGGCCTGGTCAAACTGTACCGCGTGACCGGCGAGGAAAAATACCTGCGGCTGGCCAAGTTCTTCATCGACATGCGCGGCTGCTCGGACAAACGGAAGGTGTTCGGGGCGTATTGCCAGGACCACAAGCCGCTGGTCGAACAGACCGAAGTGACCGGCCACGCGGTCCGCGCCGGGTACTTGTACAGCGGCGTCGCCGACGTGGCCGCGCTGACCGGCGACCAGGATTACATCCGCGCCATCGACCGCCTGTGGGAGGACATGATCTCGCGGCAGATGTACCTGACCGGCAGCGTGGGCGTGTTCGATCACGGCGAAGGCTACAGCGAACCGTACCACCTGCCGAACTTGAAAGCCTATAACGAAACCTGTGCGGCCATCGCCAACGCGCTGTGGAACCACCGCATGTTCCTGCTGCACGGCGACGCCAAGTACATCGACGTGTTGGAGCGGATCATCTACAACGGCTTCCTGTCCGGCATCTCGCTGTCCGGCGACCAGTTCTTTTATCCCAATCCCTTGGCCTGCGACGGCCGCTTCCGCTTCAACCACGGCGACTTGGTCCGCAGCCCCTGGTTCGGCTGCTCGTGCTGCCCGGTGAACGTCGTGCGGTTCATCCCGTCCATCGCCGGGTACGTCTACGCCCAGCGCGGCGACGAAGTGTTTGTGAACCTGTACGTCGCCGGGAGCGGGACCATCCAGCAGAAGGCGGGCAAGCTGCGGCTGGAGCAGCACACACGCTACCCGTGGGACGGCAAGGTCCGGATCGTCGTCCAGCCGGAACCGACCGCCACGGTCGCTCTGAAGCTGCGGATTCCCGGCTGGGCCCAGGGCCGGCCGGTGCCCAGCGACTTGTACCGCTACGCCGCTCCGCCGACGGACCCCGTCAAGCTGACGGTCAACGGCCAGCCGGCGGAGTTGAACATCCAAGACGGCTATGCCGCGCTCCGCCGCCAATGGCAACCCGGCGACGTCGTGGAGTTGGACCTGCCGATGCCCGTCCACCGCGTGCTGGCCCACGAGAACGTGGTGGACGACCGTGGCCGAGTGGCCGTCGAACGCGGGCCGATCGTGTATTGCGTCGAAGGCGCGGACCACGACGGCCGCGTGCTGAACCTGGTGCTGTCGGACGACGCGCAGTTGATTCCCGAACGTCGTGCGGACTTGCTGGGCGGCGTGACCGTGCTGCGCGGCCAAGCGTTGGCGGCGTCCCGCAACGAGGACGGCGCGGTGCAGACCAAGCCGGCGCCGGTCACGATGATTCCCTACTACGCCTGGTGCCATCGCGGTGCGAACGAGATGGCCGTGTGGCTGCCGAAGACCGTCGAGCTGGCGCACGTCCCGCCCCCGCCGACGCTGGCGTCGAGCAGCCGGGCCACGTCGAGCTACTTCTGGCCCCCGGACTCGGTGACCGCCGTGAACGACCAGGCGGAACCGGCCAATTCGAACGACCATTCGATTCCGCGGCTCACATGGTGGG
>CAYUFW010000058.1:8434-26644 GCA_964443915.1 uncultured Pirellulaceae bacterium
GGACCACAAGGGCACCGCCGAATGGCTCCAGTACGATTTCGAGAAGCCCACCAAGGTGTCCGCCGTCGAGGTCTACTGGTTCGACGACACCGGCCGCGGCGGCTGCCGGGTGCCCGAATCGTGGCGGCTGTTGTACCGGGACGGCGAGCAGTGGAAACCCGTCGATACGCAGGGCAGCTTCGGCGTGGCCAAGGACCGTTACAATCCCGTGAGCTTTGCCCCGGTCACCACCGGCGGCTTGCGAATCGAACTGCAACTGCAGCCCAAGTTCTCCGGCGGCGTGCTGGAATGGAAGGTCCGCTGATTCGCTTCGTCTTGGCCTTCGAAAAAGGCTAGTCCCTGCGGATGGCATGGCAATACCACGGATGATGGATAACCGGTTTTCTCATCCGTGGTATTGCCATGCCATCCGTGGGGATTCATCTTCAGGATGACGGCGCGGGCCGCGTCAAGCTTCCAGCCCGTAGAACCGCACCGCGTTGTCGTGCCACAGTTTCCGCTGCTCCGCGGCGGGCCGGCTGGCGACGATCTCGCGGAGGGCCAGCACCCATTGCCGGTACGTGGCGCCCTTGAGGCACACGGGCCAATCGCCGCCGAAGACCACGCGGTCCGGGCCGAAGGCGTCCAGGCAGTGGTTGACGATCGGCGCCAGGTCCGCGGCGGTCCAGCCCTTCGGCGCGCTGGCGACGATCCCCGAAATCTTGCAGATCACGTTGTCGCGTTTGGCGAGGGCGTCCATGTCGCGCTTCCAGGCCGCGGGATCGTGGCTCGGCTTTCCGCCGTCGTGTCGGGCTGCAAACGCCTTCGGGTCCGCATTCCCGCAGTGATCGACGATGAACCGCGTGTCGGGGCACAACTCCGTCAGTTTCACGCCGTCCTTCAAATCCGCGGCTCGCAGGCACAGATCGAAACTCAACCCGGCGTCGCCGAGCAAGCGGATGCCGCGCACGTACTCGTCGGAAACGGAGTGTCCGGCCGGCGTGTCGCCGTGCAACACTTGACGCACGCCCTTCACGTACGGAACCCTCTTGAACCGCGCGAGGTACTCTCCGAACTTGTCCGACGCCGGACGGCCGCCAATCACCGCTGCCACAGTCGGATGCTGTTTGCTGCGGCACAAGCCGATGACGTGCTCCGCCTCGGTCACATGGTCGCGCGGGTCCACGGCGACCTCCATGTAGACCGCCTTGACCACGTTCAAGCCGCGGGTCGCTTCCAGGTACTCCGGCATCGCGTACCGCCGGTTCAAGAGTTCGGAGCCCTTCAGCCAGGGCGGCCGCACGACCTCCAAGTCCCACAGGTGCTGGTGGGTATCCACGATCGGAAACGCCGGCGGCGGCTCGACCGCTGCGGCCAGGCCGGCTTGGGCCAGCACGCCTCCGGCCAGCAGCCCGCTGGCGGTTTGTTGCACGAATTGGCGACGTGAACAGGACATGGTGTTTTCCTCCGCAGTGCCAGTTGCAGGTTGTCGAAGTCCGCAGCAGGAAGTGTACGCCAATCAGCCCGGCAGGGGAAGGTGCGCTGGCTCGCTCGCGACGCGTTCTTCCGGTCATTCTCAGCCGCGGATAGTCGATGAGGCATTCGCCTGCGTTCGATGCTCAGTTCTCGTTCTGGCAGGCAATCAGGGTCAGCAGCGCCAAGGAAGTGCAGTACAGCCTGCCTCCTCTCTGAACGCCGTGGTCGCCTGTGGGTTGATACCAACTGCTCTCCACGCCGTCGCCTGTGGCCTGGCCGTGGACCAGTTGATCGGAGACCATCGCCCTCCATTGATCGCATGTGGAACCGCCGAATTCCCGGAAGGCCAGCGTGGCATAGTAGCCGTAGTAGTATCCCCCTTTCTCGCCAGCCGGGGGACCTTCCTGCAGGAGCCTCTTGACGCCTCTGCCCAGCGCCGGGTTGTCCCGCGGCCAGCCCAACTGCACGCGGCACAGCAGGCCGATGGCGCTCGTGGCGGCCTCCTTCCCCGGCACGGTGTAGCCGTACGCGGAGCCCGCGTCGGACTGCACGCTGTCCAAGAACAAGGACGCCTTCTTCAGCGTGCCGGAGGGTACATCGAGGCGAGCGGCCTGAGCGTGCCGCAACGCCGCGATCTGCCAGCCTGACACGGACGTGTCGCCGCGCTGGCGCGGGTGGTACCGCCAGCCGCCCCCCACGGGTTCTTGGGCGTAGACGATGAAGTCGACGGCCGACTGGGCCGTTCTGCGAACGATGGGATCGCGAAACCGTCCACACGCTTGGCACAGGGCGGTCGTGGCCAAGCCGTGACTGTACATCGTCCCTCCCGGCTCATAAAACGACCCTCCCGTGGCAACGGGCTTGATGCGTCCTACGAGATAGCGGACCCCTTTTTCCATCGCTCGCCGGGATTCCTCCGTTTCTCTCTCTGCCGTGCCACGGAGCAAGGGGAGCAGCGCCATGGCTGTAGCAGCGGACGTGCATTCTGCAAGATTTCCGGGGTCCGGGCCAATCGCGAAACTCCAACTGCCGTCCTCCACCTGGTGGGCGCACAGCCAGTGGAGTCCTCGCTCGACGGCTGCCCGGCGTTGATCGGTTGGCGGCGAGGGAATCGCCGACCGATCTGCAGCGTCCTGCCCCGTCAGCACAACGGCTGGCGTCAGCAACATCGCAAAGACGGTCCGACCAACGGAAACGTTCATGGGCATCGCTTCTCCAGGAGGTCCGGAAATGCTCGCTACGGCCATCGACCCGGCTGAGTCCACGGCTCAGGATACCGCAAACGGCCGTCATCGGCAACCTTTCCCCGTAGCCCGCACGCGCCGAGTGCGGGTCCCCGCGAGGCGCCGCGAACTGCTCGACCGGCCTCCCTCAGTTCCGATCGACGCTGCCCCGGCCGGTCACCTCGACCACCCGCAGTTCGCGAAATGCACAGCGGCAATTCCACAGCGTCAGTTTGATCTTGCCGCCGCTGCCCTCGCGGATGCCGCGATAACTGGGCAACGACAGCACGGGCCGGCCGTCGAGAAAAGCCTGAAACTGATTGAAGCGGACCTGCAGCAGCAACGTCACGTCGCGATCGTCCGGCAGCAATTCGGGGAGCGTGACGGAGACGAGACTGGAGCCAAACGTATCGAGGGAACCGGCCGGCCTCCAGAAGCCGAGGGCCGTGGTCCGATCCGTCTGACTCCGGATGCCAAACGCATAGCTCTTGCCTTGCACGGGCAAGCTGATGATGATGTCACTGGCGTTGCCGGCCACGGCCACGAGCCGCCGAAAGACGAGCGTGACATCGTATTCGCCCGGAGGCCGGTAGGGAAAATCCTGCTCGAATGTCTGGCCGATGCCGCCGAGAAACAGGTCCTGCTTGGGTTGCCCCACGACCAGACCGAGCAAGTCCACCGCCGCGTCTTGCCCCTCGTCCGCGACCGCAGGCTTGGCGGCTTGCGGTCCCGGCATCCCTAACCGCTCGCGGGCTTTGTTCTGGAGTTCTTCCAGGCTGGTGTTCTGCAGTTCGTTGAACCGCAGCGCCGCCCGCCCGCGCAGGAAATCCCAGTCCGACTTGGCGGCGGCGGAAATGGCCAGTTTCGCCAGGCTACGGGCAATCTCGAATTTCGAATCCAGGATCGCCCGGTCCGCCTCCCGAAGGCACTCATACGTCAGCTCGTGAAAGTAATCCCGCGGCGAATTGTCGGCGATCGAGGCTGCTAGACGTCGCTCCAGACGCGACACGACTTCCTCCCAATTCTCCGGGATGACGGGACGCGGGCGAGGCGGCAAGGGTGGTTCGGGCCGAGCGAGACGCGGTGGGGCTTCGGGCCTGGGCTCGTCGGGCGATACTTTCATGTCGTCCGGAATCTTAGGTGGTTCGATATCTCCCTCAGGCGGCTCCGGTTTGCCGTCATCGCCCGATCCGCCTTCATGTCCGTGCTTGACAATCGGAGGCTCGGGCGGCGGTGCGAGTGGACGGTCGCCAGGCCAGAGCGCCAGCAAAATGCACGTAGCGAACGCCGCGGCCAACACGCCGAGCGCGGCGTTTCCCCAACGCGGCAGACGCAGCCTGGGTAGCTGGAATTCACGAATACGCTGGGCCAGCGTCCCGAGGCTCCGCCGCCAGTCTCCCAGAATCGCGCGTCCAGCCCCGCCACGCTTGCCCGCCGCCCGCAGCTGGGCATCGTAGGCTGCTTTCTTTTCGCGGTTCAGCAGGCAGACCCGCGCGGTGAAAATCTCGCGCAACAGCTGCTGGGACTCGTCGGAGTGCTTGCCGATTTGAAACGTCCGCAAATGAACGATCCGCTGCTCCGTGGCATGGTCGATGACGTCCAGATCGGATTCGAAGAGGGCGAGCCCCAGCAGCCGGTAATAATTCGGCGGCTGCTCCGCTGGCGGAATGCCGAGCCATTTGTGGTAAGGATCGAAGTTCTCTGCCATCAGCGATTCTTCTTGGCGTCCGGCTTGTGCTTCTTGGACTTGTTTTTGCCCGGATAGTCGTGCGGCGGATCTTTGGGTCTCGGCCGGGGTGGAGGAGGCGGGTCGCCTCCCAACTCACGAATCATCGCTCGGCCGCGAGCGATCACCACGCGAGCCTCGTCCGCCGCACGCTCCGCGCTGTGCTTGGTCAACTTGTCCGAGAGCGTGCCGGCGTTCGCCAGCTGGATCCGTTTTTCCGCTTCCCGCTTGCGATCGCGGGCTGCCGCAGCCGACAGGACAAATCCGACCAGAGCAGCCGTTGCCCGCCTCAAGCAGGCTCGCACCAGGAGGCTATCGCCACAGTTTTCGTGCATCACTGTCCCTTTCAGCTCATCCGAGATCATGGCGGATTCTGAGACCCGCGGTCCGCTCGGGAGCTATTGTTTGAGCAGCGTCTGCGCCCATTCGGCCAGATCCGGGGCCAGGGGCGGATCGACGTGGCGGCGGTAGTTGAGGGAGTAATCGTAGCCCGCGCGGTCATAGGTGGTCGTGAAGGCGGCTTGCAGATCCAGCACCACGTCCGGATCTTCGCCGGCCAGCGGGATCGGAATCGGCGGCAGCGGCTGCTGGAGCGTCCAGGCGTATACTTCCGCGCTCGGCAGCCGCTCCTTCCGGCACACGAAGGCGTAGTAGTCGGCCGGCTCCAGCGGCTCGCGGGTCGCGAGGCGTCGGCCGCCGCGGAGCAAATCGAGTTCCACCAAGTGAGCCGGCGTCAGGAGGAGATTCGCCCGCTTCACCAAGTATTCCGTCCGCCCCTGGCCCGCCGCCTTGTTCCAGGGTGACAGCACCTCGATGACGGTCACCACATTCTGGAACTCGCGGTTGCGGATCGTCAGATAGGCTTGGCGGAACCGCTTGGGGACCGGCAGCGTGTGGATCGCGGGCTTGACCGCCAGCGCCGTGCCGCCCGACTCGGGCAGTTCCGCCGTCCACCTGTCCGCCGCGTCGACGAGGGCCAAGTCCGGCTCGACCAGGCGGTCCGGATCTTCCTCGTCACGAGCCAAGTACAGGTACTCTTGCACTTCCACCACGTACCGAGGCCGCACACGCGGCATCAGCATCTCACGAAGAATGGTGATGAACGTGGTATGAAAATCCGGCCACCGCTGACCTTCGATGAACGGATCCACTCCAGGGAAAGGACCAGGCATCGCGACGGCTCCTCATGGGCGCGGCGGGAAACAAACAACCCTATTGTAACATAGATCCCGTGAACGGGCAGTTGCGAGCCACGGCCTGCTCCTCCTCCCCAGGAAAAACAAGCCGGCTCGGCGGCTGCGTCAGACGCCCCGCTTTTCGCAAAAGCCGGGCTTCTTCCCTCAGCTGGCTGGTCGCTGCTGCTTCAAGGCAACCCGCAGGGCGTCGAGGACGCGAGTAACGTTTTCCGGGCGGGCGGTGTGGCCCATCAGGCCGATCCGCCAGATGCGGCCCGCCAGCGGGCCCAGGCCGGCGCCGATCTCGATGTCGTACTGCTCCAGCAGCGTCTTGCGCACCGCCGCCTCCTGGATGCCGTCCGGCACTTTGACGGCGTTCAGCATGGGCAAACGGAACGGTGCGTCCACCAGCATGTCAATGCCCATCTCGGCCAGGCCCGCGACCAACTGCTCGTGCGATTGGCGATGGCGGGTGAAGATCTGCTCCAACCCTTCGGCGACGAGCGAACGCAGCGCCTGGTACAGCCCGTACAGCATGTTGATCGGCGCGGTGTGGTGGTACACCCGCGACGCGCCTTCCCAGTACTTGATGATCATCGTCAGGTCCAGATACCAGTTGGGCACTTTCGTCGCCCGCGCTTGGAGCTTGGCCACGGCCCGCGGCGAGAAGCTGACCGGCGACAAGCCCGGCGGGCAGGACAGGCACTTCTGCGTGCCGCTGTACATCACGTCCGCCCCCCAGGCGTCCATCGTCACCGGAATGCCGCCCAGGCTGGTCACCGTGTCGACCAGGTACAGGGCCCCCGTGGGCCGCACCAGTTCGCCGATCTCCGCCACCGGGTTGCGGACGCCGGTCGAGGTCTCCGCGTGGACTACCGCCACGATGTCATATTCCTTTTCCGACAGCCGCTCGCGCACGGCCTCCGGAACGACCGGCGTGCCCCAGGGGAATTCCAAGGCCTCGACCTCTGCCCGCAGCCGGCCCGCGACGTCGGCCATGCGCTGGCCGAACACGCCGTTACTCAGGATCAGCACCCGGTCGCCGCCTTCGATCAGGTTCACGAAGCTGGTTTCCATGCCCGCGGAACCCGTGCCGCTCACGGGCAGCGTCAGCGCGTTGGCGGTGCCCATCACCTGCCGCAGCAGGGCCTTGATGTCCTCCATGATCGTCAGGAAGCGGGGATCCAAGTGTCCGATCGTGGGGCGGGCCAACGCTTGATACACGGCCGGCGGCACGCAGGACGGGCCGGGCCCCATCAACAGCACTTCGCGTAACTCGTCAAGGCGATTCACCGCAGCAGTCATCTGGCAACCTGTACTCGAAAAACGGTGGGGGTGGACAAAGACGAAGAGTGGGAAAGTGAAAAAGCCGAAGAGCGGGAGAGTAAAAAAGTTGAAGAGTGGAAAAGTTCAAGAGTCAAAGCGTCCTGGCCCATCCGGCAACAACCTCGCCGCCACGCCTCGTGATCGGAGTCATCACACCGCTCTCGTCACGTCCTCAGCTCCCACGCTTCTCTGCTCCGTTACTCTTTCACTTTTCCACTTTTCGACTCTTCGACTGTCGCACTTTCTCATTTTCTGGCCGCCCGTCGGTTATACTGACTGAGGTGGCGGCTGGCTAGTCCTGCTTGACGCCGCGGTAAGCGTCCTGAATGGAAAGGGAGAACACGATGCACGTTGCACGTCAAGGACTGATCGAGGCGTTGTTTCCGGAGGGCATGCCCCGGCTTTGGTGTCCCCCGCTGACGCATTTCGATGCCCAGGGACGGATCGACCGCGGCCGCATCGAGAAGCATTGGCAGCAGCTGGCGCCGCACGCGCGCGGCCTGCTGGTTCCCGGCTCCACCAGTGAAGGCTGGCAGCTGACAAACGAACAAGCCCGTGACGTGCTCAGGATCGCCATCGAAGCCGCCCAGCGTTGGAAGCTGCACGTCTTGGTCGCCGCCTTGAAACACGACTTGGACGCGATGATCCAGACAATTTCCGACACGACGCAGTGGCTGCAGAGCTTGGCAGGCACGCAGGACTGGCTCGAAATTACCCGGCAAACCCGCGTGGCCGGGTTCACCGTCTGCGCTCCGCGCGGAGACAACCTGACTCAGGAACAAATCCGCGCCGCCCTGGAACAGGTGCTGCAGTTGCAGCATCCGACGGCGCTGTACCAGTTGCCGCAGGTGACCGGGAACGAGTTCTCGCCGGCCACGTTCCTGCGACTGGTCGAGCGGTACCCCAATCTGTACCTGCTGAAAGACACCAGCGGCCAGGACTGGATCGCCCGCGCCGGCATCGATCCGGGCGGCGTGTTCCTGGTCCGGGGCGCCGAGGGCGGCTACAGCCGCTGGCTCAAATCGGCCGGCGGGCCGTACGACGGATTGCTGCTCAGTTCCGCCAACAACTTCGCTCCACAGCTGGCCGAGCTCGAGCGACTCGCGGCCGCCGGGCGGCGCGAGGAAGCCGACGCTCTCTCCCACCGCATCGAACGCGTGGTGTCCCGCTGCTTCGAGATCGTCGCCGGCGTCTCGGCGGGAAACCCCTTCACCAACGCCAACAAGCTGCTGGATCACGTGCTGGCCTACGGTCCCGACGCCGCACGACAACCCCCGCCCGTCCTGCACGGCGGCATTCGCCTGCCGCGCGACCTGATCGAGCCGGTCACGGCCGCGCTGAAGGAACAGCAACTGTTCCCGGAGCGTGGCTATCTAGCCGCCGAAGCGGTCGCTTCGTGACTCGTGGGAGGGGATCGCTAGCGAGGCCAAACGGCGACCGTTCCTGGACAAATGGCAACAGCGACATCGCCGTCAAGCGGCTGGTTGACAAGAAGCGAGCTATTTGTGGAAAGGCGGCGAACAGAATTTTCGCAACTCGACTTGCCAGCACGTGGGGACGGGGATTACGATGCAAGTGGGAAATGGCTGGGAGAGGAGGCCCGGACGGATCCCGATCCTATCGCCGTCACTCGAAGGAAAGTCAGATGATTCACTATTCATGCGACCGCTGCCGACGGATGATTGACCCAGCCAAAGAGATCCGGTACGTGGTGCGCCTCGAAGCGCAAGCCGTCCTCGACCCCTTGCCCAACGACGAACTGGACGACGACCGCGACGAACTGCTGGAAATCGACGAGATGCTGCAGTCGCTGGACCTGGACGACGAGGACTCGTTGCTGGATGACACGCCTCAGCAACTGCGGTTCGACCTCTGCTCGGACTGCTACCGCAGGTTCATGCAAGATCCGTTGGGCGTGGAATCCGCCTTGATCGTCGGCTTCAGTTCCAACTGACGGCGCAGGAATCGCTCATGTTCGGCCGGCGCAGGAGCTTCCGCCGCCGTCCCCGGCGGGCTTGGCTGGCGGCGGCGATGGTCGCCATTCTGGTGCTCGCCCGCTGGGGGTGTGACCGCTGGCGCGACGTCCCCCATCCGGTCCGCGAACCGCCTTTGCCCGAAGGTACGTACGAGGTGATCCGCGTCGTGGACGGCGACACGCTGGTCGTTCGCCGGCAGGCGTCCACCGGACACGGCCGCATCCGCGAAATCCGCGTGCGGCTGCTGGGCATCGATTGCCCGGAGAGCGTCAAGCCGGATCACCCCGTCGAGCCTTGGGGCCCCGAGGCGGCGGAATTCACCAGGAAGTTCGTTGCCGGGCGCGCGGTCCGACTGCGGTTTGACAAACGGCGATTGGACCAGTACGACCGGTACCTGGCCTATGTGTTCGTCGACGACCGGATGCTGAACGAGGAACTGGTCCGCGCCGGCTTGGCCTTCGTCTCGACGTTTCCCGACGATTCCGAAGCCATGGCCCGGCGTCTGCGTGCGGCCGAAAGCGAAGCCCAAGAGCAATCACGGGGTGTGTGGTCCCGCCATCCGCCCAGGACGACGACTCTTGAGCGTTCCCGAATGCATCAGGTATCGGTCCGTGAAACGATGTACTTCGTCGCGGCGACGACGTACTGCAGGCCGGAGTAGATGGTCAACAGCACGGCCAGCCAGACCATCACGGGCACGAGGACCGTCATCCAATCGGGCCACACGATCGCTTGCAGCCAATGCGGCGCCGTGCCGTCGTCGTACATCAATTGGCCCAAGCTGAACCCGCCCGCGAGGCATTGAAAGACCATTTTCAGTTTCCCGGACATTTTCGCGGAGAAGTCGCCGCCGCTCTGTTCGATGAACCCGCGGAGCGCCGTGACCAGCAACTCTCGCCCCACCACGACCACCGCCATCCAGGCGGAAATCCCGGAATTCTCCTTCGCCGCCAGAAAGATGAACAAGCCGCAGACGATGATCTTGTCGACGAACGGATCGAAGATCCGCCCCAGCTGCGTGACTTGATGGAACCGCCGCGCCCAGTAGCCATCGACCCAATCGGTCGACGCGGCGACGATGAACACCCACAGCGCCGAGTGGTACCAGCCGCGCGGCACGAGCACAAACACGACGATCGATAGCACCAAGCGGGCCATCGTCAGCGCGTTGGGCACGTTGAACATCCGCAGCAGAGGACGATTCTTGTCAACAGTCATACACACGCACTCGGGAATGGTTGACCCTTCACGTCGAGTACACCCAGCGGCCCAGAAGCACGGCGGGCAGCAACAGGCCCAGCACCACTACCGCATCATACCAACTGCTCGCCAAGAATGTCACGGCGGCATCCAGGACAATAATGGACAACAGGCAGTGCTTGACCGCCAATTGGACGCGTTCCGGCGTGGGGTCCGCCACGGTCGTGACGCAACGCCGCGCGATGGGCAAACCCAGCAGGGCCAACATGATCCACCACCAACGGTCCGGCAGCGTGGGACGAACGCCCGGCGGAAAACTGCCGTGCAGCAGCCCCAGCAGAGCGATGCCGCCCAACATGACCAGCATCGCGCCGGCCAAGTGCCAGCCGACGCTTGACTCGGCCTCGCGCCGCGCGAACCACGTCACGCCCGCGACGTACAAGCCCAGGCCGGCAGCGGCCACCAGAACGTACGATGGGTAGCCGAGGAACTCGCCTCCGCTCAAGGCCACGGCCCCGCTGCTCGCCCCCAGCAGCACGTTCAAGAAGCGGCAGACGCCCATCGTCAGCGGTCCGAGCCGAGTGGCCTTCATCCCGCCGTCGTACGCCAAGATGCTCGCGGCGAGCAACGTCGCCAGCATCCCGCTCCGCCAGACCGGCACCTGGGCCGCCACCGCCGTCCCCCAGCCGGCCGCCAAACCGGCCAGCAGCAACGAGAAACCTAGAATCCGCGCGGTCGGAAGCGAAATCCGCCCGGCCGGCAGAGGCCGCTCGGGACGCTCACGCCGGTCGACGTCCACGTCGAACACGTCGTTCAGCACCATGCCGGCGGAGTACAGCAGCGCCGAAGCCGCTAGCAAGCCAAGCAGCGGCCCGACGGGCACCAGCTGGTGCTGAACCAGCACGTAACCCATCATCACATCGGCCAGCGCCGTAAACACGTTGGCGATGCGCAGCAAACGGAGATAGTCAAGCAGAGTGCCCATGCCGGCTCTCACGCCCGCGCTGCCGCCCCGACCACCAGCCACAAGACCGCCATGCGGACGGCGACTCCATTGGTCACCTGGTCCAGGATCACCGATTGCGGCCCGTCCGCCACATCGGGCGTGATCTCGACGCCGCGATTGATCGGCCCGGGGGCCATAATCAGGATGTCGGGCTTGGCCCGCGCCATCCGCTGGCGGTTCATCGCAAACAACAGAGCATATTCGCGGACCGAAGGGAACGGCCGCGTGTGCTGCCGCTCGAACTGGATCCGCAACAGGTTCAGCACGTCGCAGCGCGGCAGGATCTCGTCCAAGCTGTACGCCACCTCGACGCCCAATTCCTCCCACCGCCGCGAGACCAGGGTCGAGGGCCCGCAGACGATCACGTGCGCGCCCAGTTTCTTCAGACCCCAGATGTTGGATCGAGCGGTGCGGCTGTAAGCAATGTCTCCCACCATGGCGACCGTCAGGCCCTCGAACCGCCGCCCGTGCTCGCGGATCGTCATGATGTCCAGCAAGCCCTGGGTGGGATGTTCGTGGGCGCCGTCGCCGGCGTTGATCACGCCGCAATGCACGTTCTGCGACAACAGGTGCGGAGCCCCCGGCGTGTGGTGCCGGATGACCATCACGTCCACGTTCATGGATTCGATGTTCTTGGCCGTATCGATGAACGTTTCGCCCTTCGACAAACTGCTGCCCGAGGCGACGAACTCGACGGTGTCCGCGCCCAGCCGCCGCGCGGCCAGCGAGAAGCTGTTGCGCGTCCGGGTGGAATTCTCGAAGAACAGGTTCGCACTGGTCTTGCCCTGCAATTCGGCCAGCTTCCGCCGGAAACCACCGGTCGCGGCTTTGAAGGCCGCCGCCGTGTCCAGGATCGTGAGGATCTCGTCCGCCGCGAGATCCTCCAAGCCCAAGAGGTGGCGGCGGCGCCAGGTCTCAGGAAAACGGGGCAGCGGTCCCAACTCCGAGGCAGCAGGCGTGGCGCTCACAGCTTTTCCTTCCTCTGACAATTGCGGCGAATTGCTTGGAGTATAGCAATCGGCCGCCGTGTGGCAAGCAAGCGAGCGTATAATAGCCCTTGCCATGAATCGCTCCCTCCAAATCCTGATCTTGAGTGCCGATGCCGGGCGGGCTCGCCAGTGGAGCCAGTGCCTGGCGGACGCCGACACGCAGGTCTGGCAAGACGTGCGCCAATTGCCTCGCGACCGGACGCCGGACGTGATCGTCGCAGATCGCGGCCTCGGTGGCGGCGACGCGCCGGCAAACGAGGCACTCCAGGGGGCATGGCTGGCGCACGACGTCGGGGTCGTGACCGTCGGAGAAGCCGGATCGGGCGACGTGGCCCGGCGGATGTGACGCCGCGCGAACTGCGTCTGGCGTGCCGGTTGCTGTCCGAAGTGGTCCGCTGGCGCCGCGAATGCCGCCGGGGCCGGCAGTTGCAGCAGACCCTGAGTCAACTGGCCTTTGCCGATCCGCTGACCGGCTTGCCAAACCGGCGGGCCTGGGACGAGGAGCTGCGGGCCAGAGCCTCACGCGGCGGGCGGGACACATCGTCCGTCTGCTTGGCCTTGTTCGACCTGGATTTCTTCAAGTCGATCAACGACCGTTTCGGGCACATTGCCGGAGACGAGATTCTGTCACATGTCGGACGCCGACTGGCGGCGGCCCGCCGCGACTCCGACCTCGTGGCCCGCTTGGGCGGCGACGAATTCGCCTTGCTTCTGGAGGGACGAAACGCGGCCACCGCCGCCGCCGATCTCGAAGCCCTGCGGACATCTGCCTGCGACGGAGCCCCGCATGTCGAGGTCACCGCGTGCATCGGCTTCGCGCTCTCGCCAGCCCTCCCTCCCGACGGGCTCGACGCTCTGTTCGAGGCGGCCGACGTGGCCTTGCGCTGTGCCAAACTGTCCGGACGAAATCGAACGGTGGCCGCCCCCCCGGCGAACGGTGGGCGTTAGCCCGCCCGTTCCGCCGAGCGTTGGCTTGGTGGCACCACGGGAACCGGTGGGCTCACGCCCACCGTTCGCCGAAGTGAGTTCCCGGCCGAGAAGAACTTCTGTCTATTTGGCCGAAATCTCGCTTTTCACGCAAGTCTGCGGTCGAATGTGACGATTGTTTACGACCGTTCCGGTTAGGCAAACCAGGTAAGTGCTGCCGGTGTGCAAGCAGTGCCAGCAAGCCGCCTTGGCCGGGAGGAAGTCACGAGGACACAGATATGGTGCTGGACAGCTACACGGATCGTTTCTGGCAGATAGGCATGACGGCGATGGCGGCTCTGCTGCTCTCCGGCTGCGCGGCCATGAATACGGGCGGCACCCAGAGCCTGCCGGTGCCGGAGGCAACTGCGACGGCTGCACCAGGCTCGACGGCGTCGATCACCATGGAGATTCGCCCGGCCGGCAAGAAGTCCGAAATGACGCAACTTCAGTTCGACAACGGGGCCACGGTCCAGCAGGCGTTGGAGAAAGCCAAGCTGGTCCAGCGATTTCGCCGCATGAACATCGAGGTCATGCGGGTCAGCGGTGATCAGCGGGCCAAGCTGGATGTCAAATACGACCACAACAAGGCGCACGTCAATCCGCTGTACGATTACGCGCTGTACCCCGGCGACCACCTGATCGTGGCCCAAGACACATCGACGGCACTCGACGACATGCTGGAATCCCTCGGCCCGCTGCGCCGCGCAGCCCAGATGTGAGCACCCAGGACGGCAGCCCGGACACGGCATGGCCCGACCGTCCGCGTCACGGAATGCCGCGACGACATTGGGGGACCCCTTCTCGGCCGCCGCGACTATTTCTTGCGGTGGCGAATCCGGGCCCGCATACGCCGCTTCTTGCGACCGATTTTCCGCCGACCTTTTCCCGTTTTCTTTGTTCCCACGAAATCGCTCCCAGGTGACCCGATTCTTGTTCTTCTACCTCCGCCGCCAAGGCGACCAAGCCGCTCGGCATACGTTTTCCGAGCGAATGATTGTAAAGTCGGTGTAAATGGTAGCAAGAGGGCAGGGATTACGCCAGATCTCAGACGTATTCTTGGCCGATGGGCTTGATAATCAGTTCCGGCACGTGCGCCCGCGGCGGCAGACAGGCGATCGCCACTGCCAGGGTCCCCAGATCTTCCGGTTGCAGCATGGCGGCTTTCCGCTCGTCGCTGACCGGCGCCGGACGCTTCTCCAGGATCGGCGTATTCACCTCGCCCGGAAAGATATTGGTCACCCGAATACCATTCCGAGCGTCTTCGTTGGAGACCCCGGTGCCCAGTGCGCTCATGGCGAATTTGGACGCGCAATACGCGATCCCGCCCAGGGTCAGGGCCCGCTTGCCGGAAATGGACGAGATATTGATGATCAGGCCGTCCCGGCGGGCCCGCATCTGAGGCAACACGGCGTACAGGCAGTTGTAGGCCCCCGTCGCGTTGATGGCCAGCACCTCGTCCCACTGTTCGGGCGTCATCTCGGCCATCGATCGCCCTCGGATATTGACTCCCGCGGAATTGACCAGGATGTCGATCCGCCCCAACTGCTCGTCGGCCCAGTCGAATAAGCTGGCCACGCTTTGTCGATCGGTTACGTCCACCGCGTGACACAACAGCGGCGGCTCGCCCTGCCACGCCGCGGCTGCCTCGCGGAGCTTGCCCTCCCGTCGCCCCGCGATCACCACTCGGCAGCCCTCCGCCGCAAACGCTCGCGCGATCCCCAGCCCAATCCCCGTGCCCCCCCCGACGACCACCGCCGATTTGTCTTTCAGTCGCATACCTCTACCGTCCTTTCCCAATGCACACCAGCCCGACAGATTTGTGGGCGTATTGTATGCGAACCGTCCGCTGTCCTGCCACAGGGCGCCGCAAATGCTCCGTCAATCTTGGTTTGTCGGCCACGGCGGCGCGACGAGACCGGAAACGACCGAGCGGTGCAAGCCGCAGTTGGCCGTTGCTGCATTGACAAACGAACCGCGATGTTGAAAAACTGACGGTTATGTCCAACCACGAACCAGCGAAAGGGAAAACAACATGAAGGCGTTGATGGGAATGTTCCTGGCGATCGTCGTTGCCCAATGCGTCCAGGCGGGCCAGTTCGGCGAGGATGTGGCCTTCCTGAAAAAACACACGCCGGTCTTGCTGCTGACGGACGAAGCCGGCCAAGCACAAGTGGCCGTGGTCCCAGCCTGGCAGGGGCGGGTGATGACCAGCACGGATGCCGGAACGGAAGGCCCCAGTTACGGCTGGATCAACCGCGATTTGATCGCCTCCGCAAAGATCCTGAAGCACATGAACGCCTTTGGCGGCGAAGACCGCTTCTGGATGGGCCCGGAGGGAGGCCAGTTCGCGATTTTCTTTGCCAAAGGCGTGCCGTTTGATTTCGAGCACTGGCAGACCCCCGCCGCGCTGGACACCGAGCCGTTTGAGGTAATCAGTCAGCAGCGTGACCGGGTTCAGTTTGGCCGGCGAATCCAATTGGCCAACTACTCGGGGACCCAGTTCGACGTCAAGGTCGATCGCGAAGTGCGGATCGTGCCGGCCGATGCCGTCTGGAAAAAACTGGGCGTGCCGCCCGCCGCAGGGGTGAGCCTCGTGGGCTACGAATCGGTCAATCGCCTGAGCAATGCCGGCGACGCGGCTTGGTCGCCGCGCACGGGTCTGCTTTCCATCTGGATCCTGGGCATGTTCAACGCCACGCCGGAAACCACCGTCGCCGTCCCGATTCGCGCGGGGGACGAGGCGAAGTTGGGACCGAAGGTGAACGCCGATTACTTCGGCCAGGTGCCGCCCGAGCGGCTGGTGGCCGAGGACCAGGCCGTGTTCTTCCGGGCCGACGGCCGGTACCGCAGCAAGATCGGCTTCAGCCCCGCGCGCTGCCAACCGATCCTGGGCAGCTATGACGCCCAGGCCGGCGTCTTGACGGTGGTCCAGTTCACGCTGCCCGAGGGGGCCAAGAAGTACGTCAATTCGCAGTGGAAGCTGCAGGAAGATCCGTTCAGCGGCGATGTGGCCAACAGCTACACGGACGACGGCAAAATGGGGTCGTTCTACGAGCTGGAATCGTCCTCGCCGGCGGCGGAACTCGGGCCGGGGCAGACCCTGGAGCACCTGCACCGCACGATCCACCTGCGCGGCAACGAGGCGGCCCTCGACGCCGTCGCCCGCGCCACCCTGGGCGTGGGCCTGGAACGCATCAAGACGGCGTTGCCGAAGTGAATTCCAGGAATCGCCTTGCCTCGCACGGATGGCAGGGCCAGAGCACGGATGAAGAGTCCCACGGACGGCAAGGCCGGCCCACGGATGAGAAATGACCGGGAGAATTCATCCGTGGGACGGCTTTGCGATCCGTGGGGTTTGACGTTGACCGCGAACCAGCCACCGATGGGAGACACAAGCCATGAGGAAACGCATCTTGCTCGCGATGTCATTGGCTTTCTTCGCACCGCCGGCGTCGGGCCACCAGGTGTTGATCGAGGCCGAAGGCTTCACGCAACGAGGCGGCTGGACGATCGACCAGCAGGCCATGGATCAGATGGGCTCGCCGTTTCTGCTGGCTCATGGGCTGGGCGTGCCGGTGGCCGACGCGACCACGCCGGTCGAGGTGCCGGCCGCGGGCCGTTATCGAGTGCTGGTCCGCACGCGGAATTGGGTAGCGCCGTGGAACGCGCCCGGCGCTCCGGGCAAGTTCCAGTTGCGGGTCAACGGCCGCGCGCTCGACACGGTGTTCGGCACCGAGGGCGCCGACTGGCATTGGCAGGCGGGCGGCACGGTGGATCTGTCCGCCGGGCCAGCGTCGCTCGCGCTGCACGATCTGACCGGTTTTGACGGCCGTTGCGATGCGATTCTGCTGACCACCGACGCGGACTTCGTGCCGCCCAATGGCGGCGCGGCGTTGGAGGAATTCCGCCGCCGGACGCGGGGCCTGCCTGCGGAACCGGAGGACGCGGGCGAGTTCGATTTGGTGGTCGTCGGCGGGGGCATGGCCGGCTGTTGCGCCGCGGTCAGCGCGGCCCGCCTGGGCTGCCGTGTGGCCTTGATCCAGGACCGTCCCGTGCTGGGCGGCAACAACAGCTCGGAGGTCCGCGTCGGTCTGTCGGGCCTGATCCACCAGCAGCCTTACCCGCGGCTGGGCGATCTGGTGGACGAGGTCGGCCCCGTGGGCCATTGGCCCCTGTGGGAAGCCCAACGTGACCCGGATTCGCCGCGGAGCAAACGCATCCTGGCGGTGATCGCGGCGCATCCGGAGAAAAAGCAGCACAACGCCGGTCCGGCCAGCAACTATGAAGACGAACGGAAACTCCGCGTCGTGCAGGCCGAGAAGAACTTGCAGCTGTTCCTGTCGACCCGCGTCGTCCGGGCCGAAAAGGATGGCAACCGGATCACGGCCGTCGTCGGACAAAGCATCGTCACGGGCCGCGAACGCCGTTTTCGCGGGCGGCTGTTTGCCGACTGTACGGGCGACGGCAACCTGGGGTTCCTGGCGGGGGCCGATTACCGCGTGGGACGCGAGCCCCGCAGCGAGACGGGCGAGTCGCTCGCGCCGGAGCAGGCCGACCAACTGGTGATGGGCGTGTCGGTCCAATGGTATTCGGTGACCGAGACGCAGGCCTCGCCGTTCCCCGAATGTCCGTGGGCGTTGCCGTTCACGGAGGAGACCTGCCAAAAGCTCACGCGCGGCGATTGGGATTGGGAAACGGGCATGAACTGCGACCAGGTCCGCGACATCGAGCAGATTCGCGATCACGCCTTGCGGGCAACCTTCGGCAACTGGGCCTTTCTGAAGAACCACAGCCGACACCGGGCCGAGTTCGCCAACCGGCGGCTGGCCTGGGTGGCTTGCATCGGCGGCAAGCGTGAGAGCCGCCGGTTGTTGGGCGACGTGGTCCTGTGCCAGCAGGACATCGAAACCCCGCGGCCGTTCCCCGACGCCAGTGTGACGACCACATGGGGCTTGGACCTGCACTATCCGCACCCCGGCAACAGCAAGCAGTTTCCAGGTCAGGAGTTCCGCTCCATCGCCAAGACCAAGGCGATCAAGCCGTACGCGATCCCGTTCCGCTGTCTGTACAGCCGCAACGTGGAGAACCTGATGATGGCCGGCCGCAACATCAGCGTCACGCACGTGGCTCTGGGCACGATCCGCGTGCAACGCACCACCGGCATG